>CAMOJW010000042.1 GCA_946617225.1 uncultured Lachnospiraceae bacterium
GTATGCTTACGCCCCGGACAAGGGGAGAGCCACAGTGCGTGTGGAGGTCTCCGGGGATCCGATCTGTGTGAAGATCATCTTTACGGATCACGGCACGCCCTATGATCCCCTTGCCAAAGAGGACCCCGACGTGACCCTCTCCGCACAGGAGCGCGGCATCGGCGGTCTGGGGATCTTCCTGGTCAAGAAGACCATGGACGACGTGGATTACGAGTACAGGGACGGCCAGAACATCCTCACTCTGAAGAAAAATATCTGACAATGGAAGGATCACGGAACGTGTACAGGGCACCTTTTTCACCGGTTTGGAGCCTGGATCTGCACATGCACACCACGGTCTCGGACGGGACGGATACGCCCGCCGAGATCCTTGAGAATGTCAAAAAAGCCGGCATCCGCCTCTTTGCCGTCACAGATCACGACGCCGTGTACGGAGCCGAGGTAATGACTGGGATGCTGCAGGAGACAGATCCGCTGTTCCTGACAGGCATTGAATTTTCCTGCAAGGATGAACTGGGCAAGTACCATATCCTGGGATATGGCTATGATCCCGCCGGAGCACCTATCCGCAGGCTGGTGGATATGAGCCACGGCTTCCGGATGGAGAAGGTCCTCGGCAGGCTCCGGAAACTGAAGGAGGAGTTCGGGATCGAGTTCCCGGAGGAGGACATCCGCAGCCTGCTGGCGATGCACAATCCCGGCAAACCGCACATAGGGAACCTGATGGTGCGGTACGGGTATGCCGGGAACCGGAATGACGCCATTAAGAACATCATCAACAAAGTCCATTTCAAGGGCAGATATGTGAGACCGGAGGAGGCGGTGACCGCGATCCTGGAGAGCGGCGGCGTCCCCGTTCTGGCCCATCCGGCCTACGGGAGCGGGGACGAACTGTTCGTAGGCGAGGAGATGGAGGACCGTCTCCGCAGGCTCGTGGACTTCGGACTGCAGGGCGTGGAGGCCTTCTACTCCGGCTTTACGGACAAACTGATCGAAGAGCAGCTGCAGCTGGCGGAGAGATACGGCCTCTATGTGACGGCCGGAAGCGATTATCACGGCAGCAACAAGATGATCGCGATCGGGGACACCAATCTGCCCGCGAACGAAGATCTGCCGGAAGGAATGAGCCGGTTCCTGGAGGCGGTGCAGTCCCGGATGTTCAGGGGAGGCAGACAGCTGTCCGAAGACTGACAGACTGCCGTATCTGCGGCAGGTCAGGAGCAGTACAGAAAGAAATTGTATTTTCCGGGACAGGCGGATATACTTTTTCCTATATAAATTCATAAGGGATCCTCAGGATCCTGCACAGCAGAAAGGAGACAGCCATGGCAGAGAAGATCGTGCAGACATCCGGCAGGAAGCAGCTGGGAGAATTTGCTCCTGAATTCGCACACTATAACGATGATATCCTTTTCGGTGAGAACTGGAACAACGAGGACCTGGACCTGAAGACCAGGAGTCTGATCACCGTGGTAGCCCTGATGGCCCAGGGGATCGTGGACAGTTCCCTGAAGTATCACATCACGAATGCCAAGAACCATGGCGTCACTCAGAAAGAGATGGTCGCTGCCATCACCCACGTCGCCTTCTACGCGGGCTGGCCCAAGGGTTGGGCCGTGTTCAACCTGGCCAAGGAAGTCTACAACGACTGAGGTCTGGAAAGCAGCATACTTGCGGGGCAGGGGGCTGCGGCGGAGCCGCTGCCCTCGTCCTGTTGCCTATGGAATCGGATAAGGAGACATCAGAATGAAATACGCAGATAAGAAAGAGTTCGATCAGGCCAATATGTTCGGTCAGGGCGATCCCAATGTGAATTTTGCCCCTTACTTTGTCGGGAACAGCTACCTGCATCCGCTGACGGATACTGCTGCCGGCGAGTTTCCGCTGTTCAACGTGACTTTTGAGCCCGGCTGCCGCAACAACTGGCATATCCATCACGCGGATCAGGGCGGCGGACAGCTGCTGATCTGCACCGCCGGCGAGGGCTGGTACCAGGAGTGGGGCAAGCCTGCCCGCCCGCTCAGGGAGGGCAGTATCGTGGTCATCCCTCCGGAGGTCAAGCACTGGCACGGTGCCAGGAAGGACAGCTGGTTCTCCCACATCTCCGTGGAAGTGCCCGGCACGGGTACCTCCAACGAGTGGCTGGAGCCCGTGACAGACGAACAGTATGAGGCACTCACGAAATGAACGTTTACAGAGGTGTCACTGATCTGATCGGCAGCACGCCGCTGCTGGAGGTCGTCAATATCGAGAGGAGACTTGGCCTCAAGGCCACGGTCCTGGTCAAGCTGGAATATCTCAATCCGGCGGGCAGCGTCAAGGACAGGACGGCCCTTTTCATGATCGAGGATGCGGAGAGAAGGGGGATCCTGAAGGAGGGCTCGGTGATCATCGAGCCCACCTCCGGCAACACGGGCATCGGCCTGGCTGCCATCGCCGCCTCCAGAGGCTATCGTATCATCCTGACGATGCCGGAGACCATGAGCGAGGAGAGAAGGAACATCCTCAGGGCGTACGGAGCGGAACTGGTGCTCACTGAAGGCTCCCTAGGGATGCAGGGGGCCATCGACAGGGCGGAGGAGCTGGCCGGGGAGATCCCTGGCAGTTTTATCCCGGGACAGTTCGACAATCCCGCCAACGCGGCCGCGCACAGGGAGACCACCGGTCCCGAGATCTGGCAGGATACCGGCGGGAGAGTGGATGTTTTTATCGCAGGTGTGGGCACCGGCGGGACTCTCACGGGTGTGGGGGAGTACCTGAAGGCGCAGGACCCTTCCGTCAGGATCGTTGCCCTGGAGCCGGCGGGTTCGCCCGTTCTGTCACAGGGCAGAGCAGGTTCCCACGGCCTGCAGGGGATCGGGGCCGGTTTCGTCCCCCGCGTCCTGAACACAGAGATCTACGACGAAGTGATGACAGCTTCGGAGGCAGATGCCTACGATGCGGCCAGACTGCTGGCCACCACGGAGGGGATCTCCGTCGGGATCTCTTCCGGCGCGGCGCTGTACGGCGCCATCTCACTGGCACGGAGACCGGAAAATGAGGGCAGAGTGATCGTTGCGCTCCTGCCCGACAGCGGAGACAGGTACTATTCAACGCCTCTCTTTATGTGAGGCTGGAGGAGACAGAGAATGCTTGAACTGAAGAATATCTCCTTTGACGTTGACGCAGACGGACAGAACAAGGAGATCGTACGGGGAGTGGACCTTGTGATCCCCGATGAAAAACTGGTGGTGGTGACCGGCCCCAACGGCGGCGGCAAATCCACCCTGGCGCGTCTGATCATGGGGATCGAAAAGCCCACATCGGGCAGGATCTATCTGAATGGCGAGGATATCACGGATGCGTCGATCACAGAGCGCGCCAAGAAGGGGATCGGATTCGCCTTCCAGACCCCCGTGCGCTTCAAGGGACTGCAGGTCCTGGACCTGATCCGCATCGCGGCCGGCAAGCGCCTGTCCCCCGCCAGTGCCTGTGAATATCTGGCAGCCGTGGGCCTCTGTGCCAAGGACTACATCGACCGCGAGGTCAACTCCAGCCTCTCCGGCGGAGAACTGAAGAGGATCGAGATCGCCACCGTGCTGGCCAGGGGTTCCGTGCTTTCTGTTTTTGACGAACCGGAAGCGGGCATCGACCTGTGGAGCTTCCAGAACCTCATCCATGTCTTCGAGAGGATGAGAGAAGAGATCAGCGGCAGTTCCATCCTGATCATCAGTCACCAGGAGCGGATCCTGAACATCGCCGACGAAGTGATCGTTCTGAAAGACGGCAGGATCGCGGAGCAGGGCGACAGGGAGAAGATCCTTCCGGATCTGATCGGTACCGCCTCCGCAGTGCGTGACTGCCGTGTGCTCGAGATGCCGGAAAGGAGTGGCCAGACATGCTGAAACCGAAGAAAATGGACGAGATCCAGAAGAGACTCCTGATGGAGATCGCCGGTCTCCACGAGGTGCCGGAGGGGGCCTACAACATCCGCTCCAATGGCAAGGCAATAGGCAGGTCGTCCACAGCCAACATCGATATCGAGTCCAAAGATGACGGAACGGGGCTGGACATCCGCATCAAGCCCGGGACCAAAAAGGAGAGCGTCCATATCCCCGTGGTACTCACCCAGAGCGGCCTCTCCGAGGTGGTCTACAATGATTTTTACGTGGGAGAGGATGCCGACGTGGTCATCGTCGCCGGCTGCGGCATCGACAACTGCGGGACAGCCAATTCCCAGCACGACGGCATCCACCGCTTTTTCGTAGGTAAGGGCGCCAGGGTCAAATATGTGGAGAAACACTACGGCTCGGGCGACGGCACCGGCAAGAGGATCCTGAATCCCGTGACGGAAGTCTACATGGAAGAGAACAGCTCCATGGAGATGGAGATGGTGCAGATCAAGGGCGTGGACGACACGGACCGGATGACCAAAGCGGAACTCGCCGCAGGTGCCGCACTGGTAGTCAGAGAGCGTCTGATGACACACGGGGAGCAGCGGGCCATCAGCGCCTATGTGGTGGACCTCAACGGCGACGGCAGCAGCGCGGACGTGGTGTCTCGTTCTGTGGCCAGAGACGATTCCTACCAGAAGTTCGATGCCAAGCTGGTGGGCAGCGCAGCGTGCAGCGGACACACGGAGTGCGACTCCATCATCATGGACAACGGCAGGATCCTGGCCGTGCCGGGACTGGAGGCCAACAGTGTGGACGCGGCCCTGGTCCACGAGGCAGCGATCGGCAAGATCGCCGGAGACCAGATCATCAAACTGATGACCCTGGGTCTCAGCGAGGCGGAAGCGGAAGAGCAGATCATCAACGGTTTCCTGAAGTGATCGCCGCACGGCAGGTGACGGAGGGGGAGCAGGGCGGCAGACACTGCGAGGTATTTGGATGAGCAGAGTGATCGTGGGAATATCCGGAGGCGTGGACAGCGCCGTGACCGCCTGGCTGCTGAAGGCTGCGGGACACGATGTGATCGGCGTTACGCTGCGGACATGGGTGCGCGGGGACGGACAGGAGAGCCGGTGCTGCGAGATAGACGATGCGCGGGACTGCGCTGACAGACTGGGCATCCCCTACTACGTGATCGACCGCGCCGGCGCTTTCCGGGAGAAGGTCGTTGCCCCCTGGGCGCGGGAATATGCTCTCGGCAGGACTCCCAACCCCTGCGTGGACTGCAACCGTGTGCTGAAATGGGACGGGCTCCTGCAGGCGGCCGATGACCTGGGGGCCCGGTATGTAGCCACCGGCCATTATGCGCGGGTCATTCGCAGGGACAACGGCCGCTATACCGTTCAAACGGCGGATTCCGCGGCCAGGGACCAGACCTATATGCTGTATCGCCTGACGCAGGAACAGCTGTCCCGGACTCTGATGCCGCTGGGCGGACTGGACAAAGCGGAAGTCCGCAGGATCGCAGCGGCAGCCGGACTGTCCGTGGCGCACAAGGCGGACTCCCAGGAGATCTGTTTTGTCACCGAAGGAAATTACGCGGATTTTATCGAGACCGCCACAGAACAGGAAGTACCGCCTCCGGGCAATTTCGTGGACGAGCAGGGCAGGATCCTGGGACGGCACAGGGGGATCCTGCATTATACCGTGGGACAGAGAAAACATCTCGGCCTCTCCCTGGGACACCCGGTCTTTGTAAAACAGATCCGTCCGGAGACGGATGAGATCGTGATCGCGGACGACAGTGCCCTGTATGACAGTGAGGTCTGGTGCGACGATCTGAATTACATGAGTGTGGAGGAGCCCGCGCCGGGGACAGCGATCCCCGCGCTGGTCAAGATCCGGTATCAGCATCCCGGCGGGACGGCCGTGGTCGAGCAGATGCCGGGAGGACGTGCCGTGATCCGTTTTGACAGGCCGGTGAGGGCGGCAGCGCCGGGACAGTCTGCTGTCTTCTATGACAGCGAAGGCTGCGTGATCGGCGGAGGGAAGATTTATGATGCCCGGAAGAGCGGGCGGGTGTAAGATAGAGACGTATCAACAGTTCATCACAGAAAGGCGGATCCATCACATGAGACAGGAAACAAAATGCATCCAGGCAGGTTATGTTCCGGGCAACGGCGAGCCCCGCATGATCCCGATCATCCAGAGCACGACTTTCAAATATGACACCAGCGAGGACATGGGCAAGCTGTTCGACCTCGAGGCGCCGGGTTATTTCTATACACGGCTGCAGAATCCCACCAACGACATGGTGGCAGCCAAGATCGCAGCTCTCGAAGGCGGCTCAGCTGCCATGCTGACCAGCTCGGGTCAGGCTGCTTCTTTCTTCTCTGTTTTCAATCTGGCCGGTGCGGGAGACCATGTGATCTCCTCCGCCTCCATCTACGGCGGCACCTACAACCTGTTCAACGTGACCATGCGCCGCATGGGCATCGAGTTCACTTTCGTGGACCCGGACTGCAGCGATGAGGAACTGGAGGCGGCTTTCCGTCCCAACACCAAGGCGGTATTTGGCGAGACCATCGCCAATCCGGCTCTCACCGTGTTCGATATCGAGCGTTTTGCCAACGCTGCACACGCACACGGCGTCCCGCTGATCGTGGACAATACCTTTGCGACCCCGATCAACTGCCGTCCCATCGAGTGGGGCGCGGACATCGTCACCCATTCCACCACCAAATACATGGACGGCCATGACACGGGCGTGGGCGGCTGCATCGTGGACAGCGGCAAGTTCGACTGGATGGCCCACGCGGACAAGTTCCCCGGCCTCACCACACCGGACGAGTCCTATCACGGGATCACCTATGCGGAGAAGTTCGGCCTGGAAGGCGCCTACATCACCAAAGCCACGGCCCAGCTGATGCGCGACCTGGGGAGCATCCAGGCCCCCATGAACGCCTTCTTCCTGAATCTGGGCCTGGAATCTCTGGCAGTCCGCATGCAGCGTCACTGCGAGAACGCCCAGAAAGTTGCCGAATATCTGGAAAGCCACGAAAAGATCGCCTGGGTCCAGTATCCGGGCCTTCCTTCCAACAAGTATTACGAGCTGGCCAGAAAATATATGCCCAACGGCACCTGCGGTGTCATCTCGTTCGGCGTCAAGGGCGGCAGAGCTGCAGCCGAGGAGTTCATGAAGCACCTGAAAGTGGGCATCATCGCCACACACGTGGCCGATGCGCACACCTGTGTCCTGCATCCCGCCTCCTCCACCCACAGGCAGCTGTCGGATGAGGAACTGGTCGCCGCCGGCGTCGGACCGGATCTTGTGCGTTTCTCCGTCGGCATCGAGAACGTCGATGATATTCTGGAGGACCTCGCACAGGCACTGGCCTGCGTGTGAGCACTGCCCCTGAACACTACCGGACAGTGACGGTGTCACTGCGGAGCCTGCTATGAAAAAATGTTGTAAGAGTCCTTTTCTGAATGTGACAGGAGCGCTGCTGCGGCTTGCGGCAGCGCTGCTCATCCTTCTGGTGCTGACCGGCTGCCCGGGCAGGACGACCGGGCAGGCAGCGGGGAATACGGAAGGACCTGCTGTTGCGGCGGATGCGGGGACGACGGGGTCCCAGACCGGCGCGGAGAACGGGAGCGGACAGTTTGTCCCGCTCTCTTCGGTCACGGGTACGGACCTGCCGGATGCGCGGGACGTGCTCTACGCGGACTGCGACCTGCAGACAGACAACGGGCAGAGATATGTCACGGCGGACGCGGAGCTGATCGGCGATCTGCTGGACGGGCTGTCGGAAGTGACGGTCGGTCCGCCCTCCGGTGACCCGCAAGCGCCCGAGTGGGAGCTGCTGCTGGTCTGCACCGACGGGACGGAAATAAGGGTCTCTTTCTCGGAAGAGTGTCTCTTCACGGATGACAGTCAGTACCTCCTTGACCGGGAAGGTCCGCTGCTGGACGCTGCGGAGACCGTCCGGTCCGAAGCCGAACAGTGGTCTGCCCTGGCTTCGGACACGAAGGCCCTGAGAGATCTGGAGGATCCCGCAGCCCTGGTGCTGGGGGGCAGCTATGACCGCAGGGATGCGGTGGCTCTCTATCTCTATGCCTTCCGGTCCCTTCCCGCCAACTACATCACCAAAAAAGAGGCACGCAAACTGGGCTGGGAGAACGGGTCCCTGGAGCGGTACGCCCCGGGCAGGAGCATCGGAGGCGATCATTTCGGCAACTATGAGGAGAACCTGCCGGAGGACGATTACCGGGAGTGCGACATCGGGACGCTGGGCAGGAAGAGCCGGGGAGCGAAGAGGATCGTCTTTACCGGGGATTTCGGGAAGATCTACTACACGGACGACCATTACGAGCATTTTGAACTGCTGTACGGCAGCGAATGAGCACCCGCCGGTAACTGCGGAAGGACAGAAGGAGGAGCAGGATGGGCCACGGAGAAGAAGGTTTCACAATAGATCTGAGCGGTCTCACGGACCGGCATTCTCTGCATGACCGGCTGCGGGAGGCTCTGCCCCTTCCCGCCTGGTACGGCGCCAACCTGGACGCTCTCTACGATGTGTTCACAGATCCGGTCCTGGGCCGTCTGGGGGAGGTCCGCTTCCTGGGCTGCGCGGAAGCGGAACAGGCGCTGAAGGGTTATTTCAGGGCTTTCTGCAGGGTGTGCAGGGCTGCGGAGGAGGAGAATCCGGATCTGTCGTTCCGGTTCGTACAGAGCGGCCGGGATCCTATAGCGTAGTAGTATTCACGGTTTTGCGTCATGCTTTGCAGAGGTCCGGTTGACAAGAAAAGATGAATAAGGGATAATAAATTGTAAATTTTTTATAAAGTCCCCGAAAGGAGTAGTGTATGAGGATCACAGATCTGCTTAAAAAAGAGAGCATCTCTTTGAAAGCTTCCCCCTCCAACAAGGCGGAGTGCCTGGAAATGGCCATCACCCTGATGGAGAAGGCCGGAAACATTGCGGACGTCAAGGCTTACAAGGATCAGGTCTTTTTCCGTGAGACAGAAGGTACGACAGGTATCGGCGATGGTATCGCCATCCCTCACGGCAAGAGCGATGCCGTCAAATCACCCGGCCTCGCAGCCATGGTCATCCCGAAGGGCGTGGAATATGAAGCTCTGGACGGCGAGCCCGTAGATCTTCTCTTCCTGATCGCCGCCCCCAACACGAAGGACAATGTCCACCTGGACGTGCTTGCCAAGCTGTCCCGCCTTCTGATGCACGACGATTTCGTGGCAGCCCTGAAGAAAGCCGCCACTCCCGATGAGTTCCTCGCTGTCTGTGACAGCTACGACAAGGAAGATGACGCTGAAGAAGCAGCTCCCGCAGCGGCAGCCCCTGCCGGCGGCACCAGCATCCTTGCCGTGACCGCCTGCCCTACAGGTATCGCACACACCTACATGGCGGCTGAAGCCATCCAGAAAGCTGCGGAAGCAGCCGGCTGCAGCGTCAAGGTCGAGACCCGCGGTTCCTCCGGCGCCAAGAATGTCCTGACCGCTCAGGAGATCGCTGACGCGGCCGGCATCATCGTAGCCGTCGACACCAAGGTCCCCATGGACCGTTTTGCGGGCAAGAAAGTGATCCAGTGCCAGGTCTCCGACGGCATCTCCAAAGCGGATGAACTCGTCGGCAGGATCCTGAAAGGCGATGCTCCCGTCTTCCAGGGCGGCGGCGGAGCCGACGAGGCACCTGCGGCAGCTTCCGGCGACAGCCTGGGCCACCGCGCATATATGTATCTGATGAACGGCGTTTCCCACATGCTGCCGTTCGTTGTCGGCGGCGGTATCCTGATCGCCCTGGCCTTCCTGGTCGACGGTTTTGCAGGCGCACCGCAGGACGGCAACTTCGGTTCCTACACACCTGTGGCGGCAACTCTGAAGAACATCGGCGGCATCGCCTTCGGGTTCATGCTTCCCGTCCTCGCCGGTTTCATCGCGGAAGCGATCGGTGACCGTCCCGCACTGGCCGTCGGTTTTGTCGGCGGCATGATCGCGGCCAACGGCAAGTCCGGTTTCCTGGGCGCCCTGGTGGCCGGTTTCCTGGCGGGCTATCTGATCAAGCTGATCTCCAAGGCGACGGACAAGCTTCCGGATGTGATCGAGAAGATCGCTCCCGTTCTGATCTTCCCGCTCTTCGGTATCCTGTTTGAAGGACTGATCATGCTGTTCGCTGTCGAGCCCGTGGTCGGCGCCCTCAACACCGGACTGACCAACTTCCTGTCCAGCATGGGCGGATCCTCCAAGCTCCTGCTCGGCGCTGTCGTGGCAGGCATGATGGCCATCGACATGGGCGGCCCCTTCAACAAGGCCTCCTATCTGTTCGGTACCATGGCTATCGCAAACGGCAACTTTGATATCATGGCAGCCGTCATGATCGGCGGTATGGTCCCTCCCTGCGCGATCGCTCTGTCCACTCTGATCAACAAGAAGAAATGGACCAAGACCGAGCGCGAGAGCGGTCCCGTGAACTTCATCATGGGCCTCTCCTTCATCACCGAAGGTGCGATCCCTTACGCTGCGGCTGACCCCGGACGTGTCATTCCTTCCTGCGTGGTTGGTTCGGCAGTCGCCGGTATCGTCTCCGAGCTCCTGGGCTGCACGCTCCGTGCACCTCACGGCGGCATCTTCGTCTTCCCTGTTGTCGGCAATCCCATCGGCTATCTCGCCGCTCTGGTCGTCGGCACAGTCGTCGGCGCACTGATGCTCGGCGTCCTGAAAAAAGACGTCGAATGATCCTTCCGGATCCGGTCTGAAATGAACAGACATCCCCCTGCGGACACCGCGGGGGGATGTTTTTATGATCATTAACCAGTAATCTGCCGGCCTTCTGGCCCATTTTCAGCACTTTTTTCGAGTGCACTGATCGAGTTATTGTGTTGCAATTGGTCGGTGATTGGGGTATCTTAATTAGGATAATGTTTTCCCGGCCTTTTCCGAAGAGGAGAGCAGCCGGGCCAGATCCCGACAAAACGTGCAAGAGGGACGGTATGGGAACGACGGACGAGAGAAATACAGCCGGAGGATCTTCCGGAGCAGATAACAGAAAACCAGTGAATAAGCAGGGAACACCTGTCTCCGCTGAGCGCCGCAGGGTGGTCAGGAGAGGGACCGCTGCCAGGAGACCCGCCGGCGGGACCGGGGCCTCTGAAGGCATGAGCGGCCCGAACACTCGCAGACCTGCTGCAGGCCGCAGGCCCGCCGGAGGAGCGCAGGGAAGCAGACCGGCCGGAAAGGCCGCTCCCGGGACACGCCCGGCAGGCGCTGTCCGCAGGACGGGTACCGGTCAGACAGATCCGGAGAGGCGCGGCGCGGGTGCGGACAGGGCTGCAGAAGGCACTGCCCCCCGCAGGAGACCTGAACGCAGGGCTGAGGGCGGACAGATGCGCAGACCCGTGCGCAGGAGACCTTCCGGAAGCAGTGCGGCCTCCGCGAGAGGGAGGCAGGCTGTCAGCAGTATTTCTGCGGCAGGAGCGGGAGCCCTTTCCTTCCTTAAGAGTAAGCGGTTCAGGAGGATCCTCTCCACAGCGGCAGTCGTCGCATTTATATTCCAGATCATCTTTTCCGCTGTCCTTCTGTTTACCATCAACAGCACCAGGATGCTCCCCTGGAAATATGTGGTCCTGATCGCAGCACTGCTGCTGGGACTGGCCGCGGTGGCCTTTGTCCTTCTCGGAAGGAGATGGAGATCCCGGATCGTGGCACTGGTGCTGAGTCTGGTCGTGATGATCGGCTCGATCTGGGGAGCGGGAACACTGCGCAAGACGCTGAATGTCCTCGGGACCAGTGAAGTTTCCTATAAGACAGACGATATGATCGCCGTGGTCCTCGCGGATGACGCGGCCGAGAACATACTGGATGCGGGCAACTATATCTTCGGTATCCAGACAGGCATGGACGAGAGCAACACCCAGGCCATGCGGGAGGATATCGAGGGCCAGGTCGGCGCCACCATCCAGGTGCGCGAATACGCCTCTCCCGTGGAGGAGGCAGAAGCGCTTCTCAACGGCGAGGTCGGCGCCATCATTTACAACCAGGCCTATGAGCCCCTGATCGAAGAGGCCGTGGAGGGCTATGGCGAGCGCGTCAAAGTCATCCACAATTACGGCATCCAGACTGAGATCGAGACCGAGACCGTCCAGCAGGGCGAGCCCTTCAATATCCTGATCAGCGGTATCGATGTCCGCGGGTCCATCGATCAGACCAGCCGCAGCGACGTCAACATCATCGTTACGGTGAACCCGAACACGAAGAAGATCCTGATGACCACCACTCCCAGAGACTATTATCTGGAAATCCCCGGTGTATCCGGCGGCATGCGCGACAAACTGACCCATGCGGGCCTGTATGGCGTGGATGCCTCTATGGCGACCCTCGAAAAAGCCTACGGCATCGAGATCACCTATTATGTCAGAGTGAATTTCACCACTCTGGTCGATGTGGTGGATGCGCTGGGCGGCGTGGACGTCTATGTCCCGCAGGCATTTGACGCCTTCACGGATTCCGGCGTGCATCTGGAAGCCGGGCAGCAGCACCTGAACGGAAGACAGGCCCTGGCCTTCTGCAGGGAGAGGTACAGTTTTGCCGACGGCGACAACCAGAGGGGCAAGGATCAGGAGGCAGTCCTCAAGGCAATCCTGCAGAAGATGATGTCTCCCGGGGTCCTGCTCAATATCGGCGATCTGCTCAAGAGCCTGAAGGGCACTTTCTCCACCAGCCTTCCGGAGGACAAGATCGCGGAACTGGTCAATATGCAGCTCTCCGACAATGCCACGTGGAGCTTTATGCGGCAGGAAGCCGGAAAGGGAGAAGGCGATATGCAGCCCACTTACTCGGGCGGCAGCATGCGGCTCTCGATCACCTGGCCCGATGAGGACAGTATGAAGGAGAATGCCGCCAGGATCCAGGCAGTATTGAACGACAGATTATAAGGAGGATTTGGTAAGATGTATTCATTGGAAGAAGTCAGACGTGTGGATCCGGAAACCGCTGCTCTGATCGAGAAGGAGATCCAGCGGCAGAACGATCACATCGAACTGATCGCCTCCGAAAACTGGACCAGCAAGGCTGTTATGGCCGCCATGGGCAGTCCCCTCACGAACAAATACGCAGAAGGCTATTCCGGCAAGCGCTACTACGGCGGCTGCTTTGTCATCGATGAGATCGAGACTATCGCCATCGAGCGGGCCAAAAAGCTCTTCGGCTGCGACTATGCCAATGTGCAGCCTCACTCAGGCGCACAGGCCAATCTGGCAGTGGAATTTGCCATCCTGAAACCGGGCGATACCCTCATGGGCATGAACCTGAACCAGGGCGGTCATCTGACCCACGGAAGTGCAGCCAATATTTCCGGCGCTTTCTTCCATGTGGTCCCTTACGGCGTCGATGAGAACGGCTTCATCGATTATGAGGCGCTGATGCGCATCGCTATGGAAACGAAGCCCAAACTGATCATCGCCGGCGCCTCCGCCTACGCCCGCACTATAGATTTCAAGAAGTTCCGCGAGGTCGCGGATGCATGCGGCGCCGTCCTGATGGCGGATATCGCCCACATCGCAGGTCTCGTGGCTGCCGGACTGCATCCGAGTCCGTTCCCGTACGCAGACGTGGTCACTACCACTACGCACAAGACACTGCGCGGCCCCCGCGGCGGCATGATCCTGGCCAATGAAGAAGCGGCCAAAAAGTATAATTTCAACAAGGCTGTCTTTCCCGGCATCCAGGGCGGTCCTCTGGAGCACGTGATCGCTGCCAAGGCAGTCTGCTTCCGGGAAGCGCTGGATCCCTCTTTCCGGGATTATCAGCAGCGTGTGATCGACAACGCCCAGGCTCTGTGCAAGGGTCTGCAGGCGAGGGGCATCGATATCGTATCCGGCGGCACTGACAACCATCTGATGCTGGTGGATCTGACGAGGACCGGTCTGACCGGCAAGCAGGTGGAGAACTGGCTGGACCAGGCCTGCATCACCGCCAACAAGAACACAATCCCCAACGAGCAGAGGTCTCCTTTCGTCACCAGCGGTATCCGACTCGGATCCCCCGCTGCCACGACCCGCGGCCTCGGCGAGGAGGATTTTGACCGCGTTGCGGAAGCGATCTCCATCGTGATCCACAAACAGGAACAGGGGATCGAAGAGGCCAGGGCGATCATCGCGGAGATCACGGCCAAATACCCCCTTGATTGACTGGATCAAAAATGAAATAAACAGTACCCCAGGTCCCGGAACGCTGCGCGTCCCGGGACTGTGTGCGAACAGAGGGACTATGCCCCTCGTCCGCCTCGGGAATATGTCCCGGATCCGTCCGGTGAGCAAGCTTCCGGCCCGTCTTCAAAACATATTTCCGATGTGCAGTTTTTTTTTCAATAATGTAGTTGACAGGGGAGAAATGTTCTGTTAAGATAGCTTTTGTTCGCGCGAGAGATGCGATGCTTGAAAGCCTCCATTTGCACGTCGGCCGAACCTGATGGAGAGGTATCGAAGCGGTCATAACGAGGCGGTCTTGAAAACCGTTTGTCCTA
>CAMOJW010000043.1 GCA_946617225.1 uncultured Lachnospiraceae bacterium
CACCTATATGGGTTTCAGTGGAGGGAAGTGTTACCTTTTTGGGGTGCAGATCAGTCCCCTCCCATATTTGTGATCGATGACAATAGCTCTCTGTTCTTCTGAGATATCATGGGTTACAGACACCCTCCTCATTTTCTGCATTTCCATGAACGCTTGCATTTTCGGGGTGTGTGTCACCGGACTGTCAGTCATTGCTTCTCCCTTCCAGCACCCCGCTCACCTCCTGCATCCGCTCGGAGATCAGGATGCGCTGCGGGCACACGGCCTCGCAGGCGCGGCAGCCGATGCACTCGGAGGCCCGGCCGGATCCCTGCGCCACGATCTCCTCGTACTGCGCCTTCTCCTGCTCCGCGTCACCGCCGTGCAGCTGCGCCAGGTTGTACAGGGCAAAATAGCGCGGAATGGAAAGATCCATCGGGCAGCTGTTCTCCTCCACGCAGTAGCGGCAGCCCGTGCAGGGGATGGAGATCGTGCCTTTGATCATGGCCGCAGCGCGCTCCAGTACAGCCATCTCCTCTGCGGTCAGCGGCTCCATGTCCTTCATGAAACCGATGTTCTCCGTGAGCTGCTCCATATTGCTCATGCCGGAGAGGACGGTCTGTACGCCGGGGAGGCTCGCGGCAAAACGCAGCGCCCAGGACGCGGGGCTCCAGTCGGGATGGACCGACCGCAGCAGTTCTCTCACCGGATCGGGGACATTGGCCAGGGTACCGCCCTTGACCGGCTCCATCACGATCACAGGCTTGCCGTGCTTGACACAGACCTCATAGCACTTCCGGCTCTGGATCTTCTCATCTTCCCAGTCCAGATAGTTGATCTGCAGCTGCACGAACTCGAACCAGGGACATTCCGTCAGGACCCTGTCCAGGAAATCCGCCGTGTCGTGGCAGGAAAAACCCAGTTTCCGGATCTCGCCGGAGGCCCTTTTCTCCCTGGCAAAGGAGAGGAGGTCATATTCTTTCGCTTTCTCGTAGTCCTCGTGCACCATATTGTGCATGAGGTAATAGTCGAAGTAGTCGACGCCCAGTTTTTTCTTCTGGGTCTCAAAGATCTCCACGCCCTCCTCATGGGAGTGGATCATGCCGAGCGGGAGCTTGCTGGCGATCGTGAAGCTCTCCCTCGGATACCGGCTCACCACAGCCCTGCCCACGGTGGGCTCGCTCATGAACTTGTGATACATCCATGCCGTATCACAGTACGTGAATCCCGCCGCAAAGAAAGCGTCTACCATCTGCTCTGTCAACGGGAGATCGATCTTAGTCTGATCGTCGGGATCCGTCAGCGGCAGCCTCATAAAACCAAAACCAAGCTTGTTCATTCTGATCCTCCTTCCAACTCAAAAACCAGGATCCTCTCCCGCCTGTTCGGGTGTTCATAGAGATCAGTACAGTCGATCTCGTCCACGAAGGCCAGCTCCGGGGTCATCATGAGACGCCCCACATACTCGTCCTCCGGATAATAGAAGAACAGATACATCTCCCGCGGCAGCGCGTACCACGCGTCCACGATCCTGTCCAGCACGACCCGCAGGATCTTCTCCGAGAAAGGGTTGAAAAAATAGAACCTGTTCTCGTCCGTCACCTCATAGGTCATGGCGTCCTGCTCCAGGAAGCGGATCTGCTTCTCTGCGGCGGTTTTGCCGAGCCCGCCGCCGGTCTCGCCTGTCCTGCCCCCGGCACTTCCCTGCGTCCTGCCCCGGACCCGGCAAGTCTTCAGGTTCCTCCTCGCGGCGGCGATCATGTCCTCGTCGTAATCGATCCCCGTCACGCGGCAGCCGGTCACGGCGTTCAGGAAGAAAGAGACACGCCCCTTTCCGCACCCGTAATCCAGCAGGTGGTCGTCGCGCCCGATGTAGCCGCTCTGCACCAGCCGCTCCAGGATGCAGTAATCCGTGGGCTCATAGGCGTAATGGTCTCCGTCCTGCGCGTGGTCCTCGCGGCCGCAGGTGTCGATATGGAGTTTGCTGTCCCACTCACGGTCTGTCACAGCTGTCCTCCTGAATATACCGCTTCAGCTCCCCGTAGATCTGCTCCGAGGACGGCGGACATCCCAGGATACACACGTCAAATTTCTGTGTACAGCGTCCGACACCGAGCCTGCCCGTCCGACCCTGCATGCCCTGGCCGATCCCGATCTGCGTGTCCAGACTGTCCAGAAGCCCCTCCTCCTCGAGGCGGATCAGCGCTCCCGTCAGGTTGGCATAGCAGGCGCTGCAGGAATCGACTTCCTCCACAGCGTAGGCGACATCCAGGACGCGTCGCGCGCGGGGGAGCTCCTCGTCCGAGTCTCCCTGCCGGAGGACCGTATCCTCCCCGCTCCCGGCTGCAGCAATGGCCCCGTCCGACACGGTGCTGCCCTGTGAAGTCCCCCGTCCCACATGCAGGATCTCCGCGCTGTCCAGGTCCGTCGTCCCGACGCCCAGCTGCTCCGCCAGGCGCACGTAGGGCACGTCGTCCGGCGTGTATCCCATGAGATGGCAGGCGTAGCTGTCGACGAGCACCGGGTCCAGGGCTGCCATAACGCAGTTGCGCACGACCGGATTGCCGCCCTCCTCAAAATCCAGGTCCCCGCAGATGTGGTCCACCACGATAAAGTCCTGCCGGATCCCCTTCTGCAGATGCGCGATCGGCCTGTGCAGGCCCATCCGGTGGAAATGGCTCTTCTCCGGGTTGGGCAGCAAGCCCTTCAGGTTCTTGAGGGCGCAGGTCATGTGCGTCTGGCAGTGGCCCTTCATGACGGGCACGTTGATGAGATAATCGATCCGGTCTACGACATCGGTGATCTTCAGCCGCATCCCGCCGCAGTCGACCTCGTGGGAGCGCTCCTTCTGCGTGTCCACGAAAGGCAAGCCGTACTTCTCACAGAGCTGCCGGTAGCCGCAGTACTCGTAAGCCTCCGAAGTGCGGTCGCCGACCCAGGAGCCCTCCGCGATCAGAAGATTCCCGAATCCGGTCTCCTGCAGGTACTCGACGATCCCCGCCACGACCTCCGGATGTGTCGTGCCTCCGAATTCCGCCGGGGAGGGCACGACGAGGTTGGGCTTGATGCCGATACAGGCGCGCTCAGCCCGATCCCCGCATTTCGCGCGGATCGTCCCCGCCAGATCGGCCGCATCCAGAAGCCGCCGTGTCATCTCTTTATAGTCGGTCCCGTAGATCTTAAGGATCTGGTTTCTCTGGATCATCCTGCGATTCTCCTCCCTCTATCCGTCTTGAGAAGCATCATACCATATTTCCGGGCAAATAAACAGGCGGAGGACACATGCCCTCCGCCCATGTACATCTCTGCCGGGAACTCCGGCGCGATCATTCGTTTATTTTACGGTCAGTTCTTCTTTGCATACTCCGTGAAAGGCAGCATGCGATACTCGGAAGTGTCGCCGGCTTCCACGCTGTACCAGGTCTTCCATGTGGCAAAATTGGCCGCGTTCAGGTCTGCATCTTTGCCGGAGAAACGGAGATTGCCGCAGAAAGTATCCGCGCCATTGAACCATGCGAAAGCGTCTTCCAGTGCGTGGTCGATGGTCCAGTTGCTGTGTCCGCCGCCCTCGACGTCCTTCCAGGTGACGTCATAGCCGAGACCTTTCAGCATCTCCGCTGTTTCCTTGTTGCCGCCGTACAGGCCGTCTTTCGTTCCGCAGGCACAGAAGATCCTGGGGACCAGGTCTCCTTTGATGGTCTTTTTGGCGGAAGCCTCCAGGTCATACTGGCCGCCCAGGAAATCTTCCATCTTATCTACGCCGAGCATGGTCATGTACTGTTTTCTGGTGGTCAGGTCCCAGGTGGGCACTTCCGGCGCATCCAGCCAGACCTGCTGATGGTAGGCGGCATCGATAGTGAGGATGCTGCCGAACAGGTCCGGATTGGCCAGGCCGATGGTCATGGCGCCGTGTCCGCCCATGGAAAAGCCCATGATCGCCGTATCCTCTCTCTTGTCGGAGATGTTCAGCAGACGGCGGGTAAACCGGATGAGGTCCTTGCAGATGAAACGCACGAAGTAATCTCCGGAAAACGGGGAATCTGTGTACCATTTGTTCTCGCCGCCGGCGACGACGACTGCCACGTTGTAGTCCTCCGCATAGGCCTGAAGCTTGGTGTAGTTGGCGGGTCCGCTGTAGTTGCCCTCAAGGCCTTCCAGATAATAGACCGTCCTGTAAGGTTTGTTCGCCTCAGGCAGAGGCTGGTCCGCCATCACCATATGGTCAGTGGGGACGATGATATCGATCGGCACAGGGCGATAGAGCGCTTCCGAGATAAAGTTCAGTGTCAGTTTGGCCATGGTGTTCTCCTTTCCTGATGATTTGTATATGCGGTCCCTGCCCGGGACCCGGGTCCTTATATTTCCATTGTAATTCTGCGTTTATGATCGATGAAGAACTCTTAGTGTGCATCCGTGTTACATAATCCGTACATGTGCCGTCCGATACTGTTTCTTCTTCCCGCAGTGTGATTCTGGTATGCTATATGCTGAATAAATAGTATACAAACCGCGTTCAATATGGAAGGAGCACTCAATGATCACATCGCAGGTCCATACCTTTCTCAAAGTGGCGGAATGTGGCAGCTTCTCCAAGGCTGCCCAGAAACTGTACATCTCCCGCGTCTCTGTCATGAGACAGATCGATGCGCTGGAAGAGCATGTCGGCGTCCCTCTCCTGGTGCGGGGCAGCTCAGGTGTCTCCCTGACACCGGCCGGCAGATCGCTCCGGGAGGATGCCGCCCGTCTCCTCGAAGACTCCGAGGCGGCGATCAGGAAGGCCCGCAGGGCAGGCTCCGGCGGACGCCCGGTGATCCGCGTGGGATCATCCATGCTCAACCCCTGCTCCCCTCTTGTCTCTCTCTGGGAGGAGATCCGGGAGGAATACCCTCAGTATCGCCTCCGGATCATTCCTTACAGCGACGATCATGAGCGGATCACGGAGCTGATCGCCTCTCTGAACACGGACGAACCGTTCTTTGATGTTCTGCTGGCGGTGTGTGACAGCGAAGCGTGGCTCCCCAACTGCAGTTTCCTCAGGCTTCACGACGAACCTATCGTCTGCGCCGTTCCCATCTCGCATCCTCTGGCCTCCCGGGAGAAGCTCTCCGTCGGTGATCTGAACGGTCAGACACTCATGATGATCTCTGAGGACTCCCCCGGCAATGCGCGGGCGATGGAGATCCTGAAACGGGAATGCACGGATCTGAACATCATCGGCGTGGGCGGTTTCTACGACGTGGATGTTTTTCACACGTGTATCGACAACAACTGTCTGCTCCTGAGCCTCCCCGTCTGGGAGACGATGCATCCCGGCCTGGTGCAGATCCCCATCGACTGGGACTGCGCGATCCCCTACGGGATCATGTATCCGAAACGCCCGTCTCCCGAAGTACAGGGCTTTATTGACGCGATCCGGCAGTACTATGAAGGGCGGTCAGAAGGGCTCTCCTGACAGTCCTTACTGATAGTCCTCCTCCGGTGCCACATGCAGCACGAAGGCGATGACCGCCATCACCACGTACGCGATCATGCATCCGAAATAGGAGCTCTCCACGTCTGAGGCGCGGTGGAAGATCGCATGGCAGAAGGTGATGAAGAAAGTGGATATGAAAACGCCCAGCTGCAGCATCGCAAGGATGATCGTGGAGCCCAGAGCCATGACGCTCGGATGGGACACGCGGCCATTATAGATCAGGAACGCGGACAGCAGGATGCCGAATCCGGCGCCGGCCACGAAGCAGGCGGCGAACAGTACCGGTACAGAGGGAATGAACAGCACGCCCGCCGTGCAGGCGGCGATCACGAGGCAGGTCACGCCGATGGTGTTCTTCTTCAAGGCGCCCATGATGGGGCCCAGGATCACATTGGCGACGACGCCGCCCAGCGTGTATGCGGAGAGCACGCTGCCGACAAGAGCAGGTGTTCCGATGTTTTTGGCTGCTACATATGTGGAGAGACCGGACAGCAGCGGGTAGAGGACGCCCGTCGTCAGGAACATCATCGCCATGTAGTAATAGGCTCTCCAGGTGAAGCTGCCCTTTTCCGCCGGTGCTTCCAGCTGAACTGGGACAGGATGCCGACGATCGGCGAAGCGATCACGGCGCCTCCGTTAAACAGAGCGTTGCCGTAGCCCGTGAACGCGGCACTCTTCTCCTCCGGGACGGAGTAGACCAGCAGCGCGTTGCGCATGCCGAGCAGACCGACGCCGACGCCCAGGATCGCCCTGAACACCAGGACCAGCGTCCAGCTGCTGCTCACGAAGAAAGGCGCAGCACCGCCCAGAGCGATCAGCAGCGTACCCACGATCGCGCAGAAGCGGTAGCTCAGCTTCTTACCGACGATACCGCCCGTCAGAAGCATGACCGGCAGACTCACGAGCGGGGGCAGGGAGACCACCATTCGCACTGTGGAAACAGGGACATCCGGCCATGCATCGATCATGGTCTGGACGGCCGCGTTCATGAATGTGCCCGCTCCGGCAAACAGAAATACCGAGAGCAGGGCGATATAATTGATACCGCTCATTTTCTTTTCTTTCATCGCTTTCCTCCTTCGGAACGCTTTCCGGCAGAATGATTGTGTTACATGCCTGGTCGTGTTACACACTGTTCCGTTGCGTGTTTACTATAGAGCGGGCCCTGCTCTGATGATTATTTATATATATTTTATTTTTCCAGACAGTTTCAGAGAAGTAGCCTGTCCCGGACACGGTGTTACGCAGAAAGACACAATCTTCTGCCTGCCATTCTCCACTCGCGCTCCATTCAGGCACAGCAGATGCTAAAAGGGAGAGCTTTTATGGTATGATAGGAGACGGGAGGGATAGAAATGAAAACTTACAGAGCCTATATCTTCGACATGGACGGCACCGTCCTCAATACACTGACGGATCTCAC
This sequence comes from uncultured Lachnospiraceae bacterium, assembly GCA_946617225.1. Taxonomy (GTDB): domain Bacteria; phylum Bacillota; class Clostridia; order Lachnospirales; family Lachnospiraceae; genus CAG-791. The sequence goes on from CAMOJW010000043.1 coordinate 6,876, forward strand.
GCATTCCCTGAATCACGCGCTGGAGGTCTGCGGGCACCGTCACGACTACACACCGGAGATCACGGGCTCTTTCTTCGGCAGCGGGATCACCGTCGCGGCGACCCGGGCGCTCGCTTTTGAGGCGGGCTGGCCGCGGGAGACGCTGGTTCAGGTAGGCTCCGCGGAGGACCCCGTCTCACCGACCGTAGATCCCTCGGCCGTGGCACGCATCGAGGAGGTCTTCCGACCCTACTACGCCATCCACTGCACCGATCAGACCGGTCCCTACCCCGGCATTCCGGAGGTGATCCGCGCGCTGCGCGCGCAGGGCCGTCTCACCGCCGTCGTCTCCAACAAGCCGGACGACGCAGTGCAGGAGCTCGTCCGCGACCAGTTCGACGGCCTCTTCGATTTCTCCATCGGCGAGCAGAAGAGCATCGCCCGCAAACCCGCCCCCGACATGGTCCTCCGCTGTCTGGAGGTCCTCGGCGCGGCTCCTGCGGAGGCAGTCTACATCGGCGACTCCGAGATCGACCTGCAGACCGCCGCAAACACCGGCCTCGACTGCATCGCCGTGGACTGGGGCTTCCGCCCGCGCGGTTTTCTGGAGGCGCGCGGCGCCGACCCGATCATCTCCCGGGCAGAGGAATTGCTGCCGGAATGAAACAGTGGCCAGTCGCGGTTTTTTACAGGGGGTATCACACCGTATTTCCGGACAAATGATAAACAGGCGGAGGCATGCGGCCTCCGCCTGTTTGTTTATGTCCCTGCCGGTTCCTTGTCTCTCTGCGGTCCGTTCAGGCACAGTTGATGCGTTCATTCACATCCCTGCGTGTTTATCTCACGATCGTGAGGATCTCACTCACAGGTGTGCGCACTGCCTTATCCCTGTTCTCGCAGCTCTCCTCATCCTTATAGCCGATCGCGATACCCAGAAGGATCGCAAGATTGCCGGGGATGCCAAGTTCTCTGCGCAGGACATCGGGATAGCATCCCATATGATATGCGGTGATGCAGCCGAGGCCGTTCTCGTAGGCGGCAAGCTGAATATTCATGGAGGCTGCACCCATATCATAGAGGGCCCAGTTATGGAGGCTCTTGTCCATGCAGGGGAAAATGACTGCCGGAGCATCGAAGAAACGGGTGCTCATCTCGCGCATATGTTTTCTGATCTCTGCAAAGCGTGCCTGCTCAGCGGGATCCGTGGAGTTGGGATCGATATTCCACTGAACTCTGCAACGCTGTCTGCCCCACTCGAGCTGATTGTTGTTCTCACGCTCGGGCCACTTGGGCATGGTGATCAGATCATTGTTTTTCTCCACGCCTTCGGCATCCAGGCGAAGGTATTCCTCGCGGATCTTCCTGAGCTTATCGCCCGCTGCCACATAGTAGATCCAGGGCCTTGTGCACGCCCAGGACGGAGCGCAGGTCGCCGCGCTCACGACTTTGGTCAGCAGCTCATCGCTGACATCCTTGTCAATAAATGCTCTGACACTATGTCTTCCTTCGATCGCTTCCATAACAGTCATGATCTTTTGTTCTCCTTTCTGCAAACATTGTTATCTGGCTCGAATCACAGCATATACGATCCGCCGTCCACAGGCAAGCAGACGCCGGTGACATCGTGAGACAGGATGTCGCTGGCCAGGAAGAGTGCCGGGTAAGCCTGGCCGTCAGGACCGAGCGGCGGCAGATCCCTGTTGATATACTTGTCTCCCCAGGTATGCATGTTGGTCTTGTTCTTGCCGGCGTCTTGCGCCTCCCTGGCCCTGTTCTTGGACTGCATGGGGGTCATGACGCGGCCGGGCAGCAACGCATTGACGCGGATGCCGCTGTCCACGTAGCGGTAAGCCATGTTCTTGGTCAGCGCGTTCACGGCTCCCTTGGAGGAGCTGTAGGCGCAACCGGACAGGGGCTTGAAACCGCAGCAGGACGAGATGTTGAGGATATTGCCGCTGTGGTTCTGCTCCATATAGCCAGCGGCCTCTCTGCACCAGCGGAACAGAGCGTTCACGTTGGTCTCCATCACGGCCTCCCACTCCTCGTCAGTGGTGCTGTCGATCCCGTAGGTGTTGGAAATGCCGGCGTTGTTCACCAGGATGTCGATGGCGCCCTGCTCTTCATAGACCCTCTTGCAGATCTGCTTGCAAAGATCCTTGTCGGAGACACTTCCGGCGATGCCGTAGATCTTGTCCGTTCCGGCGGCCTCTCTTGCCTGCGCCACCGCGGCGTCCAGCTTCTCCTGCCTTCTGGCGATCATGTAGACTGTGGCTCCTTCTCTGGCAAAAAGTTCCGAGATGGAATACCCGATCCCTTCACTGGCTCCGGTGACGATGGCTGTCTTTCCTTCCAGCAGCTGAATATTCATGTTTATTCTCCGTTTCTGTAATATTGTTCCGGGCAGTTTTTTTATTCCTCTGCGGCAAGGACTTTTTTGCGCATCATAGTGGCAAAGATCAGGCCCACGATGCAGAAGCAGACTGCCATGATGTAGGAGCCGGTGTAGGACCCCGTGCGGTCAAAAGCCCATCCTGCGATGGAGGAGCCGAAGATGCCGCTGATACCGAAGGCCAGCCAGATCAGGCCGGTCATGGTGCTCAGGTACTTCTCACCGAACAGCTCTCTCGCCGCGTCCACGGACAGCGGGACGGAAGCGCCGTAGCAGACGCCGATGACGATGACGCCGAGGATCAGCAGGCCAGGGCTGCGGAAGAAGCTGAACAGGGCAATGACGACGCCCAGGATGGCCAGAACGAGCTGATAGGTGCCAAAGGTGCCGAACTTGTCAGCGAACAGGCCGGACAGCAGACGGCCGGAGCCATTGGCAAGGGCCAGAGCCATGATCAGGATGTAGCCGCCCTCCCAGTTGGCCTGCACGGAGGCGATACTGGCAGCCTGAGAGACAACGAGGTTGCCAAGGAGCTGGCAGCAGAGATACACAATGAACATCATCCAGAAAGGAGACGTCTTGACAGCCTGGCCGGGGGTCAGTTTGCTCTTGTACAGGGTCTTGGCATCACGGGCTGCTCTCTCGGCTTCCTGTTCAGGGGTCAGCACGGTAGTGGCCAGGTGAGGAGGGGTGGGCATCTGGGAGCCGATCACGATCATTCCGATCAGCGCGATCAGGCCGACGGTGACGAACGCAGTGCGCACGCTGAAGTTGTTGACCAGGAAGTTGACCAGCGGAGACATGTAGAGGGAGCCGAGGGCCATACCGGCGGTGCAGATACCGGAGACAAGACCTGCGCGGCTGGCAGGGCTGTTCTTGACGGCACCGGGGGAGGTGTTGGCGGTCAGCGCGGTGGAGCCGCAGCCGATCATGACGCCCGCGGAGAGGATCATCACGATGGGGGAAGTGGTGAATCCGCTGATGATCAGACCGCCGCCCATCAGGAGACCGGCGAGCATGATGCCGTACTTGGGTCCTTTTCTGTCACCAATCATGCCGGCGACGGAGGCAAAACTGGCGGCACAGATGGTCAGAACGGTGTAGGGGGCGGAAGCCTGGGCAGCTGTCCAGCCATAATTGGCGATCATTCCTTTGCCCAGGATGCTCCAGCAGTTCTGGGCACCTGCCAGCAGGTTACATACAACGGCGATAACGATAGCCTTGATGGCTACACTGCTAAACTGTTCCTTTTGCATGGTATGCTCCTTTCAGAAGATGGTACTGCAAATAACGATTTAAGTTACAGCATTTACCGTGCCAGTCTAAAATCGCCATACTTTGGGCTGTACTTATACATTTACACAGCTGTACAGATACAGAACAGGGACTGTTTTGTGCCGCTGAGGGCCGAAATGTGCCTGTCTGTGTGCATGTGGTCTGTTTCTCCGCACACCATTATGTGTCAAAAAATGTGTCGGCGTCTCCGGGTGGAACCGGTCGTGACAGCTGTAAGTCCGGCTTTTCTCTTCCCGCTGTGCTCTATTTTTACTAGTTGTGAGGAACTTCGTGTTTTTTGCCGGTAAACGTGTATACTGCATATAGATGATCAACTATCTTTTCTCGCATCATGGGAGGCAGAGGTGGCAGATAAAACAGCAAAACAGAAGCAGACCAGAGAAAAAAAGACCCACCCGGTCCTGCACGGGATCGGGCTCCTGCTGGCGATCCTGTTCGCGGTGCTCGTGATGACCGTGAGCATCATTTACAACGGGATGGGCGGCCTGTTCGATACATTTGCCGCGAACATGTTCAGCAGGCCGGGATCAGACATCCAGGGGATCATGTCCTCCGCGGACGTCGAGGCGCAGCTGCAGACGGAGGGCACGGTCCTGCTGCAGAATCGGGACAGCACTCTTCCCCTTTCCGCGGATGTGAAAAAAGTGAACGTCTTCGGCTGGGCGAGCACTCAGTGGCTCGGCGGCGGTTCGGGATCAGGCGGGGTTACCAGGGTGGATACGGACCTCCTGAAGGCGCTCTCCGACTACGGGATCGAGACCAACGAAGAACTGACACAGATGTACCGGGATTTTCAGGATAAAAGGGAGTACACCGAGACGCTGAACAGCTATCCGGAGCAGTCCTCCCGGCTCTACGAGCCCTCGATCAGCGACCCGGACTATTACCCGCAGGCGCTGCTGGACAATGCCAGGGCTTACTCCGACACCGCCATCGTCGTGATCGGCCGCCTCTGCGGGGAGAGCAACGACGCGGCGCAGGAGCAATACAAGCGCGTCACTAAGGGCGGGGAGATCGTCGTGGACGAGACCCGGACCTCTCTGGAGCTCTCCACAGAGGAAGAGGAGCTCCTCACGTACGTCGGCGCGAACTACGAGAACGTCATCGTGATCCTCAACTCCGGCAACGTGCTGGAGATGGGCCAGGTGGAGACGATCCCCGGCGTGGACGCGCTGGTGATGGCCGGCGAGACCGGCACGAACGGTGCAGCAGTGCTTCCTGCGCTCCTGTACGGCGAGCAGAACTTCTCCGGCCGCACCGCTGACACGTGGGCGTACGACTTTACTACAGCCGCAAGTTACGCCAATGCGGGCATGAACGGCGTCGGCGCCTACACGGATGCGGACGGCAGCCTCTATCCCCTCGGCGTGACCAACGGCAACCTGGGCGTGGACGATGTGTACTATGACCGGGTCTCCTACGTGGATTATGCCGAAAACATCTACGTCGGCTACAAGTGGTACGAGACCGCGGACGCGGAAGGCTACTGGGACGCTGTCAGAAATGCTTACGGCACCGGCTACGACGGCGTCGTGCAGTATCCCTTCGGATACGGCCTCTCATACACCTCCTTCGACTGGGAGGTCACGGAGGCCCCCGCTGCGGACGCTTCTTTCGGAAAAGACGACACGCTGGAGATCACCGTCAGGGTCACCAACACCGGCGATCGGGCCGGCAAGGACGTCGTGGAACTCTACTATGATCCTCCGTACACGGCGGGCGGGATAGAGAAAGCCAGTGCGAATCTGGCGGATTTTGCCAAGACAGACCTGCTGCAGCCCGGGGAGAGCCAGGATGTGACGCTCCGCGTGAGTGCCAGGGATATGGCCTCCTATGACGCATATGATGCGAACGGGAACGGATTTGCCGGCTATGAGGCGGAAAGAGGCGCCTACCGCCTGCTTGTGAACCGCGACGCGCACCGCGCGGAGAAAGTACTGACCGTACAGGCAACGGATGACCTCCGCTTCGAGACCGACCCGGTGACCGGGGCCGAGGTCAGCAACAAGTTCACGGGAGAGGATGCGATGGATGGCGTCGCTCTGGACGGCAGCGACAGCGGACAGGATATCAAGTATCTGACGAGAGCTGATTTTGCCGGCACTTTCCCGGCAGAGAGGGCAGCGGACCGCCCCATGACGGACAAGGCCGCCTCCCTCAACCTGTTCACGGAGGAGACGGCGGGGGAGCAGACAGTCCAGCTCACCACCGGCGCAAAGAACGGTCTGAGGGTCACAGACGGTGCCGTGCTCACGGAACTCGGCTACCGTCTGGGCAAGGATTACGACGATCCGCAGTGGGAGGCACTGCTGGACCAGCTCACCCGCGAAGAAATGGTGACGCTCGTCAGCAGCGGTTACGCTTCGACAGCCGCTCTGAAGAGCATCGGTAAGCCTGCGACCTCCGAAGTCGACGGGCCCTCCCAGGTGGGCGGTTTCTACGGCAACCCGTCGACGACCGGTTTCTCCAGCGGCAGCACCAACGCCTGCACCTGGAACCGGGACCTGCTCGGGGATCTGGGTTTTGCCATGGGCAGGGAGGCCGCGGCCAGCGGCATGAACGGGATCTACGCCCCGTCCATGAACATCCACAGGAGTCCTCTGAACGGGCGCAATTACGAGTACTATTCGGAGGACGGCGTCCTGTCCGGTGAGCTGTGCGGCAGCTTCGTCGCCGGGGCCAAAAAGACCGGCCTCTACGTCTTCATCAAGCACTTCATCAACAACGACGGCGAGTCCGGGATCTACCGCGACAGCGTCTATCTCTGGGAGACCGAGCAGGGGCTGCGCGAGATCTACCTGCGGCCTTTTGAGATCGCGATCGGGAAGTACGGCGCGACAGGCCTCATGAGCGCCTACAACCGCGTCGGCGCCGTCTGGGCCGGCGGCAGCAGGGCCCTTCTCACAGGGATCCTCAGGGACGAGTGGGGCTTCAAAGGGGTGGTGATCACTGATTTCTCCGACCATCATGAGTACATGAACGGCGATCAGATGCTGCGCGCGGGCGGCGACCTGTGGATGGCCATGGCGGGCATCCTGCAGTACGATACGCAGAGCGACAGCATGCAGCAGGCGCTGCGCACCGCCTCCAAACATGTGATCTACCAGTACCTGAACGCTCTGGCGGAGAACCGCGACTACGTGGAGGAGACAGGCCTGCTCGCCCTGAAGGTCCAGGTGCGTCACGGCACTGCTGCCATCCGCAAGTTCCTGTACGTCCTCTACGCACTTGCCATCCTCTTCTTCCTTCTTGCCCTCCGCGGCATCGCGAGGGACATGCGGATCCGGAGGAGCCTCTGATCTGTATAAGAAAGAATGTTATATTTGCTGCTTTCCTGTTTTTTGAATATTTTTTCTTGTTAACCATCTTCCGGGGCAGCTGTCAAGGAATCGGTATACCTCGCCGGAGGCGTCCTTGACAGCTGTCCCGGAAGACGGTAGCCGGTTGACAAGAGGTGCTGCCGCACCTCTGCCTCTGATGAGGCCTGAAGTCATCACGAGAACGGGAAATCATCAGCTGTAGTGACGGCCTGAGGCTATTAGAAGCTGGGAAGTCACTACAGGAACAGGAAATCATCAGCTGTAGTGACGGCCTGAGACTATTAGAAGCTGGGAAGTCACTACAGGAACAGGAAATCATCAGTTGTAGTGACGGCCTGAGGCTATTAGC
>CAMOJW010000044.1 GCA_946617225.1 uncultured Lachnospiraceae bacterium
GCTCTCCTTATGGATCACGCCGCTCCCGAGCTGGACTGTATACTTGCCCATGGTACCCTCGATGAAGGCATGCGTACCTTCGAGTCTGACGTTCTTCACGGAGAACAGCTCCAGGTTGAAGGCCAGGATCACTTTGCGCATCTCGATGGTGGAGTGGCTGGTCTCCGGATCGACGCCGCCCGCATAGGCGACGCTCACCGCGAGGTCCACGTCCCGCATGGTCTCTGAGTAGAGGACCTCCGGCACGTCGGCTATCTTGACCGGTTTGTGGGTGCGCCTGTCGCTGAAAGAGACGTATTCCAGAGTCGGGCACTCCGTGTCCGCCGGCGAGAACCAGTCCGCCAGCGCATAGAGTTCCACGACCAGGTCCGCTCCGAACCAGATCTTCTGCAGGCCGTTCTCATAATCCGCCACCCAGCGCCGTCCCTTCAGGGCGGCGACTGTCTTCTTCGGCTGGATCTGGTAGCCCGCGAACATCCGGGAGTCGGCCGCGTCCAGCTCCTCTTCCAGTTTCAGGTAGAACTCACGGAAGACCTGCTTGAACGGCTGCTTCAGGCCGGTCTCCTGCTGCCTTGTGAAGAACATTCTCTGATAACCCGGCAGCACGCCCATGTGGAACAGGGTGACGGGGTGGGCGACCATGAGCTGTGTCTCTTCCGTGATGCCGTCTGCCGCCGCCAGTTCTTCCAGGGTCCCCGCCTTCTGTCCGTCCGCAGTCACAAAGACCAGAGCATCCAGAATGCCTGCGGCCACGGGACCGCGGTGCAGATCCCTCAGTTCCTTGAGACTGTAGAGTTCCTCTTCCTCCATAGCCCTCTCGAACAGGGCTCTGCAGCGGAAATACTGGGCCTTGAGCTCCGCAGCGTGCTCCTTGATCTCCGCGAGAGCGGGATCCTTTTTGAGGGCGGCGGGCACGGACTTGAGAAGTTTCTCCCCCTTGCGCAGTTCCAGGGAAGGCTGTCCGGAGGGATCCACGACGACGCGCGCCGTATATTCTCCCAGCGTGATGCCGGTATAATACTCCGCGTGGGCGGCGGCCATCTCCGTCTCCATGGCGAGGGTCAGGCGGGTCGCGTCGGCATATCCCGCCGTGGTGGCCATGTTCCGGAGGGCGGTCTGCACGGCCGAGCCCTCGCTCTGCCTGCGCTGGGCGCCGAACTGCTTGCTCTCCTTCAGGAACTGCTGCAGGAAGGCATAGCGGTGCAGGGCATCCTCCTTGTCCTTCAGGGGGATCAGCCCGTAGCTCATGAGCAGGTCCTTGTTTCTCTTGTCCTTGATCGTCCGCTCCAGTTCGTCCCGGTCCACCTTGCCGAGGGCCGCGTCGGCGTATTTGCGGGCGCGCGTGTGCTTGCTGCCGTCCGCGATATATTTGGCCGCCTTGTAGAGGGACGAGAAGGTCTTCTCCCCCAGTTTTTCATAGACTTCGAAGAACCAGGCGGTGTCAAAACACCCGTCGTTCAGCTCCTCCGGCGTCAGCGGCGTGTAGCGGGCGATGATTGCTTTCTTCTTTTCGTCGAAGCGCTCGTTCATGTGGGCCATGAAGTAGTAGCAGCCGCTCTGCAGGCCGTCGATCCCCAGATGTTCCTCCACCAGCGGCAGCCACTGGGGCGCATACATGGAGACCTCGATGAGACGGTCCCTGGAGACTTTCTGGGCTTTCAGGGCTGCTCCCAGGTCTGCTGCCGTCTCCTCCGGGGCCGGCGCGCTGACCTTGAGCAGGTGGCACAGGCACTCCCGCCGTCCGGTCCCGTCGCCATACCAAGAGTAGTAGGTCGTCCTGTCCAGGGGATCGGTGCCGAGAGCGCGGAGGATCTCCATCAGCCGGGGGATTCCCGTGACGCGGTTGATCCGGAACACCGCAGGGGAGAATACCGTGGCACTGTCCCCGCGGCGCAGTTCGACGTTCAGGATCAGGTCCGTGAGCTTCTGCAGGGCCTGCACACAGAGCTGATAGAAGCGCGCGCTGGTGTCCACCGTGTGCTTGTCCATGTCCACGGGCAGATAATGCTGCAGCTCCGTGAGGGTGCTCAGCACGAGTTTCTCGCGGAACAGGTCTCCCAGCTGTCCCACGGCATAGCGGAGCCCCTGGACTTCAAAGGCGCAGCGATAGACCAGGTCCTCCGGTAGGATCCCCAGTTCCCAGGCTTTGATATAGTCGAACATGGTCAGGAAATTTCCCGTCCGCGTGGCGCTGCGGTACTCCGTGGGGTCATTTTTCTCCGCCTCATAGATGCGGTCCGTCCCGTACAGCAGCGGGAAGACTTCCCTGAACTCGTCGTCACTCTTATACGCGCGCAGTCTGTCCATGATCACGGCGTATTTGTTCGTGCGGAGGAAACTCCTCACGGGATGCGCTGCACTCAGTGTGACGTATTTGGGCGGTTTCTTTTTGAGCCACCGCAGATTCTCAGGCAGCTCGGCGGCATAGAGAAGCGCTGCCTCCGCCACGGGCAGGGGCAGTTCCAGCTTCTGCTGGCTGCGGATGATCCGGAGGATGCTCATGTACGTGCCGGTCTGGCTGCGGGCGTTGTACTTCGGATCGGTATAGTGGTAAGAGGCATCGGCAGCCTGAAAGACTTTGTGCTCGGCCTTGAGATACCCCTGCATGTCCTCAATGCTGTCCGCGTCAAAGCCGCTCGTCAGGCCCAGGTACAGGTTGAAGAATACCTTCGGATCCTTGATGATGGTCTCCCAGACCTCCTGCCAGAGTTCCGGGAAGGGATACTTGTCCTCGATGGGGCCGGGGCCGTAGGAGGTGAGATACAGGCCACCGCTCCCCAGCAGCTGTGTATCGCCGTTCGCGGACTTGTACTCCAGCTTCGCATGCTCCTCCAGGAAAGCCTTCATGCGGTCAAAATACCCGTCCATCTCCCTGGCGGACATGGAAAAATACTGTTTGAGCACTGCCATGTCCGCTTTCGGAAGCTGCGGCTCGTACTTCATGGCGGGATCATACAGGCCGTAGCCCTCCCTGGAGAGCACGTCGCCGGCGCTCTCCCGCTCTCCCTCCCCGGATCCGGCGATCTCCTCGCAGAGGACTCGCTCCCTGTCCGTGAGGATGCTCCGGTCCGGGATCGCTTCCTGCAGGAGCTTACTGCAGGCTTCCCTCTCCTGCTGCGACCCCTCCGCGCGGCTCTTGAGCATGTCGAGGCCCGCCAGGCGCAGCTGCTCCTGGCCGCTCTGCAGGAGCCTGCGCACGCATGCCTCTCTCCCGGCCGCATCCTGCCGGCCCAGCAGGTCGATGACGTAGCGGCGGATCTCCTCGTTCTTGAAACGGAGGAGCTTCTCCAGGCGCAGATAATCCTCCGCGGTCAGCGGCATCTGCTTCAGGAGCATGTAGGCCGCTCCGCGGGTGTAGGTCTCCTGGTCGCCCACATAGTCGATGAGGGCGTTCTTCTGGGTGGGGGTCTGCGGATCATGCAGCAGGAGCCGCAGATAGTTCTTGCGGTTGTTGTAGTAGCTGTCGGAGATGTCCTTGAGGCGCAGGCAGACCTCGTCGATCAGGTCCTGGTCCTGCAGGGCACAGGCGAGGACGGCCATTTTCTCGGTGAGGGTCTTTTTCTCCAGCACGGCGCTGTACCAGGGGAAGATGAGCGGAGAAAATTCCAGCTTTTTCTTCTTCATGGAGTCCGCCAGCCCCCGGAGGATGGGATACTGCCGCCGCGCCTGCTCCTCCGTGATCTCCAGATCGGCCAGGGTGATCGGATGCACGACGATCTCCCCCTCTTTGGCGCTGTACACGCGTTTCCCCTGCCGGTCGCGGATGGCGTTGCTGACCAGCGTGTCGCTGGCTGGCAGGTAGGTGGGCAGGAAAGCAGCGGCGATCTCCTGATCCTGCGGATAAGTCTCCAGCATCTGCATCGCCACGGCCTCGCTGAAGTCGGAGTGGCAGATCCCGCTATTGTAGTAGGCGAGGGCGAGCCGGCGGTTCCGGCTCCCGGTCCGGGCGATCTCCTGCATCCTCTCCAGGGCGTCCCGGACCTCGTAGAATCCCAGCGCCCACAGGCCGGTGACCAGCTCCACGCTGTCCTCCGAACCCGTCATGGCCAGGGCCTTCTCCCGGTCCTCCACGGCGCTGAGGATGCCGTTGAACACTTTCTGCGTGATCCGGTCCATGGCGTACACGCTGCAGATGCCCGTCCAGGTCGCCACGGCCCTCTTGACTGCGGAGAAACGCAGCAAGTCATTGTCACTGATCGCCTTCAGAATAGTGAGAAAAGCCTCCGCCCGCCCGCAGTCCGCATTCTCACAGACCGCCTGACGCACGCCCTCCTGCAGGCGCGCCGCCACGAGAAAACGGGCCAGCAGCTCATGCAGCTCCTGCGACTTCGATTTGACGACGCCCCGGATGAGGGAAGTCGTGACGATCACGGTGTTGTTGTCGCTGAGAAAAGCCTCCTTCACGGCCTCCGTGATCTGCGCATCCCCCGCGTCGATCCGCGCGGCCAGGATATCGTCGAACTGCACCATGTGGAGGATCCCGGCGTAATTGTCATTTCTCTTGAAGTCCAGCGCCTCCGGTTCCATCTTCTCCGTCAGGAACTCCAGCGGCGTGACACCGTACATCTCCAGGGCACGGTATGCCGCCAGCAGCCCGAACGCGGACATCACATGGGCCGAGAGCTCCGCCGTGCGGACCGTGGGCCGGTAGATAGACCGCGAATACTGAAACTTCGGGAACTGGTCCAGCAGATAATAATAATCCTTCCTGTACGATTCCGGCACGCACAGCGAGATCAGCGCGCCGCAGCGCTTCTTCATGATCTCCGCGAGGCTCCCGGTCCGTCCCGCCGCATACTTTCTGCTCCACTCCAGGATCTTCGGAAATCCGTCGTGCGGCATCTGGCTGAATTTCTTCACTTCCTCAAACAGTTCCTTCTGCTCCGGAGTGACCACCAGCCCCGCCAGCCCGAACGCATGCTTCTTATCCCAGCGCTCCGCCGCTGCCTTTTCAAATTTCCTGCGAGAATTATAATCGAATGCCATCTCCTGCCTCTCCTTCCCTTCCGGTCGGTCGTCTGCGCCTGCCTTGATGTCTGCTTATCGGGCGGTCACCAGATCCGTCCTGCCAGAAACGTCAGTTTCACAAAAGTCGCCTCGCTGTCCTCTTTCAGAAGCAGCCTCTGCTCCTTCTCCGTATACCTCACGCCGTCCACAAATACGGCGACGATCCCGTCCTCAAAGGCCTGCAGCGCATTCTCTATGGCTTTGTTCTCGTCCGCGCGGTGCGCCGCCTGCTGCGAACGCTCCTGGACGGCCGAAAAGGTCACTTTGCCGGTCTGCGCCTGGTCCGCAATGCTTTGCTCCAGTCTGTCCTGCAGCGCTTCTTCTGAAAAAAGCTGCAACAATTCTGCACTTCCCGTCACATCTGTGCTCCGGCGCTCGTTGTAGGCCCGGACCGTCTGCCGCACCGTCTCCGCCAGGAATTCTTCCACTGACATCTCCTGCAGCGGATAGTCATACACTATCTGAGTGATCCTGTTCTGCCGCCTGCCGGCGCCTTTGATGTGGATCTGAAGCTTCATAGGGATGCCTCCCTTCCCGCTGATCATAAAGATACTCTCAGGCTGCCTCCCAACTCGCCGGCAGCCTCGCTCATCTCGTTGTTTTATCATCCACTGTTATTTTATCATCCGCCCCATAGGCATACAAGGTGACCCCTCCCGCATCTGCCGGGGAGCTCTTCCAGCCGGAGGCTTTTTACGGTAAGATGAAAGCAGGACCATGTCCGTTATCTCAGACAGCGCTGCACCTCGTTGGAAGTATGGGAGGAGATCTGAAATGAAAACAGGCACATCCGCAGCACAGGGAACTATCCGCTGCGCTGTGATCGGCATCGGCAATATGGGCAGCAAATACGCGGTGATGCTCGACCGGGGAGAGATCGACGGGCTCACTCTGGCGGCGGTGTGCTGCAGGAGCGACGAGCGAGCCGCCTGGGCGCGGGACAATCTCATTGAAGGGGTGCAAATATACAGGAGCGAGGAGGCACTGTACGAGGCGGCGGATACTTTTGACGCCGTCCTCATCGTGACGCCCCACAAGCAGCATCCGGCCATGGCGGTCCGCGCTTTTAAAGCCGGCAAACATGTGATGTGCGACAAGCCCGCCGGCGCAACGGCAGCCGACGCTCTCCGCATGAACGAAGCGGCTGCGCGGTCCGGCAGAGTCTACGCCATGATGTGCCACCAGCGCACCTATGACAAGCACGAGAAGATCCGCCGGCTCCTTGCGAAAAAAGCGGTCGGCGAGATCCGGCGCGTGAGCCTGGAAAACAGCCGCTTCTTCCGTACTCAGTTCTACCACGCCTCCGGCAGCTGGCGCAGCAGCTGGGCCGGCGAAGGAGGCGGCGCGCTGATCAACCAGGGCTACCACCTTCTGGACCTGTGGGTGTATCTCTTCAATCTGCCGCAGTCGGTCTACGCGGATATCCCTTTTGGCAAGTACAATGATTTTGCTGTGGATGACGAGGCGACGCTGGTCCTGGACTATCCGGGCAAAATGACCGGTACCTTCCTCCTCTCCACCGGCGAGGGCGTCTGGACCGAGCGGATGGAGATCGTCGGCACCGGTGGAAAGATCCTGCTCGAGAACGATCGGCTGACGCTCACCCGCTTCGACCGGGACCTGCGGGACTACGCGCGCACCGCGACCGTCAATGCCCGGGAGCAGCTGGGCGAGACGACAGAGGTCTTCGATTTCGGCAGTTATGACCGCGCCTACCATCTCATGCTGCAGAACTTCTCCGACGCCATCCGCCTGGGCTCTCCTCTTATCGCCCCTGGCGAAGACAGCGCCGGTGTCCTGTCCCTGATCAATGCTTCGTACCTCTCCGCCTGGGAGGGCCGGAAGATCGCTCTGCCGGCGGATCCGCAAGTCTACGCGGAGGCGCTGCAGGCACAGATCGCGCGGGAGCAGGGCTGCAGATCCGATCTAAGGTGATCCGATATTGTACCGCTGTCGATCCCGTTTCCGTCGGCGCACAGGAGGTGTTTCATGAAGATCTTGACTGCACTATACCGGTGCAGATCTCTTAAAAACAGACAAGGCCGGGTGCTTCCGGCAGTTCACCTTACAGTCCTGCTCCCGATCACGCTCTCTGTTCTGTGCACTCTCCCGCTCTGCGGGTGTGCGGACGGTGTCTCGCTGCCGACCGGGCAGAAAGCCCCGGTCAACGACCGGACATGGACCACTGCCGTAACTCTGCAGGACGAGTGGACGCCGGCTGCCTCGCCGGACGGACAGCCCTTCACCCTCCCTGCCTCTGAAGCTGTTCCCGTCGAGGTCGTCCTGGAACAAAAGGAAGATCGGTTGGACGGTTACTCCTCCTCCGAGGGCGGGGTCGGCGCGGAATACGCCCTGGTCTCTCTGCGGGAGGGGCCGGATGCTGTGGAAACCCCGGCAGATGGCAGGGAAGAGGCGGCTCAGCAGCTGCAGACCGCCCGCGCTGTCATCGGTGAGGCTCTGGAAGATCTCAATGACCGGATCGGGGAGCATGTCAGCCGCGAGCTGACGGAGGGACCGGACCGTCACGCTGCCTACCAGGCCACCCGGAAGGAGCCCTCCTACATCTACCTGACCTCCTGGATCAGTCCCCAGATCGCCCGCTGCGACACCCAGATGCTCAGCTATGTGCTGGAGACCTACCGCTACGACCGGGGTTTTGAGACGGATTACTATGAAGTCCACGGCGTCACCATCGATGCCCAGAGCGGCCGCAGGCTGTCGCTGGAGGACCTTTTCTCTGACCTGGAGCCCCTGCCGGACCTCGTGTGGGAGGCCCTCGAGATCAACAGGCGCAGCGGCGTGACCGGCTCGCAGAAAGATGCGGAGATCGAACTGCTGCGCGCCGCCATCAAAGGAGGCCGGGACGACGGCAGTTTTGCCTGGATGACGTACCCGGAGGGCCTGGAATTCCGGATCGTCCTGCGCACCCATGGGCAGCCGGGCAGTGTGGACGAAAAGCACCAGGAGTATAAAGCCTTTGTCCCCTTCCGGCTGTGCGAAGGGATCCTGCGGGAGCAGATCGCTCCTGTCAGCTATGACCATCTGTACTGGTACAGCCGCACGGACGTGAAGCGGATCTTCGGCGCGGATGTGCCGACGGGTATGGAAGGTGATGGCGGAGATGGTGGAGGAAATACTCCCGGCGGTGCAAACGGTACTGCCGGCACGGGAGACGGCAGCATGGAGCCGGCGGAAGCGCCCCACAAGCCGTATACCTTCTACGTCGGGCAGGTGAACGGACAGGCCTTCCTCTACGGGTGTTATGAGGGGTATACGGATGTTTACCGTGTGGAGACTTCGGGTGTCACATTTGTCCCGGTCGGGAGCACCCCGGGGGAATTCTACACGGTGCTGTCCCACAACGCCTACACTATGCCTGACGTGCAGGATCTGGACCTGCGGTGCACCATGGAGACGATCCAGGAACTGTTCCTGGCCGGCTCGGCCCATCTGGGCGGGGACGGTCTGCCCGTCCTGAACAGCCTGTTCAGGATCCGGGGCAGCCAGCCGGTCATCGGGACAGGGGAGAGTTTTGAGGCGGAGCTGTTCACGGATGAGGAAGCAGCGGAGAGCAGCCTCGGGACCGTCGCACCGTATGCGTCCCTGGACCTCTGCCGCACGGATGGCCGGAGCTTCCTGGACGCGTATGTACATGACAACGTCCTGCCGGAAGACACGATCTGCCGCCTCTACATCGGCGGCAGCGAAGAGGACGGCTGGACCGTCAACGGCAGGCCCATGGAGGAAGTGATCGGACATATGGGGTACTTCGAGGAGTGACCCGGATGGTGCTGAAAGACACCCCGTCCCGTGATATCCCGCGCTAACAAAGATTAGCATTCGCTTTTGCCGAAACCGGTATATACTGAACTCAGAGGGGATACAGAGGAGGTAATGCGATGCTGGATCTGATGAACATGGACCTGCAGCACATCTACAGGATCACCTGGATCGTCGGCGCCTATGGCGAAAGCCTCCGCAGCCTCTTTCAGCTGGCGGAGGACCAGTCCGTGCGCCTCGTCCAGCATCTGGGGAACGGCGTCATCGTCTCGCTGGGCGGCCGCACCCTGGCCTTAAGTGACGAGGTGGCGCGGAGCGTGAAGGTGATACCGGTGTGATGCACACCAAAAAGACCCGGTGTCCGAGAGGATACCGGGCTGACAATGCCCGGCATCTGAGAAGATACCGGGCTTTTTTCCGTATCGCACTTGTACAGTTCCGCACACAGGTCATATAATGAAACCGGTTCATAAAGTGATCGGATCAGACAAAGAGCATCCCGTCACATACTTCATTTTAAGCTTAAAAAAAGGAGGTCCCCCATGAGCAATGCGGCAAAGGTGCACGAATTTCTGAACAAGGCACAGGTCTTTTATTTCCTGACCACAGACGGCGACCAGCCCAAAGGACGTCCCTTTGGCATGCAGCTGCTGATCGACGATGTCATCTACTTCGGCTGCGGGACGTTCAAGGATGTCTACAAACAGCTGACAGCCAACCCGAAGGTGGAAGTGCTGGCGCTCTGCGGCAGTGAGTGGCTGCGCTGGGACGGCACTGTGAAGATCGTGAAGGACGCGGCCGTGATGGCCAAGGTGCGCGAACAGAACCCCGGCATCATGGCGATGTACGACAAGAACGGCTGGGAGATGGGCCTCTTCTGCATCGAGAACGGCCACGCGGAGATCCGCGACATCATGACGGTCAAGGAGTCGTTCGACATCTGACGGCGAATATACCGTCTCTTAACGTCTCCGGCCGGAAACGCTGTTTCTGCCGTAAAAGAACAATAGTATCACGGAGGATAGGACGGCTGCGGGATGCGCCGTCATATCCTCCGCTGTTTTTTTCAGAAGCACGCGATGCTGCTGTCCGTCCGCGGCTCAGTGCCTCCTACGAGGACGCCGTTCTCCAGGCGAACGATCATCTGCCCGCGTCCAAACGAACCGGTATCCGCACTGACGCTGATCTCATGTCCTCTCTCCCGCAGGGCCTCCATCACGCCCCGGTCAAAAGATTCCTCCACGACGACGCGCCCGTCCCGCAGCCACTGCCAGCGCGGTGCATCCAGGGCCTGCTGCGGATTCCGATGGAAATCGATATACTGAGACATCACCTGCACATGTCCCTGGGGCTGCATGTAACCGCCCATCACCCCGAAGGGGCCGACAGGTCTCCCCTCCCGCATCAGAAAGCCGGGGATGATGGTGTGATAGCTCCTTTTGCCCGGCTGCAGACAGTTGATATGCGCGGGATCCAGGGAAAAATCCGCCCCCCGGTTCTGCAGCGCGATCCCCGTCCCGCGGACGACGATCCCCGACCCGAAGCCGTTGTAGTTGGACTGGATATAGGAGACCATGTTGCCTGCGCCGTCGGCGCAGCAGAGGTAGACCGTTCCGCTCTTCGGGGGCAGCTGTTCCGTCCAGACCTGTGCGCGGTCCGTCATCTGCGCCGCCCGCATCGCGCCGTACTCCGGACGGATGAGCTGCTCCGGAGCGATCCGCATATGTGCCGGATCCGTGACATGCCGGAACGCGTCGGCAAAAGCCATCTTCACAGCCTCTATCTGCCTGTGGACCGTCTCCGGGCTGTCCGGCTCCGTCAGTCTGAATTCCTTGAGGATATTCAGTGCCATGAGCGCAACGATGCCCTGTCCGTTGGGCGGGATCTCGCACACTTCATACCCTCGGTAGCTGACCCGCAGCGGCTCCACCCAGTCCGCTCTGTGCGCGGCCAGGTCCTCATAGCGGAGATATCCCCCGTACTTCCGGCTCTCCGCATCGATCTTCCGGGCGATCTCCCCGGTGTAGAAGCTGTCTCCGTCCGTCCTGCCGATCTCCTCCAGCGTCCTGGCATGTTCGGGCAGAAAGACCATCTCTCCCGCTACAGGCGCCCTGCCCTTCGGGGCAAAAGTCTCAAACCATGCCTCAAAACAGGGGCCCTGCAGTTCCTTATGATACACGTCATATGCCCGGCGCCAGTTCGCTGACAGGTTGGCTGCGCAGGGATACCCTTCTGCCGCGTACCGCACCGCCGGCTCCAACACCTGCGCCAGCGTCAGTCTCCCAAACCGCTGGTTGATCTCCGACCAGGCCCTGACTGCTCCGGGCACCGTCACAGGTGCCCAGCCGCGGCGGGGCATCTTGTCCTGCCTCCGCTCCTCGTGGATCTGTCCGGGATCCGATGAAATCTCGTTCTGTTTGATCTCCTCCCGGATCCTTTCGATCGTGGCCAGCATCGGCGCCCGGCCGCTGGAATTCAGGCCGTACAGTCTCCCATCCCTCTCCGACCAGATAATCGCAAAAGCATCCGACCCCAAGCCATTGGACGTCGGCTCCACGACAGTGAGCGCCGCGGCGGCCGCCACGGCGGCGTCCATCGCATTGCCGCCCCTTCTGAGTGCCTCCAGCCCCGCAGCTGCCGCCTGCGGGCTCGAGCAGTTGACCATGCCGTTCCTGGCATAGAGCGGGATCCGGCGGGAAGGATAAGTATGTGCTAAAGGATCAAATGTCGGATGTGGTTCCATAATGTCTTCTCCTGGCAGGTCGGCTTATCCTGTCTGCCTCCCGGATCTTCCTGTTGAGCATGTTGAGGACGCCCTTCTTGTCGGTGCTCCACATCGGGGCGATGAGCAGCCTCCTGGGCCCGTCGCCGGTGAGCCGGTGCACCACTGTCTCCGGCGGCAGCAGGCGCAGGCAATCCACGACGAGATCGCAGTATTCTTCCTGCGTAAATAGAGGGAAGGGCTCCCTCTGATACTCCTCGGCCATCTGCGTCCCCTTCAGGATGTGGAGGAGCTGGAGCTTGATGCCGTCGAGCGGCGGATCCAGTCTGGACAGGCAACGGATCGTCTCCAGTATGTCTTCCCTTGTCTCGCCGGGAAGACCGAGGATGACGTGGACGATGACTTCGAGATTCGTCTCCTTCAGCCGCCGATAAGTATCCTCGAAAACAGGCAGATCGTACCCCCGATGGATGCGCCTTGCCGTCCCCTCGTGGATCGTCTGCAGGCCGAGTTCGATCCAGATCGGCTTGTTGTACGTCCTGCCGAGATCGTCCAGCATCCGGATCATCTCCGGCGGCAGGCAGTCGGGACGGGTGCCGATGGAAAGTGCTGCGATCTGTGGCTGCGCGAGTGTCTCCGCGTAGAGTTTCCGGAGTCGGTCCACATCTCCGTAGGTGTTGGTATAGGATTGATAGTAAGCGATATAAAGCCGGTCCTCCGGTGGGATGGAGGCCGGGATCTTGGCGTCGACCCTTTTTTTGGCTGCAGCGATCTGCTCTTCGACCGGCGCCGGAGGCGCCGCAAACTCGCCTGATCCGCCCTCCGAGCAGAAAGTACAGCCGCCGGTGCCCAGCGTCCCGTCTCTGTTAGGGCAGGTGCAGCCGCTCTGAAGGGACAACTTGTAGACTTTGGTCCCGAAGCGACGGCGCATGGCGTCGTTGAATGAGAGATACTCCATGTTGTCTCCTTTGCAGGAACTGATTTGCTATGATTGTATCATATATCACCGCGGCGACAACGACCCTCCCCCCTGATCGTCATCGCCGCGGTGAAATGGCAGATAAAAAGCCTCCTGCCCTTACAAGTTATGCTCTTTCAAACAGTGCCGGCCCGACGCCCGGGGTCGGCTCCATGGTGACCTGGAGGCCGCAGGCTCTTCCGTCGGTCGCGACGAGCTGCGCCGGGACAGCCTGTCCCAGGACGGGCAGCATCAGGTCAAAGGTGTCGTACTGATAGTGCTGCAGGAGGGCCGGCAGGCCGTTCCAGGTGCCGGCGAGACCCTGCTCGGTCATCGCGAAGGTCATCTCGCCAAAGCCGGGATGACGATAGGTGCCAGCAATGTCTTCCATGGGTACGGAAGGTGTGGTGTCAGGCGTCCGGGCCTCAGCTTTGGCCTGCATGCCGGCCATCATCCCCGCCATCATGTTGTTAAAGACTTCCTGGAACCTGGCGGACCAGTCCGGGATGTCCTCCACGCTGAGCGCCAGATCGGCAAACACATGCCCCAGCGCATTCACAGAGAAGGAGGAGGTCGCGTTGGAGAGGGCGACGATGGCGGCTTTTTCGCCGGGAAGCAGGGTCATCTGGGCGGAGAAACCGTTCGTGTTGCCGCCGTGATTGATCAGTTTCACGCCGCGGTAAATGTCGGTGAACCAGCCGAGGCCGTACTCCGCGCGCTGGATCTCCGGGAAATCCCAGAAGTAGGGGCTGCCGATCACCTGCGGGCTGTGCATCTCGTTCAGCTGCGCCTCGCTGATCAGGCGCTCGCCCTCCCAGGTGCCGTCGCCCAGCTGGAAGAGGGCAAATCTGGCCATATCCTCCGCCGTGGACACGATCGCGCCGGACGGGGCAAAAGCGCCCAGATGCATGTACGGCGGCTCGATGTACGTGCCGTTCGCGAACACATAGCCCTTGGAGGTGTTGTCAAAGCCGGCCAGGGACTCGATCTCGAAATCCGTGTGCGCCATGCCGAGGGGCCGGAAGATGCGCTCCCGGACGAAATCCTTCCATGTTTTGCCGGACAGTATCTCCACCAGGTATCCGGCCAGGGAGACCATCTGGTTGGAATACTGGAGCCTGGTGCGGAAGGGCAGACTGGGCTCCAGATATGCGAGCGTGGGGACCATCTCCGCGGGATCTTCCTTCACGCAGTAGATCGCCTGCAGGTCATAGCGCGGCACGCCGGTGCGGTGGCACATGAGATCCCTGGTGGTCACGTTTTCCGTCATCAGGGGGGTGTTCAGCTTCAGCGAGGGCAGATATTCGATGACCGGGCGGTCCCAGTCGAGCTTGCCCTCATCCGCCAGCATGCCCAGAGCCAGGGACGTAAAAGTCTTGGTGACAGAGCCGATCGGCAGGACGGTCTCCGCAGTCATGGGCAGCTGCTGCTCCACGTTCCGCAGGCCGTAGCCCTCCGTGCTCTCGATCTTTCCGTCCCGGATGACTGCCACGCTCATGCCCGCGACGTTGTAGTCGGCCATCAGTTTCTCGATCCACTGCTTCAGATCCATAATTACCTCCTTCTGTGCGGTCGTCCCTGACCTGCTCTCCTGTCAGTCCTCTTTTACACTGCAGCCGATCCCGGGCGTCTCCCACAGGACCGCTCTCCCGCCCCGGT
>CAMOJW010000045.1 GCA_946617225.1 uncultured Lachnospiraceae bacterium
AACAGGAAATCATCAGTTGTAGTGACAGCCAGAGGCTATAAGAGGCCGGGAAGTCACTACAGAAACAGGAAATCATCAGCTGTAGTGACAGTCAGAGGCTATTAGAGGTCGAGAGGTCACTACAGCAGCAGAAAATCAGCAGCTGTAGTGAAATCCAGAGACTTGATGAGACCGGGTGGTCATCACAAGAACAGGAATTCAGCAGCTGTAGTGAAACTCAAAGGCTTGTGGAGGTGACGTTAAGGCAGATCTGCCAAGTTCCCCGCGCTGCATCTCCCCTGCGCCGTCAGATACTCGCGCTGCCGGTCAGCTGCAGCACGATCTCCGCGCAGTGGCGTGCGGCCCGTGCCTCGAAGACGTCGTAGGTGACTGCGGTCTCCTCGTCCGCCTGGTCGGAGATGGCGCGGAGGATCACGAATGGCAGCCCGTTGACGTAGGCGGCCTGGGCGATGGCGGCGCCTTCCATCTCGACGCAGAGCCCGCCGAAGGTGCGGGAGATGGCCTCCTTGCGCTCCTTCTCACAGATGAACTGGTCCCCGGAGACGACGCGGCCCTCAAAGAGCTGCACTTCCGGGGCTTTTTCGCGCACGGCGGCAGCAGCCCGTGCCCGCAGTTCCGGGTCAGCGGTAAAAACGGCGGTCCGCAGCTGCGGGACCTCGCCAGGCGCATAGCCGAAATTCGTGGCGTCCACGTCGTGGTAACAGGCCTCCGTGGAAACGACGAGATCGCCGATCCGGATCCGGTCGTCCAGGGAGCCTGCGACGCCGGTATTGAGGATATGCGTCACTTCGAACAGGTCCGCCAGGACCTGCACGCAGAGGCCGGCGTTCACCTTGCCCACGCCGCAGCGCACGACCACGGCCTCCGTGCTGCCGAGGCGTCCCTCACAGAACTCCATGCCCGCCTGCACGACGCGACGGCGGATGTCCATTTTCTCTTTCAAGAGCGCCACTTCCACTTCCATGGCGCCGATGATGCCCAGTTTCATGATGCTCTACCTCTCTGTGCTCTGCCTCTCTGACGGGATCGCGGCGGTTCTCTGAGGAAATCCCGGTCTGCTTTTGTAAAAAACCGACTTCTGACGGATAGATGCCTGATGATCGCTGCTCACTCCGGATAATGGAGATGCCCCTCGTCGATGTTTTCCAGCGTCCCGCTCAGATATCTGCCTGCCAGCCACCGCGCCATCGGCAGGTTCTGGTCCAGCCAGTTGCCGCACTCCTCGGGGGCTGCGCCTGGGATGGCGCCTTCGAAGTCCCGGATAAAGGTGAACATCTCGATCATGAGAGGGACGATATCCGCAGACTCCAGATCGCCCTCCAGCAGCAGGTAGCACCCGGTCCGGCAGCCCATGGGCCCGAAATAGACGACGCGGTCCTTCCAGTCGGGATGATTCCGCAGAAAAGTGGCGCCCAGATGCTCGATGGTGTGCAGCTCGGCGGTGTTCATGACGGGTTCCCTGTTCGGAGCGGTGATCCGCAGGTCAAACGTGGTGATGACCGCGGATCCGAAGCGGTCCTTCCGGGATACATAGACGCCGGGCTCCAGGGCCAGGTGATTGATGGTAAAACTTGCGATCTTGTCCATATCGTTAACGGAGTTCCTTTCTTTCTGCCGCCGGCAGGTCCTGTCGTTAATCTATAGTTGGAAGGATAAGACCGGAAGGACCTTCCGTCAAGTGGGACGATCGCGGCAGCTGCAGCGTGGACTTCTCAGGGATCGCGCGCAGACTGGATGATCACGGCTGGTGACCGGAACGCCCGTCTTGACTTACCGGTAAGTCAATGCTAATCTGTATGTTGTTAGTTGTGTATAACATGCAGAAGGATGGTGTGCAATGACCGGAAACGCCGTCAGGCCTGGCAGATCGAGCGAAGATTATCTGGAGGCGATCCTGATCCTCAACAGAAAGAGGGGCTGGTGCCGCGAGGTGGATATCGCAGGGCAGATAGGTTTTTCGAGGCCCAGCGTGAGCATCGCCTGCTCCAAACTGGAGCGGGAGGGGTATATCACCAAGGAGGACACAGGGGAGATCCGCCTCACGGAGAGGGGCAGGGAGATCGCGGAGAGGACTCTGGACAAGCATGAGTTTTTCCGGGAGTGGTTCATCCGGACCGGTATTCCCGCCGATCTGGCGGAGGAGGAGGCCTGCCTCATCGAGCACGCGATCAGCGAGGAGAGTTTTGCCAGCATCCGCCGCTATATCACGGAACTGGAGAGCAGATGAGAGCTTTTCGAAGACGGGTTTAGTGCGCTCTAACAAAGTGTATTTGGCACTAAAAAGCCCCTTCGGCTACACTGTGGGTATAAAAAAATAAATCTGCGGGGCAGCCGTGCGCGGCGGAAACGAGCGCACCGGCAGGCCGGAGATCCGGGCAATGACCGGGGAAAGAGGTATGGAATGAAAGGTTTAGGCAAACTTGGACTGTGGGCATGCGGCGTTCTGTGCGGAACGGCGGGCATTTCGATCCTGAAATCGGACGATGCCAAGACGGTATATACTCATGTGACGGCAGCAGCCAAGAGAGGCGGCGCCAGCGTGATGAAGACGTATACAACGCTCAAAGAGAACATCGATGATATCTCCGCGGACGCGGACGACATCAACGAGGAGCGCGCCAGACAGAAGGAAGCCAGAGAGATCGCCGACGCCAAGGCGGTGCTCGAGGCATACGAAGAGAAGAACAAAGCGGAATGACACAGTGCCGGCCTGATACGGCCGGGGGATCCCGGGATCCCGACAGGAAGGATACGAAGCCATGAGATGCAGGATCCTGCACGAGGCCTCCGGGCGGATGAGGGTGCATGTGCTGCGGAGCAGAATGACCCCCGCCCAGGCGGATATACTGGAATACTATCTGAGAGACCTCCCTTTTGTCAGGGAGGTCACTGTTTATGAGCGGACGGGCGATGCCGTGATCCGCTATGGAAGGAATGCCAAAACGAGAGAGCAGCTGATCACGGCGCTCTCGTCTTTCTCCTATGAGGATGAGAGGGCGCTCTCCCTGGTCCCGGAGCAGACGGGACGGATGCTGAACCGGCAGTACGAGGAGAAGATCGTCCTTATGGTGGTGCGCAGAGGCCTGAGATGGCTCCTGCTGCCCGCTCCGGTCAGGAGCGCCCTGGTGGTCCTGCAGAGCGGCAGGTTCCTGCTGGAGGGACTGCGCTGCCTGCGCAGAGGGAAGCTGGAAGTGCCCGTCCTGGATGCTGCCGCTATCGGAGCGTCCATACTGAGGGGAGATCTCTCCACCGCTTCGTCCGTCATGTTCCTCCTCACGCTGGGGGAGACCCTGGAGGAGTGGACACACAGGAAATCCGTCGAAGATCTTGCCCGCTCCATGGCGCTGCAGGTAGAGCGCGTGTGGGTGCGCAGGGACGGCACGGAGGTGCTGGAGGATGTGCGCAGAGTACAGACCGGGGAGTGCATCCTGGTCCGGACGGCGGGCGTCATCCCCCTGGACGGGCGGGTCCTGGACGGCGAGGCGACGGTGAACCAGGCCTCCATGACCGGCGAGTCCGTGCCGGTCGTCCGCAGGGAAGGCGGCTATGTCTACGCGGGAACGGTCATCGAAGAGGGATCCCTCCTGATCGAAGTGGCCAGGACGGCCGGAAGCGGCAAGTATGATCAGATCGTCCGCATGATCGAGGAGACGGAGAAACTCAAATCAGGGACCGAGACCAGGGCTTTCCACCTGGCCGACAGACTGGTCCCGTGGTCCCTCGCGGGGGCAGCGGTCACGTGGCTGCTCACACGCAACACACTGCGTGCCGTGGCCTGGCTGATGGTGGATTTCTCCTGTGCGCTCAAACTCTCCATGCCCCTGGCCGTCCTCTCGGCCATCCGCGAGGCGGGCCAGTACGGGATCACCGTCAAGGGAGGCAAGTTCCTTGAGGCCGTGGCGGAAGCGGACACTCTGGTGTTTGATAAGACGGGGACACTCACCCATGCGACCCCCAAAGTGGTGCGCATCGACTGTTTCGGCGGCCGCGATGAGACAGAGGTCCTGCGGCTCGCCGCCTGTCTGGAGGAGCACTACCCTCACTCCGTGGCCAATGCTGTTGTCGAGGAGGCCCGCATGCGCGGGATCACGCATGAGGAAAAACATTCCTCCGTCCAGTATGTGGTAGCACACGGGATCTCCAGCGCCGTGGACGGGGACAAAGTGATCATCGGCAGCTATCATTTCGTCTTCGAGGACGAGGGCTGCAGGATCCCTGAGGGAGAGGAGGACCGTCTGGCGCAGATCCCCGCGGAGTACTCGCAGCTGTACCTGGCCATCGGCGGGGAGCTCGCTGCAGTCATCAGTATCTTCGACCCGATCAGGGAGGAAGCTCCCGAAGTTGTGCAGGCCCTCCACGAGCTGGGGATCCGGAACGTGTGCATGATGACCGGGGACAACAGGCGGACGGCGGAGGCTATCGCACAGCGCCTGCCGATAGACGAGTTCCATGCGGAAGTGCTGCCGGAGGACAAGGCAGCTTACATCCGCGCCAAAAAGGAACAGGGCGGCAAGGTCCTGATGGTGGGGGACGGTGTCAACGACACGCCCGCCCTCTCGGAGGCGGACTGCGGCATCGCGGTCTCAGACGGGGCGGCCATCGCCAGGGAGGTGGCAGATATCACCATCTCCGCGGACAGCCTGTACCAGATCCTGCTCCTGCGCAGGCTGAGCATGCAGCTCATGGAGCGGATCAGGAGCAACTACCGCTTTATCATCAGCTTCAACGCAGGTCTGATCGCGCTGGGGGCGGCGGGCGTGCTGGCGCCTTCCTTGTCCGCGCTTCTGCACAACACCTCCACGGTCGCGGCGGGGATCCACAGCATGACAGATCTTCCGGAGAGACCGGAGAATGCCCGCTGCCTGCCGGATCTCACGGTCTGACAGGGTGACCGGACCGCGGCAGCCGGGAAGCAGGAGGACCGACATCTCCGGACGCCTCTCTATACTGGACATGGGAGCAGTGGGGCGTGTAAAATAGAAGGGCAGGAGGGGTGTTCCTGCCCGGCGGAGACAGGGGTCCTGCCGGCTCGACCACAAGGGACCGGCATGAATTATCACATAGAACACACATCCAATCACAGACTGCGGATCCGGGTACCGGACAGCGCACTGACGGACGCCTCTCAGGAGGTCCTTGCGTATGCGCTGGAGTCGATCCCCGGGGTGAGCAAGGTCGTTTTTTACACTGCAACAGGCGGGATCGGCATCCGGTATGACGGCGCTTTGAGCGAGGTCACGGACAGGCTGGACCGCCTGCGTTTTGATAATGTGGAGATGATGGCGCGCGAGATCGAGCGGCAGGAGAGCATCGGCGTGGAGGAACTGCGCGAGCGCAAGCTGTCTCCGAAACTGAAGAGAAAACTCCGCACCCGGATCGCGCTGGAATCGGCGGCAGACCTGCTGCTTCCCGCACCCATCCAGATGGGCTATCACCTGTACCAGCTCATCACGCTGCGGGAATTCTGAAGGAAGACGACAGAGACATACAGACAGAGAGCGGAGACAGAGACGTTTCTGCAGAAACGGCTGCAGAGAAAGGGGTTCCCTGTATGGAAGCATATGAGATCCGACATCTGAGCGAGATCCGCAGACATCTGGCGGAGTGCACGGTCCTGCTCAGGAAGAGCGGCGCCTTCCCTCTGAAGGAGGCCTGCAGGATCGCCGCCTTCGGCAGCGGTGTGCGCCGCACCGTCAAGGGCGGCACGGGCAGCGGAGACGTGAATTCCCGCTTCTTCATGACGGTAGAGAGAGGCCTCGAGAGGAGAGGCTTCGAGATAGTGACCCGGGACTGGCTGGACGCGTACGATGAGATCGTGGAGGAGGCCAGGGAGGATTTTATCCGCGGGATCAAAAAACGCGCCAGACAGAAACACACCCTGGCGATCATGGAGGGCATGGGCGCCGTGATGCCCGAGCCCGAATACGATCTGCCGCTGGAGTGCAGCAGCGAGACGGATACCGCCATCTACGTGCTGGCCCGCAATTCCGGCGAGGGCAGCGACCGGCAGCTCATCCGGGGCGACATTCTGCTGACGGAGACGGAGATCCGTGACATCCGCGCCCTGAATGAGCGGTTTCCGCGCTTCATGCTGGTGCTCAATACCGGCGGTCCGGTGGATCTGACGCCTGTGGCGGACGTGAAGGATATCCTGCTCCTCTCCCAGCTGGGCGTGGAGACGGGATCGGTCCTTGCCTGGATCCTGCTGGGAGCCGCCGCTCCTTCCGGCAAACTGACCACCACATGGCCCGCGGCGGACAGGATGTGTCCGTTCGGCACTTTCGGGGATCAGGATGACACACGCTACAGTGAAGGGATCTATGTGGGCTACCGCTACTTCGACACTGTCGGAGAGACCCCCCTCTTCCCGTTCGGATACGGACTGAGCTACACGGACTTTGAAGTCCGCTTCGAGCAGACCCGGGTGGAGAACGGCACCGTGACGGTCGTCTGCGGGGTCAGGAACACCGGCAGCCGGATCGGGCGGGAAGTGGTGCAGCTCTATGTCTCCAAACCCGCCGGCAGGCTGGACCAGCCTTTCAAGGAGCTGATCGGTTACGGCAAGACCCGACGCCTCGCCCCCGGCAGCCGGCAGAGGCTGCGGATCTCCTTCCCGCTGGAGCGGCTGGCCTCCTATGACACGGCCTCTGCCTCCTGGATCCTGGAGCCCGGGGCGTACGTGCTGCGCATGGGGACATCCAGTGCGGACACACAGGTCATCAGTGTCCTGCGGAATGAAGACCTCCTGACGGTGTCCAAAGTTCGGAACGCTCTGGGAGAGCCGGACTTTGAGGACCTGAAGCCTCTGGAAGCCCCGGAGACAGCTGCCCGGGCGGCGGCTGTTGCGGAAAGCAGAGCAGAGGTCCCTGCGGACACGCCGGTGATCCTCATCGATCCCGCACAGATCATCCTGCAGGATTACACCGGTGAGGTCAGGGAGGACGTGGATCCGCAGGTCAGGTCCCTGCCCGACGAGGAGCTGGCCTATCTGGCCGTCGGGGAATTCGATCCCAAGGCGGGGCCGACATCCGTGATCGGCAATGCCGCCCAGAAAGTGGCCGGAGCGGCCGGGGAGACGACGGAACGGCTCCAGTACCGCGGCCTGGACTCCCTGGTCCTGGCGGACGGGCCCGCCGGACTGCGCCTGAGCAGAGAATACACCCTCGACAGGCAGGGCTATGCTCACGGGATCGGTTCCGCCATGCCCGCGGGATTTGAGGAGTTCCTGCCCAGACCGGTCTCCCTGTTCATGCATCTCACGGCGCGGACGCCCGGAGCGGACGAGGACGTCTATGCCCAGTACTGCACGGCCATCCCCATCGGGACCGCCGTCGCGCAGGCCTGGGACCCGGAAGCTGCCGCGTGTTTTGGCGACATCGTGGGCAGAGAGATGGAGATCTTCGGCGTGGACCTCTGGCTTGCGCCGGCTCTGAATATCCACAGGGATATCCGCTGCGGCCGCAATTTCGAGTATTATTCGGAGGATCCCCTGGTCAGCGGCCTCACGGCGGCGGCCATCACGGCCGGCGTACAGAAGCATCCCGGCCGCGGTGTGACCATCAAGCACTTCTGTGCCAACAACCAGGAGACGGATCGCTTCCACTCCAACAGCATCGTCAGCGAACGGGCCCTGCGGGAGATCTATCTGAAGGGCTTTGAGATCTGTGTCAGGGAGGCCCGGCCCATGGCTGTCATGACCTCCTACAACCTGCTGAACGGTACGCACACCAGCGAGCGGCGGGATCTCACCACGGACATCCTGCGCGGCGAATGGGGATTCAAGGGCATCGTCATGACAGACTGGGTGATCGCCTCGATGCTCAACAAGAAGGCGGTCCATCCCATGGCGTCCGTCGTTCCCACGCTGCAGGCGGGCGGTGACCTCTTCATGCCCGGCTCTGCCGCCGACTGGAAAGCTGTTACAGAAGCACTGAAAGACGGCACCCTCACCCGTGAGGTGCTGGAGAAGGGCGGCAGCCGGCTGGTCAGGCTGATCCGCAGGATCCGGACGGAACAGGAGATGGCGCAGGTCTGACTGATATAGAAACACGACACGAGCGCAGAAAGGACAGTAGGATGGAGATCAGGACGGGAACAGACGGAGACAGACAGATGCGGAGAAAATATCTTGAACTGCTGGCGGGGGATTTTCCCAACCGCCGGGCAGCTTTTGCCGAGATCATCAATCTGCAGGCTATCCTGAATCTGCCCAAGGGGACAGAGCATTTCCTGAGCGATCCCCACGGCGAGTACGAGGCCTTTGAACATATCATCAACAATTGCTCCGGCGTGATCAGGGAGAAGGTACACCTGCTCTTCGGAAGCAGCATGAGCACTGCGGAGGAGGCGGAGTTCTGCACGCTGATCTATTATCCCAAGGAGGAACTGCAGCGGCTGAAGGACCAGGGACTCCTGTATAGGGGACGCTACAAACAGATCCTGGGGAGGCTCATCGGCCTGACGAGATACCTCTCCTCCAAGTACACCCGGTCCAAGGTCCGTAAGGCCATGCCGGAGGAGTTTGCCTTCATCATCGATGAGCTGCTGCACGCCCAGAAGGACGAGGACAACAACCGGTCCCGCTATCATTCCATGATCCTGGACAGCATCCTGGACACGGAGAGCGCGGACGAGTTCATCATCGCCCTCTGCCAGCTGAGCAAACGGCTCACCGTGGACAGGCTGCACATCCTGGGGGACATCTTTGACCGCGGCGAACACGCGGACCGGATCATGGACCTCCTGATGAATTACAAGAACAGGCTGGATATCCAGTGGGGCAACCACGACATCCTGTGGATGGGAGCAGCGGCCGGCAATCTCTGCTGCATCCTCAACTGCATCAACAACAACGTCAAGTACGGTAACTACGAGGTCCTGGAGAACGGCTACGGGATCAGCATGCGCGAACTGGTGCTGTTCGCTGAGCGGACGTATCACGAGTCCGACGGGATGGATCCCCTCAAAAAGGCCATCTCCGTGCTGATGTTCAAGCTGGAGGGGCAGCTGATCCTGCGCCACCCCGAGTACGAGATGGAGGACAGGATCCTGTTCAGCCGCATCGACTGGGACCACAGGACCGTGACTATCGACGGCAAGGCGTATCCCATGAAGACCGGGGATTTCCCCACCGTGGACCGGGACGACCCGCTCAAACTCAGCCAGGAGGAGGAGACGGTCATGAAGGACCTGCGCCACGCCTTCATGAATTCCGTGCGTCTGCGCGAGCATATCGACTTCCTGTATTCCCACGGATCCATGTACCTGTGCGTCAACGAGAACCTGCTGTATCACGGCTGCATCCCGCTGGACGAGGACGGCAACTTCGAACGCGTGATGTTCTGGGACGAGCCGGTGCAGGGCCGCGCATTTCTGGACGCCGTGGATACGGCTGCCCGCAAGGCCTGGCTCTACCACGATCCCTCCAGCGTGGATTTCATGTGGTACCTCTGGGGCGGGATGAATTCGCCGCTGTTCGGCCGCACGATCAAGACCTTCGAAAGAACTTATCTGACCGATGAGTCCACCTGGAAGGAGCCCCGCAACCCTTACTACCAGTTCAACCGGGAGAGACGCACGGCCCAGATGATCCTGCACGAGTTCGGCCTGTATTCGGACCGCAGCCATATCATCAACGGACATACCCCCGTCAACGTCAAAAAGGGGGAATCCCCCATCCGCGCCGACGGCAAGCTGTATGTCATCGACGGCGGCTTCTGCAGGGCCTACCAGAAGACCACGGGCATCGCCGGCTATACGCTGATCTTCAATTCCCACGGTCTGAAGCTCAAGACCCACCACCCGTTCGAGAGCCATCGGAAGGCGCTGGAAGAGAACGTGGACATCGATTCCCAGACCGAGATCGTGGAGGTGGAGGACCGCCGCGTCATGGTAGGAGATACCGATGACGGCGTGCGCATCCGCGAGAAGATCCGGGACCTGCAGGATCTCCTGCGGGCCTACCGCAGCGGCCTGCTGCGCGAGAGATAAAAGAACTGCACACTAAGTTTATCGATGCATAAATAATTCCTCGAAGACGCGCGGTGTTTCCGCAGGGTCTTCGAGGAATGTTTTGCATTTCTGTCCGGTGATGGTCTGATCAGCGGTCCGGGATCAACAGCAGCATCATTTTTTGATCAGCGAATTCACCAGCGTGTTCAGCAGCTCGCCGTTCCCGGAGGAGGAGCCGGTCTTGCCGGAGAGCAGGGTGCTCAGCAGTTCCTGCGTGGCGCCGCCGGAACCGGAAGAGGAGCCCGAGGATGAGCCGCCGCCCGACATCAGCACCGGCAGGATCTCCAGGATATTGCCGTTGCCGGAGAGAAGGTTCAGAGCGGCCTTTTTGGCGCCGGCGTCGGCCTTTCTGTAGGCCTGGACGAGTTTTTTCTCAGTGGCGGTGAGCGTCAGGTCGTCGGTTTTCTTGGAGGTCGTCTTGCGTGCCGTGGATGTCTTGCCGGCAGAGGAAGTCTTGTCGGCGGCGGAGGTCTTTCTGGCAGCAGTACCCGAGGCGGCGTCTAAAAGAGATCTCTGGGTGACGCCGAGGGCTTTGGCAAGCAGCCGGATGACCGCCTGGGTCGGCTCCTTCTCGCCGCGTTCTATTTTTCCGATGTCAGATGCACTGAGCCCCTCCACCTTGCGGGCCAGCGCCTCCTGAGAGAGTCCCAGCTCCGTGCGGGCTTCCCTGACCAACTGCCCTAACTTTTTGGACATAGCGGTACTCCTTTCCTGGATGTGATCGGTTCAGATACCCTTATTATACATGAATCGGAGAAGGCTGCATCAGGAAAAGCTCCGTGGAAAAACATCGGCAAGTATAGTATTATGATAATTAGTCGGAATCTGCGGTGTCCGGAGACCGCGGTGCCGGCAGGTCCCTGCGTGGGCGGATCAATGTGATAAGGGCAGCCTCTTAGGCTGCGCAGCAGTGAGAGCACAGATATGACATTTCGACACAGGATAGCTATCGCTTTTTCCATTATGCTGATCGTTCCGGCGGTGCTGTTTACCGCGGCGTTCAGGATGATAGGCGATTATATCTCCCAGACGGAGGAACGGGAGGGGATCGAGCAGTATGCGATGCAGTCCGCTGCGGAGCGCAACGGAGCGGAACTGGATGCACTGACGGTCCGGGTCCGGGAGGAGCTGGACGAGGGGAGGATCGAGGACCCGGAGTACCTGCCTTCGCTGGACCTGCATGTCCGGAAGATGCAGTCCGTGGTGATCGTGCGCAGGGGCAGTGAACTGTACTACGCGGAGGATGCCGACGCGGCGGCGGAGTTCCTGCCGCACCTGCCTGTCTATACAGGACAGGCGGAGACACAGCCTTTCTACAGCAGCACGCTGGAGAGGATGCTCCGGCAGGTGGACTTTCAGTTCCCGGACGGCGGGGAGGGGAGCCTTTTCATCCTGACCCGGGTCGTCGTGCTGATCCACCGGCGGTTCCTCATCTCCATGATGGCGGCCATGGGGCTGATCCTGATGCTGACGGCCCTCTTTCTCACCAGCTGGCTGGAGGGAAGCTTTTTCGGCCCCATCGGCAAGCTCAACACCGCCATGAACAATATCCGGGACGGAAACCTGGAGTACATGCTGCAGACGGATGAGGAGGGGGAGATCGGCGAGCTCTACCGCAATTACGAGGACATGCGTCTGCGCCTGAAGGAATCGGCGGACGAGAAGCTGGAGAGAGAGAAGCAGAGCCGCGAGCTCATCAGCAACATCTCCCACGACCTGAAGACACCCATCACTTCCATCAAGGGATACGTCGAGGGCCTGATCGACGGCGTCGCCAACACACCGGAGAAACGGGACAAATATATCCGCACGATCTATAATAAAGCCAACGACATGGACCGGCTGATCAATGAGCTGACCCTCTATTCCCGCATCGACAGCGAGAAGGTCCCCTACAATTTCCGCAAGCTCAATGTCGCGGATTATTTCGGCGACTGTGTGGAAGAGATCGGCATGGATCTGGAGTCCAGGGGCATCAGCCTCGACTACTCCAGCCTGATCTCGCCGGACACCGTGATCGTCGCCGATCCCGAGCAGATGAAGCGCGTGATCAACAATATCGTCGGCAACAGTGTCAAATACATGGACCCCGCCAAACCGAAGGGCCGGATCGAGATCCGGATCCTGGACGAGCAGGACAGCGTGCGTATCGAGATCGAGGACAACGGGGTGGGCATCGCCCAGAAGGATCTGCCCAATATCTTTGACCGGTTCTACAGGACGGACGCGTCCCGTAACTCCTCCCAGGGCGGGAGCGGCATCGGCCTCTCCATCGTCAAGAAGATCGTGGAGGATCACGGAGGTTATATCTGGGGGACCAGCCGTGAAGGGAAGGGGACCTGCATGCACATGGTGATCCGCAAATATACGGAAGCCGGAGGCCGGAGCGTCGACGTGGAGTCCCGGCAGGACTGATCAAAACAAACACGGAGGTAAGTACTATATGAGCAAGATCCTGATCATCGAAGACGAGGAAGCCATCTCCGATCTGGAAAAGGATTATCTGGAGCTGAGCGGTTTCGAAGTGGAGACCACGTCCAGGGGAGACCAGGGCCTGCAGATGGCCCTGAAGAATGACTATGACCTGGTCATCCTGGATCTGATGCTGCCGGGCATCGACGGATTCGAGGTCTGCAAGCGCATCCGGGAGAAGAAGAACATCCCGATCCTCATGGTCTCCGCCAAAAAGGACGACATAGACAAGATCCGCGGCCTGGGCCTGGGCGCCGACGACTATATGACCAAACCCTTCAGCCCCAGCGAGCTGGTGGCCCGCGTGAAGGCGCATATGGCCCGCTACGAGAGACTGGTGGGCGCCGGTCAGAAGGAGAACGACATCATCGAGATCCGCGGTCTGAAGATCGACAAGACCGCCCGCCGCGTGTACATCAACGGGGAGGAGAAGAATTTTACCACCAAGGAGTTCGACCTCCTCACCTTCCTGGCGGAGAATCCGAACCACGTGTTCTCCAAGGACGAGCTCTTCCGCCGCATCTGGAACATGGACAGCGTCGGCGACATCGCCACCGTTACGGTCCATATCAAGAAGATCCGCGAGAAGATCGAGTACAACACCTCCAAACCCCAGTATATCGAGACCATCTGGGGCGTGGGCTACCGGTTCAAGATCTGAAACAGGCAATAAGAAGGTACTCTGAAAGGAGAAGTTATGTCCAGGATACCTTACGAAGTCGGCAGGAGCGTCAGGGTCAGCAAGACGATCGGAGAGTCCGACGTCTACCTTTTCGCGGGGATCACGGGAGATTTTTTCCGCAACCACATCGATGAGGAGTACATGAAGACTACGGCATACGGCCACAGGATCGCGCATGGCGTCCTGTCGCTGGCGCTCGCCAGCACGGCCTCGTCCAAATTTACCGAGGACTGCCCCGTGCCGGTGGTCTCCGCGGGCTACGACCATGTCCGCTTTATTGCGCCCGTCTTTATCGGGGACACGCTCACAGTGAACTATGTCTGCGATCAGGTCGACGAGGACAAGATGAGGACCTACGGCAGGATCGAGGTCACGAACCAGAAGGGAGAGCTGGTCATGGTCGCCACGCATATCCTCAAATACTTCGAAGAATAAGCTTCCCGGGCATCGCAGACGGCGGTCCACCTATCCTTTCGGTGAAATGCAGAAACTGCATGACGATCGATGAAAGATAGCAATTAGACATACAAAACAGCTGATTTTATAATGAAATCAGCTGTTTTTGTATTGTGTATTATGAAAGGAGACAGACATGGATCTCGCAAACGGAAAGATGCTGGAAGGAAAAGTGATCGTCCTGCTGGGTGCCAGCGGCGGTCTGGGCAAAGTTTTTGCGACGGAGTTCGCCAAAGCCGGCGCAACGGTCGTCATGACCGGCCGCACGGAGTCCACGCTGAAAGCGGCAGCTGAGGAGGTCGCACAGGCCACCGGCGGCG
>CAMOJW010000046.1 GCA_946617225.1 uncultured Lachnospiraceae bacterium
GGGGATATCTGACCGGGGAGGGGTAGAGCGTGTGCGTGGAGAGGAGAGCTGTGGGGAGGACCGCCGTCTCGATGCCCATGGCCGACAGGACGGGCAGGGCTATCGTCTGGGAACATTTTCCGAAGCAGGAGATGTCCTGGATGGAGAGGACTGTTTTCATGGTCGTTCCTTTCGGCAGAAAAACGAGAGTCCGCGATGCACTTTCGCGGGAGATGCTATATAATAAAAAAGTGTCTGCCCGTCTCACCGGTCCGGAGCTCATTGTGCGTACGAGACTGCAGATGGAACCGGATCAGGAACAGATCGAATATGGATATCCCGACGGAGAGTACAGATGAAGAAGATCAAGATACTTGTGGTTTCCGATTCTCACGGACAGAATTACCTGGTGAAGAGGGCGATCGCCCAGGAGGCTCCCTTCGATATCCTGGTGCATGCGGGCGATGTGGAGGGCAGCCTGAGAAAAGAACTCGGCGATCCCGCCGAGTACGGCGTCTGCGCCGTGGCCGGCAACATGGACTGGCATGACGAGTACCCGGACAGCCGGTGCTTTACGGCGGGCGGCCGGCGGTTCTATCTGGTCCACGGACACCGGCACGGCGTCCACGGCAGCCGGGACCGGCTGGTGAAGGCGGCGATCGAAAACGGTGCGGAGATCGTCATCTTCGGCCACACCCACATGCCGGTGCTCGAGGA
This sequence comes from uncultured Lachnospiraceae bacterium, assembly GCA_946617225.1. Taxonomy (GTDB): domain Bacteria; phylum Bacillota; class Clostridia; order Lachnospirales; family Lachnospiraceae; genus CAG-791. The sequence goes on from CAMOJW010000046.1 coordinate 697, forward strand.
GCGGGACGGCATCACGGTCCTCAACCCCGGGAGCATCGCCAAGCCCAGACAACAGGGCTGGAAGAAGACCTACGCCGTGATCGAACTGCCGGTGGACGACGACGGCCGGCCGGCGGGCGAACCGAGGATCACGATCCGCAGCCTGAAGGGCAGGGGGCTCCTGAGCTGAGCCGCAGGGCACTCACGGATCAGGACCGGTGAACGGTACCCGGATGAACGGTGCCCGGCCCTGCGCATCTGAGTGTCATGTCTTCACTCATCCCAGCCGTCGTACAGTCGGATCTTGACGCCGATGCTGCGGACCTCCTCGCCGGGGGCGAGGGGGATATCTTCGGGGGAAGAGACGGAAGGGAGGTCCCAATCCTCCTCCTCCAGCTCCACCTGGATCCAGGAGCGGGCGGCTTCGATGGCTTCGTTCAGGCACTCGTCCAGGTCATCGCCCTCCGCGGTGCAGCCTTCCAGATCGGGAAACCGGGCGACATAACGTCCGTCCCCGGCGGGGGTGAGAACAGCGGGATAGATAAAGGTCATGACAGGTCCCTCCTCGGAATGTCCGGTTGCGTTTTTGACTGATATCTATCATAATTCATTTGTGCCTGAGCGCACAAGTAAACAGGAAAAAAAGATCACCCGGCCCGGTACCGCGGCCTGTATGATCTGTTGTGGCAATACAGGAGGAAAATATGGCAGCAAACCCCATGGATCTGTTGAAGCTGGGCGAGAGACTCAGGATCTTCCGCCAGCAGCACCCGAAGGTGCCGGCATTCCTGTCCGACGTCCGCGGCAAGGCCCTGACGCCCGGTGCAGTGCTGGAACTCCGTGTGACGGACGTGGAAGGTAAGGAATATGTCACCAACATCCGCGTGACGGAGGAGGACGTGGAGACACTGCGGATCCTTTCGTCCCTGCGTCAGCAGTGAACCGTCAGACACGCTGGTCGTCGCAGGAACTGGCCCGCATCCGCAGTCCCCGCTGCGAGGGCTGCGGCAGGTGCTGCCGCGGGATGGGGGACACCATTCATCTGGACCCGCTGGACGTGCAGCGTCTGACGGCGGCCCTGGGGACAGGCTTCTCCGGACTGCTGGAAGAGGGCATCATAGGCCTGCACACGGAGGAAGGCCTGGTCCTGCCGCACCTGGCGATGGATCCGGTGCGGGAGGCCTGTGTCCTCCTGGGAGAGGACGGCCGGTGCACCCGGCACGAAGCGCGGCCCGGGCTCTGCAGGCTCTATCCGCTGGGCAGGGAATACACGGACGGAGGACTGCAGTATTTCCTGACCGAACATGAATGCCCGGAGGGACCCATGTCCAAGGTGCGGATCCGGGACTGGCTGGGTATGGAGGACATCCGCCGGTATGAGACTTACCTGTGTGAGTGGCATGCCCTTACCGGCAGACAGAAGAGACTGTGCACCAAAGCTGTCGCTGCCGGCAGGACGGAACTCGCCAGGCGGCGCAGCATGCAGCTGCTGGAGACCTTTTACCTGTCTCTGCCGGAAACAGAGGAATCGTTTTATTTGTATTTTGAACAGTGTCTGCGGCAGCGGCCGTGGACCGCTGCGGGAGGTGACCGATGAGAAGAAGCGGAATACTGATGCCCCTGTCCTCCCTGCCCTCCAGGTTCGGGATCGGATGCATCTCGAAGGAGGCGCGGGAGTTTATCGATTTTCTGAAGGAGAGCGGGCAGTCCTGCTGGCAGGTCCTGCCGCTGAGCCCCACCGGTTACGGGGATTCTCCGTACCAGTCGCTGTCCTCTTTTGCAGGCAATCCTTATTTCATCAGCCTGGAGGACCTGATCGACGACGGACTGCTGACTTGGGACGACGTGAACGGCGTCTTCTTTGGCAGTAACGAGGAGCGGGTGGACTACGGCGCTCTCTATCAGGGCAGGTATCCTGTCCTGCGCAGGGCCTACGGGCGGTTCCTGGAACAGGGCAGGGACAGGGAGAAGCAGTATGCCGCGTTCCTGAAGAAAGAGGCCTTCTGGCTCGAGGACTACGCCTTGTTCATGGCGCTGAAGGGCCGCTATAACGGCCGCAGATGGCTGGACTGGGATGTCCCGCTGAGGCGGCGCGAGCCGGAGGCGCTGGAGGCGGCGCGGGCGGAACTGGCCGGGGAGACCGGTTTCTGGAAGTTCCAGCAGTACATGTTCTTCCGGCAGTGGAAAGAGCTCCGTGCCTATGCTGAGAAGGCGGGCATCGAGATCATCGGGGACCTGCCCTTCTACGTGGCCATGGACAGCGCCGACGCGTGGTCGTCACCGGAAGCGTTCATGTTTGACAAGGAGATGAGACCCATCGCCGTGGCGGGGTGCGCTCCGGACGCTTTTTCCGCTACCGGACAGCTCTGGGGGAACCCGCTGTACGACTGGAAGCGGCTGAAAAAGGATGACTACGCCTGGTGGATCCGGAGGATCGAGCGGAGCCGCGAGCTGTACGACGTGATCCGGATCGACCACTTCAACGGATTTGACGCCTATTACGCGGTTCCCTGGGGAGACAGGACCGCGGAGAAAGGCACCCTCGAGAAGGGACCCGGCATCGATTTCTTCCGCAGCATGAAGAAACAGCTCGGCGAAGTGCGGATCATCGCCGAGGATCTGGGGACGCTGACCCCCAGCAGCGAGAGACTGCTGCGGAGCACGGGTTTCCCCGGCATGAAGGTTCTGCAGTACGCGTTCGACTGGACGGAATACAGCTATTATCTGAGCTACAACCACATCCCCAACTGTGTGGTCTATACAGGCACGCACGACAACAACACGACACGTGCCTGGATCGAGGAGATCAGTGACCACGACCGGGATTTTGCCAGGAGATACATCAATTCCGAGAATACTGACTACGGGCGCTTCACGTGGGATTTCATCCGTGAGGCGCAGCGCTCGGTGGCGGACACCTGCATCATCCCCCTGCAGGATTACCTGGTCAAAGGGGCCGAGGCGAGGATCAACTGCCCCGGCACGCAGGGAAACAACTGGCAGTGGAGGCTCCGCGCCCATTTCCTCTCCCGGGAACTGGCGCACAGCATCCGCAGTATGACCAAATTGTACGGAAGACTCCCTGAGCAGAACAGAAAGAGCTGACCTGCCGGAGGTCAGAGGAGACAGACAACGGGTTCATTCATGGATATACAGACACAGATCACAGAGCGGATCGCGCAGGAACTGGGGATCCGCAGGGAACAGTCGGCAGCGGCCGTCAGACTGATCGATGAGGGAAACACGATCCCTTTCATCGCGCGTTACAGAAAAGAGGTGACAGGGGGACTCGACGACACCCAGCTGCGCTCGCTGGACGAGCGGCTGAGCTACCTGCGGGGGCTAGAGGAGCGCCGGGGCAAGGTCCTGGAAGCCATCGCCGCGCAGGACAAGCTGACACCCGAATTGGAACAGGCGATCCGCAGCGCACAGACCCTGGTGGAGATCGAGGACCTGTACAGGCCCTTCCGGCCCAAGCGGGTGACGCGCGCGGGCGTCGCCAGGGAGAAGGGGCTGGAGCCCCTGGCCGCCTGGCTGATGGAACAGACCGCGGGCTCTCAGGAGGAGATCCTCGCCCGGGCGGAGACCTTTACAGACCCGGAGAAGGGGATCGCGACAGCGGAGGAGGCCCTGCAGGGCGCCAGGGACATCCTGGCCGAGGACGTCAGCGACAATGCGGCTTTCCGGGCACGGGTACGAGCCCTGACCCTGGGGAAGGGGCTCCTGGAGACGGCGGAGAGACCTGCCGCGGACAGCAGCAAAGCTTCCGCCGGGAAGAAAGCCGCCAAAACACAGGCCAGGACCGAGGAACGCAGGGAAGTCTACGAACTCTACTTCCATTATGCAGAAGAGCTGAACAAAGTGCCCGATCACCGGGTGCTGGCGATCAACCGCGGGGAGGCGGAGAAGATCCTGACAGTCAGGATCGCCGCGCCGGAGCGGGAGATCCAGGGGTGGCTCCTGGGACAGCTGGTCAGGGACAGGAAAGCGCCCAACCGCGCCGTCCTGCCGCAGCTGGTGGAGGTCGTCAGAGACAGCTATCACCGCCTGATCGCCCCGGCCATCGAGCGGGAGCTCCGCGCGCAGCTGACAGAGCGGGCGGAGGACGCCTCCATCGTCGTATTCGGCAAGAACCTGGAGCAACTGCTCATGCAGCAGCCCATCACCGGCAGGACGGTCCTGGGCTGGGACCCCGCTTTCCGCACGGGCTGCAAGCTGGCCGTGGTGGATCCCACCGGCAAGGTGCTGGATACGAAAGTGATCTATCCCACGGAGCCCCAGAAGCGCATCGCGGACGCGGAGCGGGAACTGCACAGACTCGTGGAGAAATATCACATCGACCTGTTCAGCGTGGGCAACGGCACCGCAAGCCGGGAGTCCGAGCAGGTGATCGTGGATTTTATCAAAAAAGAACGACGTCCCCTGCAGTACGTGATCGTCAGCGAAGCCGGCGCCAGTGTCTACAGCGCCAGCAAGACTGCGGCGGAGGAATTCCCGGAATTTGATGTGGGGCAGCGCAGCGCCGCCTCCATCGCCAGGAGACTGCAGGATCCGCTGGCGGAGCTGGTCAAGATCGACCCCCAGGCCATCGGCGTGGGACAGTACCAGCATGACATGGACCAGAAGAAACTGTCCGCCGCTCTCTCCGGCGTAGTGGAGAAATGCGTCAACGCCGTGGGCGTGGACCTGAATACAGCTTCCTACGCGCTGCTGAGCCACGTGGCCGGGATCTCCAGGACCGTGGCGGGCAATATCGTCAGCTACCGGGATCAGGTCGGGAGGTTCACCTCGCGCCGGGAGCTGCTGAAGGTAAAGGGACTGGGCCCCAAAGCCTATGAGCAGTGCGCCGGATTCCTCCGGATCCGGGAGGGAAAGGAACCGCTCGACAATACGGGCGTGCACCCGGAGAGCTACGACGCAGTCAGGACGCTGCTGAGACAGCTGGGACTGACCGACACGCCGCAGGATCTGCAGAAAGTGCGGCAGAAGATCGGCAGGGGAGAAGCAGTCCTGAAACAGACCGCGGGATCCGTGGGGATCGGTGTCCCGACGCTCACGGATATCCTGACGGAACTGGATAAACCGGGCCGCGATCCCCGCGAGAGCATGCCGGCTCCTGTCCTGCGCAGCGACGTGCTGTCCATGGAGGATCTCAGGCCCGGCATGAAGCTGCGGGGAACGGTGCGCAATATCGTGGATTTTGGCGCTTTTGTGGATATCGGCGTCCACCAGGACGGATTGGTCCACATCTCACGGCTCAGCGACCGTTTCGTCAAACATCCCATGGAAGTGGTCAGTGTGGGCGATGTAGTGGACGTTACCGTGCTGGAGGCCGACGTCAGGAGAGGCAGGATCGCGCTCTCCATGCGCAGAGAGGACATGTAGACCGGGGATCACAGGGGCCCGCAGAGGCTCCGGAACGGGGATCGGAATGAGTTTTCTGGATTGGCTTATAGGCAAGCATCCTGAGGAGGAAGGGCCCTTTGCACCGGGAGATGCCGGCGTCAGGCTGGCCTGCCTGACGGACCGCGGTCTGCGGCGCAGCGTCAACGAGGACAATTTCTCCTTTAACGGGACGTATATGCCCCGGGAACACGAGACGCTGGAGGAGATCCTTACAGTGGATGTCTCCCTGTCGGATCATTTCCGCGCGGGGCTTTTCGACGGCATGGGCGGCGAAAGCGCCGGTGACCTGGCCTCTTTCACGGCCGCGGAGCAGTTCTCCCGGCTGGCGGGGGACGGCGTCTGGGACGAGACGGCCGCGGCGGAGCTCCTCAGGGCACTGAACAGGGCCGTCCTTGCGGAGGCGGACCGGCAGCAGATCTCCCTCATGGGGGCCACGGCTGTGATCGCTCAGTGGAACGACGAGGAAGTGATCGCAGCAGGTCTGGGCGACAGTCCCGTCTTTCTGTACAGGGGCGGCAGCATGAAGCTCCTGACGGAGGCGGACAACAGCGAGGGCAGATTCTCGCAGGCGGGGGACATGGGCAGGAAACCGGGCCTCACGCAGTTCCTGGGGCTGCCCGAGGAGAACGGGGACGTGCAGCCGCACGTGGTGCGGTTCGTGCCCGCCATCGGCGATGTCTGCCTGCTGTGCACCGACGGACTGACGGATATGGTCCCGCAGGACGACATCAGGAGGGTCCTGGCCGGAGCGTCCGACGCGGAGGAGACCGCGGAGATCGCCGAAGCCGCGGACAAGCTGAGAAAACTGGCGCTTGACGGCGGCGGGAGAGATAACATCACCATTATTCTGGCACAGATCTACAACAGGCAATGATTTAAGGAGGTTTCACATGGCAGTCAGAGTAGGGATCTTTGGTTACGGCAACCTGGGCAGAGGCGTGGAACTGGCGGTGAATGCCAGCCCCGACATGGAGCTGGTGGGCGTCTTCACCCGCAGAGATCCGTCCGCAGTGCACACTGCTTCCGGAGTGCAGGTCTATGCGGAGAGCGCCTTGCTGGAGATGACCGGTCAGATCGATGTGCTGGTCCTCTGCGGCGGCAGCGCCACGGATCTCCCCGTGCAGGGGCCGAAATACGCGGCGCTCTACAATATCGTGGACAGTTTTGACACCCACGCCAATATCCCCGCCCACTTCGCGGACGTGGACAAGGCGGCCAGGGACGGCGGCAAGCTCGGCATCATCTCCTGCGGCTGGGATCCCGGCATGTTCTCGCTGGCCCGCATCTATGCGGAGTCTGTCCTGCCCGGAGCTTCCACCTACACCTTCTGGGGCAAGGGCGTCAGCCAGGGCCACTCCGACGCTATCCGCCGCATCGACGGCGTGGTGGATGCCAGACAGTATACGGTCCCGGTCCCCGAGGCGATGGAAGAGGTACGCGCGGGCAGGAATCCCGAGCTGACCACGCGCCAGAAGCACACGCGCGTCTGCTATGTGGCGGCGGAAGAGGGCGCCGATCTCGAGCGCATCAACCGCGAGATCGTGACGATGCCCAATTATTTCTCCGATTACGACACCACGGTCCATTTCATCACGCTCGAGCAGCTCCATGAGGAGCACAGCGGTCTGCCGCACGGCGGCAGTGTGATCTCCTGCGGCACCACAGGCGCGAACGGAGAGAACACGCACGTCATCGAGTACAAACTGGATCTGGACTCCAATCCCGAATTCACGGGCAGCATCCTGGCTGCCTGTGCCCGTGCGGTGGCCAGGATGGCCGCAGAAGGCCGCACCGGCTGTATCACTCTGTTCGACGTAGCTCCCGCTTATCTGTCTCCCCAGAGCGGTGAGGAACTGAGGGCACATCTGCTGTGAGAATACTGTATGCGGCGGCCCTCGCGGCCGCTGCCTTCGTATATTATCGAATACCCCTGAAGAGACGATGGATCGTGCTGACGGCCGCGGGCGTCTGCGGGTGCTGCCTCCTCCTGGCCGCGGGAGCGGAGGAGATGACAGGAACCGCTGCCGGCCTGCACGCCATACTCAGCATCGTCCTCTTCTTACTGTGCTGCGCCGTGAGCTGGCTGGGCGGCCTCCTGATGGAGGCGCTCAGGGAGCGGGGGACGACGCGGCTCTTCCGGAGAACTTTTCTGGTCCTTATGTCTGTACTGTGCGCGGGACCTGTCCTTTACGACAGACTGGGCGGCCTGCTCTTTACGAGCATCCTGCACAGTGACAGTTTCACGCTGCTGCCCGGCCTGCGGCTCACGCTGACCGGCTGGTCCGCAGCGCCGCTGCTGATCGCCGCCGCGCAGGGGATCTCCTATATGGCCGACGCGTCCTCCGGGCAGATCCGCGCCCAGAAGAATCCGCTGAAATACCTGGCCTATATCTGCTTTTTCCCCGTGATGACGATGGGACCGCTGCAGCGGTACTGGGAACTGCGCAGGGGCCTCTATGAGGGCAACCGTTACGACCGGGGCAAGGTCATCGGCGGTCTGCAGCTCATTCTGTGGGGCATCTTTCTCCGGCTCGTGGTGGCGGACCGCGCCGCCATCGGCGTCGGGGCGATCTACAGGCACAGCAGTTCCTACATGGGCCTGTATTTCCTGCTGGCGGGGGTCCTGTTCGCCCTGCAGGTCTACACGAGCCTGCTGGGCGCCGTGAGCATCGCCGCCGGTATCGGGAGCGTGTTCGGGTTTGACCTTTTTACCGGGTTCCGGCATCCCCTGCAGGCGGCTTCGCTGTCGGAGTACTGGGAGCGGTTCAACGGCACGGTGACAGGGTGGCTGTATGATTATATCTACCGTCCGCTGTCGGGCGAGACGGGCCGCCTCGACGGAGAGGACATGGATTCTCTGCCGCGGTGGAGTGCCGGCGTCCTGGCTGCCGCCCTCCTGGGCGGTCTCTGGTATGCCGACGGTTTCCGGGCTGTGATCCTCGGCCTTTTCACCGGTGTGTGCATCCTGGCCCATGAACTGATGTCCCCGGCCAGGGAGGCCGTCTGCGGAGCGCTCCGGCTCCCCGCGGGGACTTACGCGCGCAGGCTGGTGGGCCGTTTCTTCACCCTGCTGCTCAGCGGCGCGGTCTGGCTCCTGGCAGGAGCGCCTTCCCTGCGGAAAGGGAGCGCCATGCTGATCTCGGTGGTGCGGGATTTCAACCCCTGGATCCTGTTCGACGGCGGTCTGCTGCAGACAGGCCTGTCCTGGGGGGACTGGAACGTGCTGATCGCGTCCGTGGCTCTGCTCCTCTATGTGGAGAGGGAGCAGAGGCGCATGTGCATCCGCAGATGGGTCCGTGACCAGCACGCGCTCGTGCGCTGGGGACTCTGCGGCGGTCTGCTGCTGGCGATCTTTCTGTTCGGGATCTACGGAGGTGCGGCATGAGTACTTCAGGAAGCACCCGGCGCAGGACGGCACCGCTGCTGCGGAGAGCCGCCGGTTCCCGCGCGGGAAGACTGCTGAGGGGAAACAGGGCCAAAGCAGCCTCTGCGCTGGTCACCGTCCTGCTGTTCCTGCTGATCGTCCGCGTGCTCAGCGCGTGGACAGTGCCCGTGTGGTACCGGCATGAGAAGAACTCCCCCGCTGCGGTGAGCAGCGGTTTCTATGCGCTGCCCAAAGATTCGGCGGACGTCCTGTTCCTGGGAGGGAGCCGCGCGGAGGCGGCTTACGTCCCGCAGTTCCTCTACAATGAGCGGGGGATCACCGCCTACACGCTCTGCGCCGGGGACCAGGGCCTCCGGGAGAACTATTTCTGGCTTCAGGAAGCCCTCCGCTTCCAGGGCCCCAAAGCGGTGGTGCTGGATATCAGCGCACTGACAGAGGGATCGGAGACGGAGGCCGCCCGCAAGGCATTGACTTACATGCGTTGGTCCCGGGTCAAATGGGAGGCCGTGCGCACGGTCACCGGAGACGGGGAGGGGACCCTGCTTAACTGGGTGTTTCCGGGTCTCTGGTTCCACGGGCGGTGGGATTCCCTGTCCGAGGAGGACCTTGATCCCGCTGAGGCCATGCGGCCGGACGGTCTGATGGGCTGGAGCGGGCAGTACACCGACCGGTGCGGGCTGGAATATGTGCCGGTGCAGGTACCGGAAACGGAAGCAGTGATACCCGAGGAAGCAGCGGAAGAGGCGGTCTGGCTGGACAGGATCGCGGCGCTGTGCCGGGACAAGGACATCCGTCTCCTGCTGACTGTCCTGCCGGCTGACGACATCAATGCTGACGAGCATCAGGTGCTGCGGCAGATCTGCGAGGAGAGGAAACTGCGCCTCCTGGATTTCGGGACGGCGGAGCTGTACAGTCGGATCGGCTATGCCTTTGGCGAGGACCAGAACGACGGCAGTCACGCCAATGTCGACGGAGCCGGCAAGCTGACCTCCTATGTGGGACTGGTCCTCGCGCAGGACTACGGCCTGTCCGCGCATTCCTCCGCCCGCTGGGAAGAGGGCCGGAACATCTGCACCCGGTACCTGCGGGAGGCGGAACTGAAGGAGGCGGCGGATCTGTCCTCCTTCCTGGAAGTCCTGTCCACTGACGGCAGCACCATCTTTGCACTGACGGACGGGCCCATCTCGCCGGCTCTGTCCGGGGAGGACAAAAGAGCCCTCCTGAACCTGGGGATCCGCACGGATCTCACCACCCTGAACGGCCGCGCGTGGTGCGCGGTGCCGGGGGGCAGCGAGGGCGGCAGTTCCTTCCGGGAGCAGACCGCGGAGGGGGAACTGGAGACGGAAGGACTGTTCCGCGGACGCAGGAGCCGCTACACACTGCGCAGCACCGGCAGCGGCAGTGCGGAGAGGGCACAGCTGCAGATCGACGGGACCGTCTTCACGCCTTCCGAGCACGGCCTGTATTTCGTGGTCCTGGATGCCGGCAGGAACACGGTGATCACGGAGGCGCTCTTCTCTGGAGAGACCGGCACCCGCATTTACTGATAAACACTGATAAGCGGAGAACAATGGCATAACAGCGGGCATTATTTCAGCGGACAGCATTGCAGCTGGGCCGCGGGCACAGTGAAGGAGCTGCCGATGTCAGAAGCTTTCATCCAATTCGACGAGGTCGTCAAGGAATATGTCATGGGAGAAGTGCACATCCGCGCGGCGGACGGCGTCTCCTTTACGATCGACAGGGGATCCTTCACAGTGATCGTGGGTCCCAGCGGCGCGGGCAAGACGACCATCCTGAACATGCTGGGCGGCATGGACAGCTGCACCGGAGGTACCATCACGGTGGACGGCCGCAGGATCTCCGGCAGCAGCCGGCGGGAACTGACCGATTACCGTCGATACGATATCGGTTTTGTCTTCCAGTTCTACAATCTGGTCCAGAATCTGACGGCGCTGGAAAACGTGGAACTGGCCGCGCAGATCTGCCGCCAGCCGCTGGATGCCCGGCAGACGCTGATCGACGTGGGCCTCGGGGAGAGGCTGAACAATTTTCCCGCCCAGCTCTCCGGCGGGGAGCAGCAGAGGGTGGCCATAGCCCGCGCGCTCGCCAAGAACCCCAAATTGCTTCTCTGCGACGAGCCCACGGGCGCGCTGGACTATGTCACCGGCAAGCAGATCCTGGCCCTGCTGCAGGACACCTGCCGGAAGAGAGGGATGACAGTCATCGTCATCACGCACAACCTGGCGCTGACGCCCATGGCGGACAAAGTGATCCACGTCCGCAGCGGCAGAGTATCCGGGGTGGAGATCAATGAGCAGCCCACGCCTGTGGAGGAGATCGAGTGGTAAGAGCTCCTTCGACTGATAAGAGTACTGTAGACAGCTGCGAATAAAGGGAGCTTCGGATGGCACCGCACCTGATCACGGATGCGCTCCGGGAGATCCGGAAGACAAGGAGAAGATTCATCTCTCTTCTCATCATGAATATGCTTGCCGTGGGTTTTCTGGCCGGTCTGCGCATGACGGCGCCGGTGATGAGGCACACGGTGGACCGATACTATGACCGGCAGGCCCTGATGGATGTCCGCGTGCTCAGCGCGCTGGGGATCACGGAGGAGGACCTGCAGGTCCTCGGCGGACAGGACGGTGTCCTCTGTGCGGAGGGCGGCCGTTCTTTTGATGTCCTGACGGGGGATGAGATCGTGACGCTGATGGATCTCCCGCGGTCCGTCAATCTCCCGGAAGTCCTGGAGGGAAGGCTGCCTGAAGCCCCTGATGAGTGCCTCACCGAACAGGCCGTGCTGGATGCTCTGGAGATCGGGATCGGGGACAGGCTGACGCTGGACACGGCCGATGCCAGGACCAGGAACAACGGGACGGATATTCTGGAGGAGAAGACCTACACCGTGGTGGGCGTCGGGCGCAGCCCCCTGTATATCACCATGGACCGGAGCACTTCCTCCATGGGGGCGGGCAAGATCACCGGTTTCGTGGCGGTCCCGCAGGAAAACTTCACGGTGGACTACTACACGGCCGCCTATCTGACACTGGAGGGACTCCGGGATCTCAACTGCTACACGGATGACGAGTATGAGGAGCGGGTGGACGCTTTCATAGAAGCCCTGGAGCCCCTGGGCCGGGAGAGGGCAGCGCTGCGGAAGGAGCAGCTCCTCAGAGAGACCAGGATCACGGACATGATGTCCATGATGCTCTCATCGGGGCTCTCCGCTCTGGACGCAGGCTCCGCCAAATGGTACATACTGGGCAGGGACACGGTGGAGAGCTATCTGACTTTCTCCCTGGATGCGGAGAGGATGAGTGATCTGGCGGACGTTTTTCCCATGATCTTCTTCCTGGTGGCGGCTCTGAGTTCCCTGACCACCATGACGCGCATGGTGGAGGAGCAGCGGAGCGAGATCGGGTCGCTGAAAGCCCTCGGGATCTCCGACGGGGCGGTCTCCCTGAAATATCTCGGCTACGCGCTGGCCGCCAGCCTGACGGGCGGGCTCCTGGGTCTCCTGCTGGGCTGTACGGCCATTCCCGGGATCATCTACTATGAATGGACCCAGCTGTCCTACCTGCTGCCCTCCGCTGAGTACCTCCTGTATCCCTCCGTGGTGCTGTACAGTCTCGGTTTTGCAGTCCTGGCGACCGCCGGCGCAGCCTACGCCGCCTGCCGCACGGCCCTGCAGGCGGTGCCCGCCGTACTCATGCGCCCCCGCGCGCCCATGCCGGGCAAAAGAGTGCTCCCCGAGTATATCCCTTTCCTCTGGGAGCGCCTGTCCTTCCTGAGAAAAGTCAGCATCCGCAACCTGTTCCGCTACAAAAAGCGTTTCTGGATGACTATCGCCGGGATCGGCGGGTGCACTGCCATCCTGGTGACCGGTTTCGGGCTCCGGGATTCGATCTTCGATATCCTCCGGTGGCAGTTCGACGAGGTGACGGTCTATGACGCGGAGATGGGGATCCGCGAGGATGCCATGCGGTCCGAACTGGTGAACCTGCAGCAGCTGCTGGATGAGATCCCGGAAGTCGCGGACAGCGTGCGCTGCAGGAAGGAGACCGTGGATATCCTGGGCAGCGGACGCCACAGTGTAACGGTCGAAAATGTTTCCCTTTTCTCCTTCTCCGCAGCGGAGGCAGAGAATACGGGAGAGTTCCTGCACCTGCAGCCGGCGGCGGACGGCCTGCACAGGGAGGGAGCCCCCCAGCAGACGATCCCCGGGGAAGGGATCCTCCTGGACGAAAAGAGCTGTGAACTCCTGGGCGTACAGCCGGGGGATACGGTGACGCTGCGGGACAGCGATGAGCACACCTACACCGCGGTGGTGGCCGGAAGCTGTGAGAACTATGTCAACCACTATCTCTACATGCAGGACAGCTCCTACCGGGAGATCTTCGGGCAGGCGCCGGAGAAGAACTCCATGCTCCTGCGTTTTGACGACGGAGCGGGAGCGGTGGA
>CAMOJW010000047.1 GCA_946617225.1 uncultured Lachnospiraceae bacterium
CGGGCTGGTCCGGGTCTGTCGGATCCGTGGTCCCCGGCTGCGTCGGGTCTGTCGAATCTGTGGTCCCCGGCTGCTGCGGGTCTGTCGGATCTGTGGTCCCCGGCTGCGTCGGATCTGTCGGATCCGTGACTGCTCCGGATCCGCTGCCTGTACCGGTCTCCGGAGTAGTCCCGGGTTCCAGCGGTACGTCAGGCGTCTCGCTGCCGGTGTTGCCTGCGCCTGCCTGCGAACCGGTATCGCCCTGGTCTCCGCCGGTCTGTGTGCCGGTATTGCCTGCTTCTCCTCCGCCGGTCTGTGTGCCGGGGACACCTTCGTCTCCGGATCCTGTCTGCTCGCCGCCGGTCACTCCCTGCTGCGGATCAGTGGGATCATCGGTTCCGGCCGTCTGCGAAGGATCTGTCTCTCCTCCCGTCGTATCTCCGGACTGATCTCCCGCCGCACCGGACCCGTCGACGCCTGTATCTGCTGCGCCGCCAGCATTCCCTGCATCATTCTGCACGGCGCCTTCGGTCCCGCTGTCCTGGACTGTCTCCGTCACATCGGGCTCCGCAGCATAAGCAGCCCTGCCGGCCCCGAAGGACAGCATGACGCTCAATCCGAGTAACAGTGTCAGTTGTCTAAACCTTTTAGCCATTCATTACCTCTGCCGGATCTGCTCAGGAGCGGCCCCGGAACGCTGTAGTCCGGAACATGCAGCCTGAAGAGATCCCCGAAAAGCTTCTTTAATTATAGTTATACTATCACGATCGTATTATAGCATGATAGCCTTCGGGATATCAACTATTTTTTAAACTTCTTGTAACAATTTTGTAAGATTTTGGCCAGCAGGCATCCCGCAAATGCCCCGATCGCGTTGCAGATGAGATCATCCGCATCGAATGCTCCCAGCCGGGTGACATACTGGGTCACTTCCAGAGCCGGGGAGATCAGGAGACAGAGCAGGAACGCCTTCCAAGGGAAACCCGCCCGCTTCCGGATGCCTCCTGAATGGGTGCCTCCCTTCATGCGCCTCTTCCGGCGCACCGTGCGCTCCCTGCCCCGCAGGGCCGGGATCAATGCCGGCAGGAAAATGCCCATCGGCAGGAAAAGCAGGATGTTCAGGGCCAGTCCCCGCAGGGACCAGGTCTGCAGAAGGTGCACATACTGCAGTGCCTGCCGGGGCCCCTGATGCAGCAGGATGCGCAGCAGTTCGGGCACCGGTTCCTCCAGCCAGATGGAGCGGCGCAGGGCTGTGAACGGTCTGGGCTCGAAGACAGGCTCCGCCACCCGCGTCCTTCCGAGAAGGGTAAAATGCAGGAATGCAGCGATATATACACCGAACATTCCCCAGTGCACCGCCGCCGCGGCCCGCAGAGAACAGAGGATGCCCGCGATGAGACCGGCCGCGTCGATGAGCACGTCCCGGATCTGTCCGCTGCGGCCTGCCACTCTCGTCTGATGCAACTCATCCAGGGCAGCCCAGCAGATGCCCGCAGCGAGAGAAAGCAGGACCCTCTTCCTGGCAGAAAGGCCATAACTTCCTGCCGCCATGGAGATCAGGAATCCCTGAACGGCATATTCGGCGGCGTGGGCCGCTTTGCGCACATAGAAGGAGCTGACAGCGATAAAATGCTGCTGCCTGGCCCAGTCCCACTCCCTGAAGCGGGGGACGAAATTCCTGCCCAGCCATCCGCAGACTCTGGCAGAGAGATCCGAGGACTGCACGCCATCCTGTGAGGACAGCACAAAGATCAGCACCATCCAGAGGATCGCTGCCGTCGTCCAGAGTATTCTCGAGAGCAGGGGATGTTTTGTCCGCATGTACTTCTCCGTCCGATTTCCGGTGTACTGATCATTACTGCCTGCTATTTTGCTACTATATCACAGAATCGGATGTTGCTGTTATATCTTCTTTTCGGGCGGTTGTCAAATGGCGGGGAGATGATTAATCATATTTCCATCTACTATTCTAAGCACAAAGATAGTATAATTTTAGATAACTATGAACTTTACCGGAGGCAGACTATCGTATGATACCTTTCAATATTCCCCCCTACATCGGCACAGAACCTTCCTATATCCAGGAGGCGATCGCGAACCGCAAGATCTGCGGCGACGGACCCTTCACCAAACGGTGCCACACCTGGCTGGAGGAGCGGTTCGGCGCGCAGAAGGCTCTCCTGACCACCAGCGGAACCACCGCGCTGGAAATGGCGGCGATCCTGAGCGGGCTGAAGGCGGGGGACGAGGTCCTGCTGCCCAGCTTCACGTTCTCCAGCACGGCTACAGCCGTCGTACTGACCGGGGCCACTCCGGTCTTTGTCGACGTGCGGCCGGACACCATGAACATCGACGAGCAGAAACTGGAGGCAGCCATCACACCGCGGACCCGGGCGATCATGGCCGTGCACTATGCCGGTGTGGGTTGCGAGATGGACACCATCCTGGACATCGCACAGCGCCACGGACTGACTGTCATCGAGGACGCCGCGCAGGGCGTCATGGCCTCTTACAAGGGCAAGGCGCTGGGCACCATCGGCGATCTGGGCTGCTACTCCTTCCATGAGACCAAAAACTACTCCATGGGCGAGGGCGGCGCGCTGCTGATGCGCGATGAGAAGTATAACGAACCCGCTGAGATCCTGCGGGAGAAGGGCACCAACAGGGCCCGTTTCTTCCGGGGCCAGGTGGACAAATACACCTGGGTGGACTACGGTTCCAGCTACCTTCCCTCCGACCTGAACGCCGCCTATCTGTGGGCCCAGCTATGCGAGGCGGATCACATCAACGAGAGCCGTCTGGCCGCCTGGAACACCTACGACAGGGCTTTCCGTCCTCTGGCGGAGGACACTCTGAACGGGAAGGGCCGCATAGAAGTTCCCCACGTGCCGGCCGAATGCGTGCACAACGCCCACATGTATTATCTGAAGCTCCGGGATCTGGCAGACCGGACCGCTTTCATCGCCTTTATGAAAGAGCGCGGCATCTCCTGCGTCTTCCACTACGTGCCCCTGCACTCCTCCCCCGCCGGGCGGAAATTCGGCCGTTTTGCCGGAGAGGACGTGTACACGACCCGGGAGAGCGACCGTCTGGTGCGGCTGCCCATGTACTACGGCATGTCCGAAGAGGACTGCACGGCGGTCATCGATGCCGCCATGGCGTACCTGAAGAAATGATCCGCGTGCGCGGAGAGAAGGAACATACCTGACAGGAGAGAGTGTATTGACGGACGACAGGAAACTTACAACTGAACACGGGGCGGGTGAGACGGCGCAGAAGCTGATCAGTTTCATCATCCCCTGCTACGCGAGCGAGGGCTCCGTGGCGCTGGTGATGCAGGAGATCCGGGACGTGATGGCGACGCGGCCGGAGTTCGATTATCAGATCATAGCGGTCAATGACTGCTCCCCGGACGGCGTGATGGAGGTGCTGAAACGGGAGGCTGCCCGGGATCCGCGGGTCCTGGCCATCGATCTGGCCCGCAACGGCGGACGGCACAATGCCCTGCTGTGCGGCTGCCACTACGCGGACGGGGATTATGTGGTCTTTATCGACGACGACCAGCAGTGCCCGGCCGACCGGCTGTGGGACCTGATGGAACCCCTCCTCACCGGGGACTATGACGTCGCCATCGCCAAATACCCCAAAAAGACCCAGTCCGGTTTCAAGAATTTCGGCAGCGCCGTCAACGACGCCGTTGCCACCTGGCTGCTGGGCAAGGACCCGGACTTGAAGTTCTCCAACTTCTCGGTCATGAAGCGCTTTGTCAAGGACGAGGTGATCAAATATACGAATCCCTACCCGTATCTCTCGGGCCTGATGCTGCGGGCGACGCGCCGCGTCACCAACGTGGTCATGGAGGAGCGGGAGCGCGCCATCGGCGTGGGACATTATAACTTCCGCAAGTCCTTCTCCCTTTGGATGAACAGCTTCACGGCGTTCTCCGTGAAACCGCTTCGTTTTGCCACCATGTGCGGGATCCTCTTCGCCTTCCTGGGAGCCATCATGACGGTCTACGTGGTGGTCCGGAAGCTCCTGATCCCCACCATCGCCATCGGCTACAGTTCCACCATGGCCATCATCCTGTTCACGGGAGGCATGATCATGTTCATGCTGGGCCTGATCGGCGAATACATAGGCCGCATCTATATCAGTCTCAATAACTCCCCGCAGTTCGTGGTGCGGGAAGTCTACGGAGAGAGGAAGAAAAGAACATGAAGGGAATCATTCTGGCCGGCGGGTCCGGCACGAGGCTCTATCCGCTGACGCGGGTGACCTCCAAACAGCTCCTTCCTGTATACGACAAACCGATGATCTACTATCCCCTCTCCACGCTGATGCTGGCGGGGATCCGGGACATCTTGCTGATCTCCACGCCCGTGGACCTGCCGCGGTTCCGCGACCTTCTGGGGGACGGGTCCAACTTCGGGATCCACCTGGAGTATGCCGTGCAGGAGAAACCGGCCGGCCTGGCCCAGGCTTTTCTCATCGGCGAGGAGTTCATCGGCGGGGACCCCGTGGCCATGGTCCTGGGGGACAATATCTTCTACGGCGGGTATTTCACCGGCAATCTCCGGGAAGCCGCCCAGAACGCCGGAAACGGCATGGCCACCATCTTCGGCTACTATGTGCCCAATCCGAAAGATTTTGGCGTGGTGGAGTTCGACAGGGACGGCAGGGTCCTCTCCGTGGAGGAGAAACCGAAAGACCCCAAGTCCAACTACTGTATCACCGGCCTGTATTTCTATCCGCCGGGCGTCTCTTCGCTGGCCGGGCAGGTGCAGCCTTCCCGCCGGGGCGAGCTGGAGATCACGGACCTGAACCGCATGTACCTGGAACAGGGCGTGCTGCGGGTCCAGATCCTGGGGAGAGGGTTTGCGTGGCTCGACACGGGGACCGTCGAGAGCCTGATGGACGCCTCCCTCTTCGTGCAGCAGGTACAGTCGCGGCAGGGCGTGATCATCTCGGCACCGGAGGAGATCGCCTATCACTCCGGCTGGATCAACAGGGACAAGCTCCTGGAATCCGCCAAACTCTACGGCAAATCCTCCTACGGAAAGCACCTCAAAAACGTGGCGGACGACCGCCTGTATTTCACATCTTTCAGCAACTGACCGCTTCAGCATCTTGTTGACGGGCCCTGCCCGCCGCGGGATGCTGATCCTTTTCAGAAAGGCACTCTGTACTATGCGCAGGATCTTACGTGACTTCTACCGCGACATCGCCTCCCGGAAGAGTTTCTGGGTGCCGCTGGTCTTCCTGACCTACGGTACGTTCGGTTTCTCCATGCTGCAGCGCACCGTCGGCGCCGACGACCTGGCCACCGGCCTCTATGTGGACGGAACGCTGTGGCTGCAGGAACTGCGCTGGGGCGCTGTCCTGTGGAAGAAGATCTTCTCCTTCGGCGAGTATGTGCCTTTTGCGGACAAATATCTCTCCGTCTGCCTGCTCATGATCGACGCAGCCCTGTTTGCTGCCATCCTGTACGTTCTCAGCGGCCGGAGGCGCTGGGTCTGGCTCTACACGCTTCCCGCGTGCGCTTTCATCACTTATCCCATCCTGCAGGAGATCTGGGAGTTCACCTGCGGCGCCACCATCGTTGTGCCCGGCAGCTACCTGCTCACCTTTCTGGCGCTGCTGTACCTCCTGACAAGGGACAGGCCCACTCTCCGCTCCACGCTGACCGCAGGGGTGCTCCTCGCGTTCGTGACTTCCGCCGCCGAGTCCCTGGCACCGGTCTATGTATCCATGGTGCTGCTGATCCTCTTCTATAAGTACTGCGTCCGCGAGCCCGGTCCGGAAGCCGATGACTGTGTCACCCGCCGCTTCCCCGGCAGGGCCGGCTGGTTCTTCGAGGGACTCAGCTGTGCCGCACCGCTGGCCATCGGCCTGGTCCTGCGGCTGATCGTGGGCTATGCGATCATGGGGATCCTGCACCTGCAGTTCCAGCACACCGGAGCCACCAAGATCTACTGGCCTCTCAGCGGCGAACAGCTTCGCACGCTGATCTGCGAGTTCCTCGTGAACTATGTGGCCGCCGGCCTGGTCTACCTGCCCATCGGCGTGTTCGTGGGATGCGCCGTCCTGTTCGCGGCCTATGCCATTCGTCTCTGCGTGAAGAGGCGGAGCGCGCTGCCGCTGTTCCTGGGTTTCTGCTCAGGCCTGTCCCTCTTCTTCCTGATGCTGATCCAGGCCATGGTCATGTGGTACCGCACCGCCATCACGCTCATGGTCTTCACAGGTTTCTGCGTCTTTCTGGCCATGGAGCTGCTGGGACGTGTCCTGGATCCGGCCGTGAGCCCCGAATCCGCCGCTTTTAGGGCCGCCCGGGAAGCGGACATGGACGGTGACCGCGAGCGCGCCGCCTCCCTGCGCCCCCGCGGGGCTCTCCCCGCTCTGCGCCGGTACCTGTGTCTGGCGGCCGCAGCCTGCCTCCTGCTCCTGTGCTGGCGGCAGGGCATCTACGAGAACAAACTCCTTGCCCTCAACAACCAGCGCTCGGAGAACGAAGCCGCTTACATGCAGCAGATCGGCCTGAAGCTGGTCTCCGAGTATGAAAAAAAGCCCCTCGTCTTCGCGGGCAACTATGATCTGGGCCACAATGTCTGGGTCCAGACCACCGTCGCCGGTGATTCCCTGCGCGAGAGGCTCTTCTATAAGATCCGGCACAAACTCACCGGCAAGGGCTCCGGCAAGCCCTTCAACTACGTGCAGACTGACGCTTCCAGCGCTGTCGACTGGTACAACAGACAGTTCAAGGGACAGCTCATGGGCGCTTATCTGGCCTACTGGGGCTACGACTATGAGGTCATCAGCGGTCTCTCCGACAAGGAGTACCACAAGTATCTGGACCTGGCGGCCGAGAGGAACATGACTTCCGGCCAGATCATAGATATGGGCGATTATCTGCTGATCTGCATCGGACGGCTGAATTACTGATCCATTCCGGTGCAGAAGAGACTGTAAGATGATCATAATAGAAGGGGGCTGTCGCATTATGCATGAATAAGTGTAATGAGTATAATGCGTCAGCCCCCTTTATTCAGGTTTTTGACCTTACAGCTGCAGGAACTTCAGGATCTCGCTGATGGCGAGATCCATTTTTTTCGGGTCCTGGAAGCGGTGGTCGGCCCCTTCCACCGGCAGCACCTCGATCAGGTTGTCGTCGGCGAACTTCCGGATGCCCTCCATGGGGACGACCTCGTCCTTCGTGCCCATCATGAGGAGGATGTCATCGGACATCTCCATGAAATCATACTTCTCCGGATCCGTCACATCGTGTTCTCGTACTTCCTCCAGAAACTCCTGCGTGATCCGGACCTTCCGGTCGAAGCCGGCCAGGACAGGCTTGCCCTTCGCGAGCTTGTCCAGCTCCTCGGGGCCCAGGATGGTGTGGGTGAAAACAGGGTACAGCGGGATCGCCGGGCACCGGAAAACGGCTCTGCGAAAAGGATCCCCGTGTTCTGCCATGTACTTGAGGAACAGGTACGCGCCGAAGCTGGTGGCATAAGCGCAGATCTCCCGCGCGCCGAGTCCCTCCGGGCTGCAGGCGTGCTCCAGGACCAGCCGCAGGTACGTATCGCAGTCGATCAGCCGCAGTCTTCCCATGGCATCGTTGCCGTGGCAGGGCCAGTTGAAGACCACTACGCCCAGATCCCGGTATTTGGAGAGGGCCTTGTCCGCGAATCTCTCCGCGGCCCGGTTGTCCATGTGGCCTCCGAAGCCGTGCCCGAAGATCACCGCCCTGCGCACGTCATGAGGGTCATTGCAGTACAGCTTGCAGCGGACGCTCATGCCGTCCCGGTTGATATCAAAGTATTTGCTGCGCATAGGACCTTTACTTCCTGGCGTTGATCTGCTCCGCGAACATGGCCGCGCAGCCTGCCAGCGACAGGTATGCCTGCTCGGAGGATTCGCTGCGGCCGGTAAGCGCGATCGGGATCTTGGCGCCTATCAGCATGCAGCAGCCCGAGGAGTGCAGGTGGGTATCCAGCATCTTGCAGATGATATTGCCGGCAAGCAGCGAGGGCACCACGATGCCGTCGAAATCGCCGCTGTAGGGGCAGTCGTACTTCTTGAGGCGGGCGGCTTCCTTGCTGACGATCAGGTCATAGGCGATGGGGCCCCAGAGATTGCAGTCGGCAATGGGCTCCTCCCGGTGGTCCTGGACGATGGTGGTGGCCTCCACGGTGTCGCGCATGTGGAAGCTGGGTTTTTCCACCAGGGCCAGCAGGGCAAGGTTTGGCTTCTCGACGCCGATCAGGTTCAGGGCCTCGGTCATATTGCGGATGACCTGTTTCCTCTGCTCGATGGAGGGCTCCACCAGGAGGGTGCAGTCCGAGATGGCGAGGACCTTGTCATAGCCGTTGAACTTGAGCATGTTCACATGCGTGAGCAGGCGGTCCTCCTGCACGAGGTGGTTGGCCTTGTTGAGGATGGGCAGCAGGAAATCCCTGGTCTGGGTATTGCCGCGCATGAGCGCATCGGCCTGCCCGGCCTGGATCATCTCGATGGCATACTGGACCACGTTGACGTCATTGGTCACCGGCTGCAGATCGAACTCTCTGTCCTGCAGGCCCAGCTGCTCCAGGATGGCCGTGATCTTCTTGTAATTGCCGATGAGAACGGGCTCCACGAATCCCGCCTCCTGCGCGTCAAAGACGCCCTGCAGGATGTTCTCGGCATCCGCGCCGGCAACAGCTACGCGGATCGGCCTCTTCAGCGTCCTGGCCTCTTCGATGATCTTGCTGAAGACTTCTCTCATCTCCTGGTATTTGGTAAAATTCTCACCGTACATTTTGATCTCCCCTCTTGTACGAATACACGGAACGTCAGGCTCAGAACAGTCCGCCGATGCTCATGAACAGCGGCGCGAACACCAGCGAGACCACGGTCATCAGCTTGATCAGGATGTTCAGCGAAGGCCCGGAGGTGTCCTTGAAAGGATCGCCCACGGTATCGCCGACGACGGCCGCGTGGTGGGCGTCACTGCCCTTGCCGCCGTGGTGTCCGTCTTCCACGTATTTCTTGGCATTGTCCCAGGCGCCGCCCGCATTGGACATGAAGATGGCCAGCATGACACCGGTGACCAGGGAACCGGCCAGCAGGCCGCCCAGGGCCGCAGGTCCCAGCAGGATACCGATCACGATGGGCACCACCACCGCCATGATGCCCGGCACGAGCATCTCTTTGAGCGCAGCATGGGTGGAGATGGCCACGCAACTGGTGTAGTCCGGCTTGCCCGTGCCCTCCAGGATGCCGTCGATGGTGCGGAACTGTCTGCGGACCTCCTCGATCATCTTATAGGCGGCTTTGGACACGCTGTCCATGGTCAGCGCCGAGAAAAGGAACGGCAGCATACCGCCGATGAAGAGGCCTACGATGACTTTATAATCCAGCAGGTCGATGCCGTCAAGGCCTACGGCCTGCACATAGGAGACGAAAAGGGCCAGCGCTGTCAGAGCGGCGCTGCCGATGGCAAATCCCTTGCCCATGGCTGCGGTAGTATTGCCGACTGCGTCCAGTTTGTCCGTGATCTTGCGGACCTTGGAAGGAAGGCGGGACATCTCCGCGATACCGCCCGCGTTGTCCGCGATGGGACCGTAGGCGTCCACCGCCACGGTCATGCCGGTGGTGGAGAGCATGCCCACCGCCGCCAGGGCGATGCCATAGAGACCGAAGCAGAGATAAGAACCGATGATGCCGACGGAGATCAGCAGGATCGGGATCGCCGTGGACTGCATGCCCACCGCGATGCCGCTGATCACAGTAGTGGCGGGACCTGTCTCGGACTGCTGGGCGATCTTCTTGACAAAACGGTAGTCGCCGGAAGTGTAGATCTCCGTGACGATACCGATGATCAGGCCCACTACCAGGCCGAAGATGATGGCGAACGCCGCGCGGAAGTTTCCGAAGAAGACGCGGCTGAGGACCAGCGAGCCTACCACTACGATGGCGGAGGAAACATAGCTGCCCATCTTCAGGGCGCTGTGGGGATTCGAATTCTCGTCGCCCTTAACGAAGAAGCAGCCCAGGATGCCCGCCGCGATGCCCAGCGACGCGATCATCAGCGGGAAGAGGGCTCCGCTTGCCTGATAGGCCAGGACTCCCAGCGTGACGGCGGAGATGATGGAACCTACATACGACTCGAACAGGTCAGCGCCCATGCCGGCCACGTCGCCGACGTTGTCGCCGACGTTATCGGCGATGACGGCGGGGTTTCTGGGGTCGTCCTCGGGGATACCGGCTTCCACTTTGCCGACCAGGTCGGCGCCGACGTCAGCTGCCTTGGTGTAGATACCGCCGCCCACACGGGCAAACAGCGCGATGGAAGAAGCGCCCAGCGAGAATCCCGACAGCGCGTCCGGGCTCCCGGTGACGGCATAGATCACGCTGGCACCGAGCAGGCCGAATCCCACGACGCTCATGCCCATGACGGAGCCGCCGGAGAAAGCCACTGACAGGGCGGCGTTCATGCCGCTGTCCTTGGCTGCTGCCGCAGTCCTCACGTTAGCTCTGGTGGCCACGTTCATGCCGATATAACCGGCCGCCGTGGAAAACAAGGCGCCTACCAGGAAGCATACGGCAGTCATCCAGCCGATCCCCGCGCCGATCAGCACGAAAAGGATCACAACAAAAAACACGAGGATCCTGTATTCGGCCATCAGAAAGGCCACAGCTCCCTCGTGGATGAAGGCGGCGATCTCCTTCATTCTGTCCGTTCCCGCGTCCTGCTTCATCACCTTGCCGGCCTGAAGCCATGCAAACCCCAATGCGCAGAGACCCAGAACAGCGCCGATGTACACGATGATGTTCACGATTCTGTCCTCCTTTACACTTTTACTGTCCCCGCACCCGCTCCTTCCCGCGTCCGCCGGCCTCCCCGCAGCACGAAAAACCTGCCTTAAAAAACCGACAAGGCGCCTCCTGCGCGGATGCACCTCTTCTTTTGATAACAGTTTATAGATTTTAGGACCAATAATCAATGCAATTTGTTAAAGTCTTAAAGTTAACAAACTTTTCCTCTTTTCCGTCCCCCGGTTAGTGTTATAATCACATCATTAAATGTTATGAACGGGAGATTGCCATGACAGAAGAGGTCTATAAAAACATATACCGCATCGGCGTAGCCCTGCCGGGCAACCCGCTGAAAGAACTGAACAGCTACCTCATCCGCGGCGGCGACAGGGATCTGCTGATCGACACCGGCTTCCGGCGCCCGATCTGCCGGGAGATGCTGGAAGAGGGGCTCGCGGAGCTGGGTTCGGACCCTGCGCGCAGGGACGTCCTGGTGACCCATCTCCACTCCGACCACTGCGGCATGGCGGACCTTTTTGCCGGTCCTGAGAGGAACATCTACATGAGCGGCACGGACATGGAGCTGTTCTCGCTGAGCTCGGATCCTTCCTACTCCTGGGACACGCGCAATTTCCGCTTCCACGAGGAAGGTTTTCCCGCAGATCTGCTGGAGGAGGTCTACGCAACGAACCCGGCCCGGACGGAGAAAATGCCCGGCGTCGACCCCCGCTTCCACCCCCTGCAGGACGGCGACACGCTGCGGGTCGGCGACTACACGCTGGAGACGCTGCTGGTCCCCGGGCACACGCCGGGCAACTGCATGTTCTACCTGCGCGACGAACAGGTGATGTTCACCGGAGACCACATCCTGTTCGACATCACCCCCAACATCACCAACTGGGTCAGCATGGAGGACTCCCTCGGCAGCTATCTGGAGCAGCTGCGGCGCGTCCGGGACCTGCCTGTCCGCCTCGCCCTGCCGGGACACCGCAAGCCCGGTGACTACGGCGCAAGGATCGACGCCCTTCTGGCCCACCACGACCGGCGTCTGAGAGAAGTCCTGGTCATCCTGGGGGAGGAGCCCGGGCTGTGCGGCTATGAGATCGCCGCGCAGATGCGCTGGAAGATCCGGGCCCGGAACTGGGCGGAATTTCCCCCGATCCAGAAATGGTTCGCCGTCGGGGAGTGCATGGCCCACCTGGACTATCACATGGCTCGCGGAAAGATCCGCTGCGAGGTCCGCGACGGCCTGCGCAGATATTATCTGACGGATCGATAAAAAGAACTGCAGACCGGACACGGCCCCGCGGCCCTGCTCCGGAACACAGAACTGAAAGCTGTTGTATCTTATATGGAGTTGCTTATGAAGAAACCGAATCCTGTCAAAACAGTCCTGTCCGTAGCCGCCTGCAAGCTCACCCGTGCCGCCCTGCGCAGGACGGGACGCGGGGGGACCGCTGTCCCCGGGATCGTCGCCATGAAAGTGGAACGGAACATCCTGAGCGCCGTCTCCGAGGGCATGAAGGTGGTCCTGGTCACCGGCACCAACGGCAAGACCACCACCTGCAACATGATCGAGCACGTGATCACCGCCTGCGGGCACGACTGCCTGCTGAACAGATCCGGCGCCAACCTGCTCCACGGCATCGCCTCCGATCTGATCAGCTCTGCCGACTGGCGGGGCAAGGCGCGGTACAGCTACGCGGTGCTGGAGTGCGACGAGGCGGCCCTGAAACAGGTGGTGCAGTTCCTGACCCCTGCGGCCATCGTCGTCACCAACCTGTTCAGCGACCAGGTGGACCGCTACGGCGGTGTGCAAAACACCTTGAAAGAGATCCGCACGGCTGTCCAGAACAGCCCTGCCTCCACGCTGGTCCTGAATGCGGAGGATCCCCTCTCCTCCTCGCTGGCGTTCGACTCCCCCGCCCGGACCGTCTATTACGGTCTTGAATCTTCCGTGGGCGTGCAGGGGGACGTGGACCTCGCGGATGCCGGTGTCTGCCCGAAATGCGGCACCGCCTACGAATATGATTACCACATCTACGCCCATCTGGGCGGTTTCCGGTGCCCGAAGTGCGGCCTGCGGCGCAGGGATCCTGACGTCGCCGTCACCGCCATCCGCGGGACCGGAGCGGACGGCAGTACCGTCCGCATGCGGGTGCGTTCCGGTGCGGGGACTGTGGTCGAAGAGCCTGCAGTCGCGGAGGCTGCCGGTGCGCAGTCTGTCAGCGCGGAGGCTGCCGGTACAGGTGCTGCCGACAGAGAACGGGAAGTGCATATCGCGCTCCCCGCTGTCTACAATGTCTATAATGCCGCTGCCGCCGTCGCCGCGGCTATTGCGCTGGATCTTCCCGCCGACAGAGCCATGGAAGCGCTCTCCAGCGTCCGCTCCTCTTTCGGCCGGATGGAGACCTTCGATCTGAACGGCGTGCGCGCCCAGATGATCCTGGTCAAAAACCCCGCCGGCTGCAACCAGGCCTTCACCTATGTGACCTCCACTGACGAGGACTACTCCGCTGTGCTGATCCTCAACAACCGGACCGGCGATGGGGTGGATTTCTCCTGGATCGAGAGCACCGACTACGAGAAGCTCTGCGCCGATCCGCACCTTAAGAAGATCTACTACGGCGGTGACCGCGCGGAGGACCTGAAGGACCGCCTGCTGCGGGCCGGCGCTGACCCGGAACTGCTGACACCTGCCGGCGACTATACGGAGCTGGTGGAGACGCTGGCCCGGGAGGGCCGCACCGTCTATCTCCTGCCCAACTACACCGGCATGATGGACATGCGGCCGGCGCTCTGCAAGGCGACCGGGACCGGGGATTTCTGGGAGTGAATCGAGGAGACGACCATAAAAAGGGGCTGTCGCAGTATACTCATTATACTTATTCATACATAAACAGTTCCGAGGGGCCCGCTTTCGCTCAGTCCTTTTCGCCGAAGGCGCGC
>CAMOJW010000048.1 GCA_946617225.1 uncultured Lachnospiraceae bacterium
TGTCGTGTTCTTGTTCGCGGCGGAACGTGTCCTGGTCCTGCTGCCGGATCCCGATGTCCTCTTCCTTGCCGTGCCTGTTCTGTTCTTACCCGCGCCTGTGCGCTTAGCTGCCATGTATCAGCTTTCCTTTCGTGATCAGAGATCGAAGTCGTCGTCCTCGGCGATCTCCAGGTCAAAATCATCCTCTTCCGTGTCCCCGAAGATCTCGCTGTCAGGGAGGTCGAAGCGGATCGCGGTGTGTTCTTTTCTCTCTGGCATGGGGAGCGGCGTATGCAAAGGACGGCCCCCTGCCGGCAAGGGACCGTCATGCCGCGTGTATTCAGGCATATTCACACCTGTATCAATCCTCAGGCTCATCCCAGTTGTGGTAGACCGCCTGGACGTCGTCATCCTCGTCGAGGATGTCGAGGATCCTGCGCGCCTGCTTGATCTGGTTCTCGTCGGTGAGTTTCACATAATTCTGCGGGATCATGGTCACTTCCGCAGATGCGGTCTCGATGCCCTCGGCTTTCAGAGCTTCCGTTACGGCCTCAAAGTCCTCCTCCGCGGTGAGGATCTCAAAGCTGTCCTCCTCCTCTTTCAGGTCCTCGGCGCCGGCATCCAGGACGATCATCATCAGGTCGTCCGCGGAGAGATCGCACTCCTCGCGGTCGATGATGATCTGGCCCTTCTTGTCGAACATGAAGGAGACGCAGCCCTGTGTGCCGATGTTCCCGCTGCCCTTGGCAAAAGCGGCACGGACATTGGCGGCTGTGCGGTTCTGGTTGTCGGTCAGTGTATCCACGATGATCGCCATACCGGCAGGACCATAGCCCTCGTAGGTATTGTACTGATAATTGACGTTGCCCACATCGCCGGCAGCCTTCTTGATGCCCCTGTCGATGGTATCGTTGGGCATGTTGTTGGCGCGCGCCTTCTGGATCACCTGCGCGAGCTTGAAGTTGTTGGCGGGATCCGGGCCGCCTTCCTTGACAGCCACGGCGATCTCACGGCCGATGATGGTAAAGATCTTGCCCTTGGCGGCGTCGTTCTTCTCTTTCTTATGTTTGATATTGGCAAATTTCGAATGACCTGACATCAGGGTACCTCCTTCAGCGTTCTTTTCGCTTGCTACAATATACCATCTGTCGCCTGAAGCGTCAAACATAAACGCGGGGAACGCGGTCTCCGATACAGCATACCAGCTCGTAATTGAACCGCCCCGAAAGCGCTCCCAGATCCTCTGCGGTGATCTGTTCAGCACCGTCCCTGCCAAGCAGCGTGACTGTCATGCCTTCCGCCGCCTCCGGGATCTCCGTCACGTCCACCATCAGCTGGTCCATGCAGACCCTGCCGAGGATGGGCGCTTTCCTGCCGCAGATCAGGACATGTCCGACGCCCGACAGGGACCGGGGATACCCGTCCCCATAGCCCACCGGGATCGTCGCGATCCGCGTGTTCTCCCTGTCCGTCACATACGTCCCGCCGTAGCTGACGGTCGTCCCCGCCGGCACGTCCTTGATGTAGACGATCCTCGCCCTCCAGGAAAGGGCGGGTCGCAGACGGACACCGCGCAGGCTGTCCATGGCAGCCACCTCGTCTGAGGGCCACAGGCCGTACTGCGTGATGCCGGCGCGCACCAGTTTCATGTGTGTGTCGGGATGGATCAGGATCCCGGCGCTGTTGGCGATATGAGGCCAGGGGATGCGGATCCCTTCCTCCTCCAGGCGGCTCAGGAAACCGCGGAATATGCTGTACTGCTCCTGCGTGGGCACGTCCGATTCCTCGTCCGCCCGCGCAAAATGACTGAAGATCCCCTCCACAGACAGCCCGGGCAGAGCGCTGACCCAGCGGACGAAACGCACGCCGCGGGCATCCGGGGTGATACCGATCCTGCCCATACCGGTGTCCAGGGCGATGTGGATCTTGAGTGTCCTGCCCTCGCTGACGGCGGCATCGGACAGCTGTCTTGCCATGTCCTCCCGGAACACGGCCGGCCTGATCTCCTGTCTCACCAGCTCCCGGTAACAGCCGGGGAAACAGTATCCCAGCAGGATCAGCGGCTTGCGGATCCCCTTTCTGCGGAGGGCGGCGGCTTCTTCGTAGGTGGCCAGAGCTATCCCTCTGACATACGGCAGCTGTTCCATCAGTGTCGCTACAGCCGCAGCTCCGTGACCGTAGCCGTCCGTCTTGAGCACGGAGATGATGCCCGTCTCCTCGGGGAGCATGTCTTTCATCAGATCCATGTTGGCTCTGATGGCGGAAAGATCCACTTCGGCCCATGTCCTGCGGGGCAGCAGGGCTGAGACAGCCTCTCCGATGTCCCCGGCTGTCATGGCTTCCCTGCCGATCCTGGCCGCGGCGGTGTCCCCCGCCTGCGCATGTCTCAGGACAGCGACGCGCGCCGCATGGACAGCGTCCTCACAGACAGCCAGATAAGCGCCGCAGATCCCGGCGAGGACGTCGCCGCTCCCGGCGGTCGCCATGCCGCTGTTGCCGCGGATATTCAGAAAGACCGGACCTCCGGAAGCATCGCAGACCATGGTCCTGGCGTCCTTGCAGACGACTGTGCAGCGGGCGGCCGATGCCAGTTCCCGCACTTCCTGTTCCGTATTCTCTCTGCAGGCTGAGACACTTTTGTGACGCAGCGCCGCGAATTCCGCCAGATGAGGCGTGAGGATCAGTTCCAGATCCTGCCTGCGGCGGGCCAGCTTTGCTTCAAAGCCGTCCTCTCCCGCCAGCAGCCGCAGGGCATCCGCGTCCATCACGATCCCGCGAAGCTTAGGGCAGTAATTTGCCGCTTCCAGGAGGGCCTGTGTCAGTGCACCGGCAGTCTCGCCGCGGCCCAGGCCGGGACCGATGACGGCCACGTCCGCCCAGGCGAGATCCTGTTTCAGGAGCTCCGCAGCCTGTCGGGGATCCCCCTCTTCATAAGTAGTCAGCAGCAGCTCTGGAAGCCTGCTCTGCACTATCACGCGGTTGCATTCGGGCGTAAAGACGCGGACCATTCCCGCACCTGCCCTTGCGCAGCTCTCCGCACAGAGGATGGCAGCCCCGCACATATTGCGGCTGCCCGCAATGATCAGGACCTTCCCGAACGTGCCCTTGTTGCCGTCCGGAGCCCTCCCGGGCAGCAGGTCAGCAGCCTGCTCGCTCTCCAGAGTGAACATGCCGGGCGTCTCTTCCAGAGAACGCTCCGTGATCCCGATCTCCGCGCAGCGGAGCCTGCCGCAGTGTGCGGCACCGGGGAACATATAGTGTCCCCTCTTGTAAAAGGCAAAAGTAACCGTCTCGTCGCAGTGCGGCGCGCACCCGAGGATAGAGCCGTCGTCGGCACTGACGCCGGACGGGATATCCACGGCGACAACAGCGCTGCCCGCAGCATGCAGTTCCTCCATGTACCGCACGGCCGCAGCCGGCGCTCCCGTCAGCGGTCTCCCCAGGCCGGTACCGAACAGCGCGTCGATCACGACGGCAGGTGCGGCTGTCTCGTCCTGACCGTCCTCTCCGAACACGCCCACCTGTGCGCCGTACTGCGCCAGGATCTGCTGCTGCACCGCGAACAGGGAGCCTTCCCGCACTGTCCCCGGAAGACAGAGAAAACGCACCTTTCTGCCCCTGTCCCGCAGGATCCTGCCGGAGGCAAGACCATCGGCTCCGTTATTGCCGGTTCCGGCCAGGACCAGAATATCCGTCCCGTGGCGGCTGCCCCTGTCCCTGAGGATCTCCTCCGCGGCGTCTGCCACGGCCAGGGCCGCCCTCTCCATCAGAACGATGGAAGGGATACCGATCACACGCGATGTATAGTCGTCACAGCGTTTCATCTCGTCAGCAGTCAGCAGGTACTGCATACTCCCACACCTTGCCTTTCAGCGTCAGAAAAGCCCGCAGGGCGGGCTTTTCTCCGTAGCGGATCCGGTAGATCCGAACGATCATTTATCTCTCTCGTAGCTGCGGATCTTGTAGGACAGTTTGAGCAGACTGTCCTGCAGGTGGACGTTCTCGATCAGGACGTCCGAGGGTACTTTCAGGTCCACATGCGCGAAGTTCCAGATGGCCCGGATCCCCGCTGCCGCCAGTCTCTCCGCCACTGCCTGGGCTTCATTTTTGGGCAGCGTCAGAACGGCGATGTCGATGTGGTTCTCCTTGATGAAGCTCTCCAGTTCATCCGGGGGATAGACCTTAATATCGCCGACGGTCTTGCCCCACAGGGAGGGATCTGTATCGAAAGCGCCCCTGAAGAGGAAGCCCCTGTTCCTGTACATCATGTAGTTGATCAGCGCTTTGCCCAGCTTGCCGGCACCCATGACGATCAGCTGGTGCTGCTGATCCAGGCCGAGGATCTTGCCGATCTCCTCATGCAGATACTCTACATTATAACCGTAGCCCTGCTGTCCGAATCCGCCGAAATTGTTCAGGTCCTGCCGGATCTGGGACGCTGTGACGTTCATCAGGGTGCTCAGCTCCTGGGACGAGATCTTCTCGACACCGTCCTCTTTCAAAACGCCAAGGTAACGAAAATATCTGGGAAGCCTGTCTATGACTGCCTGTGAAATCTCTCTTTCTTCGATCGGTCTCATTCAAAACTCCATTTACACAAAGATGCCGGAAACAACAGACGGGGTTTTTTATATATTTCATTATATAAATTTCCTCAGACCCTGTCAAATAAGCGGGAGCCGTCTGCATACGTCGAGGTCCTGATTTGACAGGGATGGCGGCAGTTATTACAATAGCTTTTGACACTGACCGGAACCGAACGGAGGATCCTCTATGATCGCCGCATGTCATCACATCTCCAAGGGCTATCCCGAGGGACAGGTCCTTACCGATATAACGTTCCACCTTGAAAAAGGGGACAAAGCCGCCATCGTCGGCATCAACGGCGCGGGCAAGACCACGCTCCTGCGCATCATGACCGGGGAGACCGAGCCTGACGAGGGAAGCGTCTCCTATGCCAGGGACTGCCGGTGGGGGTATTTTGCCCAGAACCAGGAGCTCGATTCCGACGCCAGCATCTACGAGGAACTGGAGAAAGTCAAACAGCCCATCATCGATCTGGAACGCCAGATCGCCGAGGATGAGCGCAGGATGGCCGGTCTCCGCGGGGAGGCGCTCAATACGCTGATGGCCGAGTATACCTCTCTCCTGCACCGCTATGAACTGGAAGAGGGCTATGCCTACAAGGGAGAGATCGTCGGCGTCATGCGCGGTCTCGGTTTCACGGACGAGGACCGGGACAAGAAGATCTCCACCCTGTCCGGCGGCCTCAAGACCCGTGTGGCCCTGGGCAAGCTCCTCCTGAGCAAACCGGACCTCCTCATGCTGGATGAGCCCACCAATCACCTGGATATCCGCAGCATCCGCTGGCTGGAGAATTATCTCCTGAACTACCGGGGCACTGTTCTCATCGTCTCCCACGACCGCTTCTTCCTGGACCGAACGGTGCGCAGGGTGATCGAGCTGGAGAACACCCGCTGTACCGTGTTCAACGGCAATTACACCGCGTATGCGGAACAGAAGAAGGCACTGCGCGAGCAGCAGCAGAGGGCTTATCTCAACAGCCAGGCCCAGATCCGCCATCAGGAGGAGGTCATCGAGAAGCTGCGCCGCTTCAACAGGGAGAAATCCATCCGCAGGGCCGAGAGTCGCGAGAAGATGCTCTCCCGCATCGAGCCTGCAGCCAAACCCGTCCAGATCCGGGATGACATGCATCTCGTCTTCACGCCCTGCATCCGCAGCGGCCGCGAAGTGCTGACGGTGGAGGACCTGGCCAAATCCTACGGCAGCAACCACCTCTTCAGCGGCCTCTCCTTCCATATCAGGCGCGGTGAACACGTGGCGCTGATCGGGGACAACGGGACCGGCAAGACCACGATCCTGAAGATCCTGGGCGATCTGGTGTCTCCCGACGACGGCGTGATCCGCCTGGGGACCAACGTCCACATCGGCTATTACGATCAGGAGCAGCAGGTCCTGGACGATGAGAATACTGTCTTCGAAGAGATAGCGGATGATTTTCCTTCCATGAACAATACGGAGATCCGCAGCCTCCTGGCCGCGTTCCTGTTCACCGGTGAGGAAGTATTCAAACGGGTAGGTGATCTCTCCGGCGGCGAGAAGGGCCGGCTGTCCCTGGCCAAGCTCATGCTGTCCAAATCCAACTTCCTGATCCTGGACGAGCCCACCAACCACCTGGACATCACTTCGCGGGAGATCCTGGAAAATGCCCTCAACAGTTACGAGGGAACGGTCCTCTGCGTCTCCCATGACCGCTATTTCATCAACCACACCGCCAGCCGCATCCTGCGCCTCGTGGATCACAGGCTGGAGAGCTACCACGGCAACAACAGCGACTCGGTCCCGGAAAAATACATGGGCAACTATGATTATTATCTGGAGAAGATCGCTGAAGCAGAGGAAGCTGAGAAAGAGGCGTCCGCGACTGTCTTCTCCTCCGGTCCCTCTTCTTCTCCCTCCGGCGGAAGTCCCGCCTCGGACAGCATCTCCAGGGAGACCGACAGCCAGAAGGATTACTGCGCCCGCAAGGAGGAGGCCGCCCGCCGCAGAAAAGCCGAAAACGCCCTGAAGCGCACGGAAGAAGCCATCTCCTCTTTGGAGGAAGAGATCGCCGCCCTCGAAGCCGAGATGGTCCGTCCTGAAGTCGCCGTGGACGTCCCCCGCCTCACCGCTCTCGCCGAGGAGAAAGCCGCCAAAGAAGACGAACTCGCCCGGCTGTACGAAAAGTGGGAGGAGGCAGAGGCGGCACTACAGGAATAACGATACATTCAAGTTCTTATAATTTGTAAATTATCACTTCTACAATACACTGGTTTTAATTACCGTATTCAAGGACAGCTGTCAAGGAACCGGTATACCTCGCCGGAGGCGTCCTTGACAGCTGTCTTTGAATACGGTTTTTGGTTGACATGAGACGCTTCCGCGTCTCTGCCTTCAAGGAGGCCACAGAAGAGTCGTTTTACCTTCAGAACAGGCCAATGCGGTCAGAGTTGACGGTTAAGTGGTGGTGTAACCTCTTCCACAACCATTAAAACGTCAGATTCTTCTATTTCTGGCTGAATTGACGTTTAAATGGTCATGGACACTCTTACACAACCATCAAAACGTCAGATTTTTGTTTTTCTGGCTAAAATGACGGTTAAGTGGTCATGGACACTCTTCCATAACCATCAAAACGTCAGTTTCTTCTATTCTTGTCAAATCCGCCGATTTAGAGGTCATTGACATGCCTCCATCGCCAACTCCCTGGATCATCCCCGGCCTCCTTGGAGGCAGAGGAGCGACAGCTCCTCTTGTATACCGACTACCGTTATTCCAGGGCAGCTGTCAAGGACGCTGCAGGCGAGGTTTACCGGTTCCTTGACAGCTGTACTGGAATACGGTAATCAAAAAAACTCCTCATGAGAATAGACAGAAAGATAATTCTCATGAGGAGTTTTTTGCTTCATGAATAAAACAGTAACAGCCAGAGTTATTGCAGTTCTTCTTCGAGACGCTCCCGGATGGCTTTGATAAATCCCTCGGTGTCGAGTTTTTCCACATGCGGAAGCGTGGAGATGGCAGCGAGGTCTCCCGTCATCTTTCCGCTCTCGATCGTCCCGAGGGTGGCGCGGTCCAGGGCATCCGCGAAGCGCACGAGCTCCGGCAGGCTGTCCAGCTCGCCGCGTTTGCGGAGGGCACCGCTCCAGGCATAGATGGTGGCCACGGAGTTGGTGCTGGTGGTCTCTCCCTTCAGGTACTTGTAATAGTGTCTCTGCACGGTCCCGTGGGCGGCCTCATATTCGTAGATGCCGTCCGGAGAGACCAGGATGGAGGTCATCATGGCGAGGGACCCGAAACTGGTGGCCATCATGTCGCTCATGACGTCGCCGTCGTAGTTCTTGAGCGCCCAGACAAAACCGCCCTCGGAGCGGATGACTCTGGCCACTGCGTCGTCGATCAGCGTGTAGAAATACTCCAGGCCTGCCGCGTCAAAGGCCTCCTTGAATTCCGTCTCATAGACGCGCTCAAAGATCTCGCGGAAGTTGGCGTCGTAGGTCTTGGAGATGGTGTCCTTGGTGGAGAACCAGAGGTCCATCTTCGCATCCAGCGCATAGGAGAAACACGCTCTCGCGAATCCCTCGATGGAGGCATCAGTGTTGTGGATACCCTGCACGATCCCCGCGCCTTCGAACTGGTGGATCGTCTTTCTGGTCACGGTACCGTCCTCGGCTGTGAAGACCAGTTCCGCTGTGCCGGGGCCATCCGCACGGATCTCGGTGTTTTTATAGACATCGCCGTAGGCGTGTCTGGCCATGACGATGGGTTTCTTCCAAGTGCGGACATAAGGCTCGATCCCCCTGACAAGGATGGGGGCACGGAAGACAGTCCCGTCCAGTGCGGCGCGGATCGTGCCGTTGGGACTCTTGTACATCCTCTTCAGGTGATACTCGTCGATCCTGGCTTTGTTCGGGGTGATGGTGGCGCATTTGACGGCTACGCCGTATTTTTTGGTCGCCTCAGCGCTGTCCAGCGTCACCTGGTCGTCGGTCTCGTCCCTGTGGGGCAGCCCGAGGTCATAGTACTCCGTTTTGAGGTCAATGAAAGGCAGCAGAAGCTCCTCTTTGATCATCTTCCAGATGACTCTGGTCATCTCATCGCCGTCCATCTCCACCAGCGGAGTCTTCATCTGGATCCTGTCCATGGTTCCGTCCTCCTCAGTCTTCCTGTTTGTACAGATCATACAGCCCGTTCCGCACCATGTTGTCATAAGCACTGTACATGTGTTCCGAGGCCAGTCTCTCCGCAAGGTCTGCATTGCCGGCACGGATCGCCTCCATGATCGCCCTGTGCTCCTTGTTGGAGGCTGTACTCCTCTCAATGGTGGAAAGGGTGCGCCGGCGCACACGCCCCACATATTCGTGATAATCGATCAGCAGATGCTCCAGCATCTTGGAGCCGCAGGCGTCGTACAGGATGTGGTGGAACTGATTGTCCAGTTCGGCGATCTGTTCCATGTGCCCTTTGCCGGCATGGAATTCGGAGAGATAGACGTTCTCTTCCATCCGCTCCATCTGTTCCTTGTTGATCCTCTCGGTCGCCCAGTGCGCACACAGGCCCTCGAGTCTTGCGCGGATCATATAGATGTCCCGCACGTCCTCAGCGCTGATCCCGGTGACGAAGGCGCCCCGGTTGGGGATGATCTGCACCAGTCCCTCCAGCTCCAGCTGACGGAGGGCCTCTCTCACCGGCGTCCGGGAGACGCCCAGCTCCTTGCCGATCTTGATCTCTTTCAGTTCATCGTGTTCTCTGTATTTGCCGTTCAGGATATCGTCGCGGATCTTATGAAACACCTGCCCCCTCAGAGAATACCTGTCCGATGTCTCTCTGCTCCGTTCATACTCGCTCACTTGTCTCTCCCCCCTCTTCCGGATAGAAAACGCAAAGCAAAACACGCTTGTATAATTGTATGCAAAAGATACAATCCTGTCAAGCGTGCTTTGTCATCCGTATAATAAGACCCGGCCTGAGCCGGGTCTTATCTGTTATATTCCTATATCGTACGGAACACGGGTCTCCGTCATTTCACCACGAAGTTCAGGATCTTGCCGGGGACATAGATCTCCTTGACGATGGTCTTGCCGGCCAGGAAGGCGGCGACCTTCTCCTGATTTCTGGCGATGTCCATAGCCTCCTCTTTGGTGCAGCCGACAGGCAGGGACGCGACGCCGCGGACCTTGCCGTTGACCTGGACGCCGACGTCGATGGTGGCGTCGACAGTCTTGGCCTCATCGTAGACCGGCCACGCGGACACGGTCAGGAAGCCCTCTCCTCCGATGCTCTCATAGATCTCCTCCGTGATGTGAGGCGCGAAGGGAGACAGGAGCTTCAGGTAAGTGATCAGCTCATCGCGGCTGATGGAGTCTGCCTTGTAGATCTCGTTCAGGAGAGTCATCAGTGCGGCGATGGCCGTGTTGAATTTCATCGCCTCGATATCCTCCGAGACCTTCTTGATGGTCTTGTGGAGGGAGGATTCGATGCCGGAAGGCCCGCTCTTCTTATCAAGCAGGTCGGTGAGGCCGGCCACCCTGTCGAGGAAACGCTTGCAGCCCTTGACGCTGCTGTCATTCCACGGGGAGGCGCTGCCGTAATCGCCCATAAACAGGACGTACACGCGCAGAGTATCCGCGCCGTAGATGTCGACGATGTCCAGCGGGTCGACGACGTTGCCTCTGGATTTGGACATCTTCTCTCCGTCCGGTCCGAGGATCAGGCCCTGGTAGGACCTCTTGGCGTACGGCTCGGGGGTGTTCACGACGCCGATATCGTAGAGGAACTGGTGCCAGAAGCGGGAGTAGATCAGGTGTCTGGTCACGTGCTCCATACCGCCGTTGTACCAGTCGACGGGCATCCAGTATTTCAGCTTGTCCATGTCCGCGAAGGCATGGTCGTTATGAGCGTCGCAATAGCGGAGGAAATACCAGGAGGAACCGGCCCACTGAGGCATGGTGTCTGTCTCCCTCTTGGCGGGACGTCCGCACTTCGGGCAGGTGCAGTTCACGAAGGAGTCGATCTTGGCGAGCGGGCTCTGGCCGTCCTCACCGGGCGCAAAATCCTTCACTTCGGGCAGGCGCAGCGGCAGCTCCTCATAAGGCACGGCCACGACACCGCAGTGCTCGCAGTGGATCAGCGGGATGGGCTCGCCCCAGTAGCGCTGCCTGTTGAAGGCCCAGTCCTTCATCTTGAACTGGACGCCGGCGCGTCCGATGCCCTTCTCCTCCAGGACTTCGAGCATCCTGGCGATGGAATCCTTCTTGTTGGTCAGGCCGTTAAGATAGTCGGAGTTGACCATCTCGCCGTCGCCGGTCCAGGCTTCTCTGGTGATATCGCCGCCCTTGATGACCTCGATGATATCGATGCCGAACTTGGTGGCAAATTCCCAGTCTCTCTGGTCATGCGCAGGCACGGCCATGATGGCGCCGGTACCATAGCCCATCATCACGTAGTCCGCAATGTAGATCGGGATCTTCTTGCCGTTGACGGGATTGACCGCCTCGAGGCCCTCGATCCTGAGGCCGGTCTTGTCCTTGACCAGCTGGGTACGTTCGAATTCAGTCTTCTTAGCGCACTCGTCCCTGTAGGCGTTGATCGCGTCCATATTGGTGATGCGGTCAGCGTACTTGTCGATCATGGGGTGCTCGGGAGCCATGACCATGAAAGTCACGCCGAACAGCGTGTCGGGACGGGTCGTGTAGATCTCCAGCTTCTCGTCCGCATCGGCGATGGTAAAATCCACGAAAGCGCCGGTGGACTTGCCGATCCAGTTGACCTGCTGCTGCTTGATGTTCTCGGGATAATCCACGTCGTCCAGACCCTTCAGGAGCCTGTCGGCGTACTCCGTGATGCGGAGATACCAGACGTCCTTGGGGAGCTGGATGACATCGCTGTGGCAGATATCGCACTTGCCGCCCTGGCTGTCCTCGTTGGACAGGACCACCTTGCAGGACGGGCAGTAGTTGACCAGTGTCTTGTCGCGGAAGACAAGGCCCTTTTCAAAGAGCTTGAGGAAGATCCACTGGGTCCATTTGTAGTAATCCTCGGAGGAAGTATCCACCACGCGGTCCCAGTCGAAGGAAAAGCCCACGCTGCGGAGCTGGTTGGAGAACTTCTCGATATTCTTGTCCGTGATGATGCGGGGATGTGTATTGGTCTTGATCGCGTAATTCTCAGTGGGCAGACCGAAGGCGTCAAATCCGATCGGGAACATGACGTTGTAGCCCTGCATCCTGCGTTTCCTGGACACCACCTCCAGGCTGGAATAAGCCTTGATGTGTCCGACGTGCATGCCGGCGCCGCTGGGATAGGGGAACTCCACCAGGCCGTAGAACTTCGGCTTCGTACTGAAATCCTCCGCCTTGAAGATGCCCGCATCTTCCCATTTCTTCTGCCACTTGGGTTCGATCTTCTTGAATTCGTGTTTCATCGTATGTATGGCTCCTATACGTGCTGTCCGTTTGCCGGTGTATCGTTCCCATTCTAAGCCCGAAAAAAAGGCTTGTCAATGGCCGCGCAGGCTACCGGGCAGGACCGCGCGGCACTGCGAAGGGGATGGTCCTCTGCGTGGATATTGCGTGGCAGCATCATCGTGTCCTCTGCGCGGTATAGAAAACGGAGGCACCGCATATACATGCGATGCCTCCGGTGATCCCGGGAGATCTGCCGCTGTGAGGACGGTCCCCTGAGCGGCACAGTTTATTACGGGAAGGATCAGTCCTCCGCGCCTTCTTCCAGAGCTGCCTGACGGGCTGCGACTTCCTTGGCCTGGACTTCCGCAGGGACCTGCTCATAGCTGTCAAAGCTGTAGGCGTAGTCGCCGCGGCCGCCGGTCATGCTGCGCAGGACGGTGCAGTAGTCGAAGAGTTCGGACTGAGGGACGCGCGCCTCGACGACGGTCTTGCCGTTGCCGATGGGGTTCATGCCGAGCACGATGCCTCTGCGCTTATTCAGGTCGCCCATGACGTCGCCGGTGTAGGTATCCGGGATGGTGACCTTCAGGTTCACGATGGGCTCGAGCAGGACCGGGTTCGCATCCATGATGCCCTTCTTGAAGCACTGGTTCGCAGCGGTCTTGAAGGCCATTTCGGAGGAGTCGACCGGGTGGTAGGAACCATCGTACAGGACAGCCTTGATGCCGACAACGGGATATGCCGCAAGCGGTCCCTTCTTGACTCCTTCCGCGACGCCCTTTTCGACAGCGGGGAAGAAGTTCCTCGGGACGCTGCCGCCGACGACCTCTTCGCCGAACTCGTAGTGCTCGGCCATGTTGCCGGAGGGGCTGAAGCGCATCTTGACGTGACCGTACTGGCCGTGGCCGCCGGACTGCTTCTTATACTTGAACTCGCAGTCGGAGTTCTTGCGGATGGTCTCGCGGTAAGCCACCTTCGGAGCCATGGTCTCGATCTCGACCTTGTACTCGTTGGCGAGCATGCTCTTGACGACCTCGAGCTGCATGTCGCCGATACCGTAGATCAGGGTCTGGCCGTTCTCGGAATCGTTGAGCATGTAGAAGGTAGGATCCTCAGAGGAGATCTTGGTCATCGCCTGGGCGATCTTGTCGATATCGTTCTTATTCTTCGCCTTGTAGCGGATGTAGGTGTAAGGCGTGGAGAGCTGCATCTGCTCGTACTGGATCGGCTCTGCCTTGGTGGAGAGGGTATCGCCGGTCTTCGCTTCGCCGAGCTTCGCGACCGCGCCGATATCGCCGGCGTGCAGTTCCGGGATCTCGGTGGTCTGCTTGCCCATCATGGTGTAGAGCTTGCCGAGGCGGAGCTCGCTCTCAAGGGTGGTGTCGTAGACAGTGTCATCTGTCTTGAAGACGCCGCTGCGGACCTTGATCAGGGAATATCTGCCGATGAAAGGATCCACGATGGTCTTGAAGATGAAGGCGCTCTTCGGCTGCGCGTCGTCGAACTTCGCGGTGAAGGCTGCGCCGGTCTTCGTGTTGGTGCCCTCGACGGTCTTGCGGTTGGGGGCGGGCAGATACTTCACGATGTCATCGAGGAGCGTGTAGATGCCGCGGGCCTGCGTGCTGCTGCCCATCTCGACGGGAACGATCGCATCTTCCAGGATCTGATCGTGCACGGCCGTGCGGATCTCGTC
>CAMOJW010000049.1 GCA_946617225.1 uncultured Lachnospiraceae bacterium
CGTACATCAAAGCGGTCACGATCATCGCGAGTCCGCTGAGTGTATAAAGGAGTGTTCCGGGACCGCCGGCTTCGGGAAGTTCCACACCGGGGGTGTTCTGAACATACATCGTGGAGGAGTCATCCTCATCTACGGATGCTGTTTCTGTACTGCCTTCGGCAAGAGTGATCACCTGTTCGTCATCGCTGACTGTGAAATCGATCTCCTTTTTGATGATGATGTATGTGGGAGGAGGAGTCATTTCTTCCAGACGATAGTCCCCGGGCTCAATACCGGAAATGGTATACCCTTCTTCAGGTATCTCAAACTCCTCGCCGATCTGTCCGTAGGTCTCTCCGGTTTTCTTCAACAGCCTGAATGTTGCACCGCCGAGGTTCTTAGGTGTGTCGCTGTCGTCGGTCTTGATGATCGTGATCTCCAGGAGAGTACTCTGGTTCGTGTAGGAAACGGTGTACTCTGTATTGGTATTATCGATGTTACCGGTCGCCGTCTCATCATCGGACAGCGGATTGGGGCCTATTGCAGCATCCTGTCCATATTTTGTGGTCAGGGTGGATCCCAGGCACACAAAATTCTCTTTGGAAGACTCTACGAATGTATAGGTCGATCCTTTAGGCAGGTTGATGACGCGCAGGTTCCAGGTGGGTTTCAGCTTGACTGTGAAAGCCTCTCCGGAAGGAACGTAATAATAACCGGAATAGATACCGCCGTCTCCTGTCAGATACACAGTGTACTGTTTGCCGTTGTAGGTATATGTAATGGTTCCTGCTTCACTGTCTATGTCACCCGAAGGAATGAAATCCCTTGTTTGCGCGTGAACATTTGATGACACCTCAGGCTTCTGGTAGATCTCCCAAGTGTTATTTTTAGGAATATCTTCTTCCTTCTGGACTGAGAACCATACCCAGTAATCGCTGTCCAGATCATCCGCTGACCCGGTGCTTGCCTGTGAATTGTTGATGGTCACTGTATACTCGAACAACTCATCGGCATATTTTGCATCCGCATTGTTGCCGTTCCTGTCAACGACATGCTTGTTCAGGTTCAGATTGCTGCGCCGATAGTTCTTGGCTTTCAGAACAGCATCTGCATCGGGAACGATCTTGTAATAGCTGTGTGTTATCTGATCCCTTTCCAGAATGTCATAGTCGTATTGGTCAGAGCTGGTCACCTTCTTCAGGACGACCGTGG
Source organism: uncultured Lachnospiraceae bacterium (assembly GCA_946617225.1). GTDB lineage: Bacteria > Bacillota > Clostridia > Lachnospirales > Lachnospiraceae > CAG-791. The sequence continues at coordinate 1,192 of CAMOJW010000049.1, forward strand.
TGGGATCATCATATCCATGTGAAGGATCTGTGATGACCATCGGGCGATATACTTCTGACTCCAGTTCCCATGCATAGCCGGGACCTCCGGGGACATCCTCCGTGATCGAGAAATCATGACCGGTCTCATACAGAGTCATCTTGCCATTTTCGACCTTCATCAGACCTGTGGAGATATAAGCGCTGCCTTTCCAACAAATGTCCGGATCTTCGTCATACCTGACAGTGATCGTTGCAAAGAGATCATCTCCTCCGGCAACGACCCCGAGGTTGATCTGCTCTTCCTCACGGGAATCGATCTCGTTCTCCCATTCCTTCTCGATCCTGATCATCTCCTGGGACAGGTGCAGGTCAGGCACTTCCTGGAAGTATAATTTCTCAGGATCTCCCGAAGGGGTGACGGTGTTACCGGTTTTTGTCGCCGTCCTGTAAGTGGTGTTGGCGCCGTCTCTGTTGGTCTTCAGTGTATAAGAGTAGTTTCCGGGTGTGCCGGTGCGCTTGATCTGTCCCTGCTGTTCAGGTGTCAGCGTGTCGTAGTAGCTTTCATCATTCCGGCACTTGGCCAGGATGTCGTACGCTTGCTGACTGGGCCAGCAGATGAAGGAGACTTTGTATGTAACACCGTCTTCCAGCATGAAGTTTTCACCCATGTTCCACACGACGGAAGGAGCAACATATTCTGCATCCTCGCAGTGTGCAGCCGCACGGTCTTCATCTGACCACTCCGCAAAGGTAATGTTTTTACCCTGCTGATATGCTGCTTTTTCTTCAGCGCTCCAGCTGTCGTAGCCTTCAGGTGTCTCCTCTTTTCCGGCGTACTCCACGCCTTTCTGATAAGCCTCCTTTTCTGCGGTAGACCAGTTCTTCCAGTTTGCGGGCGCCGTGGACTTGTAATAGGTAAATTCGGTCCCAAAATCGACCATCGGGCTCTTGGACACGGTATTGGTCAGGTCAGTGATACCGTCAGTCATCTTGATGTCGCCCCAACCGAGCTTGCCGGTAATTTCTTCTTTGATCTCATTGAATGCCTGGGCTATTTGACCTTCCTGTGTTGCAGACTTGACATGGTCTTCTGAAACCAAGGCTATCAATTCATCAAATGACGGTTTACCAACTATCTGGCTTGAAATACCAATTACATAGACGTTCTTATCATGATCCAGCATCGACTGAACGTCGTCATAAGCCGCATTGGCGGTCAGGGTCACTGTATTTCCGGAGTTTGCATCTGTCGTACCGAATGTTCCGGTGTTCAGGTAGTACTGAAGCGGAGAATACGTAAAGCCTGCATAGCTGTAATTACCCGGAACACTCCCGTTCTGACCGCCGGCCTGGAACATGTGTCCGGTCCTCAGTTCATCATTATCCAATCCGGAACGCGTCTGGGAAGTAGTGGGCTCACCGTCTGTTACAAAGATCACAAATGTGGCCCGATGGGGATCCACAGCCATTTCATTGGCCATCTTCAGGGACTGTTCCCAGTTTGTTCCTTTGCTTTCGACTCCGTCGATGGCATTGAGGGCACCTATAAAGCTGCTCTTGTTTTCTGTCAGATCGATCCGCTTTTGAGAGACACCGCCAAATGTGATCAGGCCCATGCGGATCAGATCTTTCCCGCTGTCTGTATTCATTTGATAAAGATCATCTGCAAGATCTTCGACGGCCTCCATCGCCTGATAATAACGAGAACTGGTGTTATTCTGATAATTGTTGATCGCATTATTGTTATCGAGAGGCGATCTCATCGATGACGAAAGATCCAGGACCACAATAACATCTGCAAGAGTCTCCACTAATATTTCATCTGTGGAACCCGTAATGCTCAGGGACAGCGTATTGGTGTCGTCGCCGTTTTCCTTAGATTCCTTGAGGATGCTCGGTATATCCGGAGTCGGCGTATCATCTGACAATTGAGGTGTTCCGCCATCCGTGATGGTCGGTTTATCATATACCACGTACAGATGGCTCTCGCTTCCGACGGAAGTCCAGTTGTTGTTATTCTGAAGAGCATTGGTGGAGTAACCATTGCTGACACGATAGTACCGCCAGGCGTTACTGTTATATCGCAGCACCGGTGCGACTTCCGTTCCCCCTGTCTTGGGATTGGTCACTTCCTGTGTGTGGTAATATGTATTAGCGTACCTATATTCGAACCGCCCGCCGTCATCTTGTCCGTCGAAATCATAGATAAGATATGCCCATCCATCTGATGTTTTGGTCTCGGTCGGATCCGGCTCCTGCTCAAACTCGACGAAAGTGTTTCCGTCCATATATCCGTAATGGACTATGGTGCGATTCTCATTGGCAGTATTGCTGTACTGCAGATAGACGTCCGGTCTTGGATACCCTGTGACATTCTGCCCTGCGGCAGAATGGACCAGCTCATCGTTATTGTAATAATCTGTCCTGAACTCATTGTTGCCGGTTCTTGTCTGCAGGATCCGGGTGATGTCTTTCTGAGTGCCGTCAATAACGATATATGCTCTTTCGTAATTCCGGTTGTTGTAAGTGCGTGCAATATTAGTATTATTGATCAGGACCTCGGCATTTTCAGGCCAGTTGGTGCACACAACATCATAATTATCACCTACACCGCCAGGTCTCTGGATACTTGCACCATCGTGGTTGACGTAATTCACAGCCACTTGTCCGCGAGTGGTACTATTGTTATAACGCCACCGCAGATTGGTCGAGACATTGGTGCTCCACGAAATGCCGAAAGTCGAGAAACTGTCGACCTTAAACTCGACTTCCGCAATGCCGTCAGCAACTCTCACTTCTTCACTGCCGGCGACGGTCTCAACGACCACCGATCCGGTGGAATTGTTCAGGTGCTGGATCTCCATAGTCTCAGCAAGGATGCTTTCGTCTTCGACCTCCGGCAGCTGTTTGAGCTTGAGGTAGACCTTTACTTCCGCACCCTCCGCCGGTTCGATCCTGGCCCCGGTATCTGCGTCAACGATGGAAATGTCCAATGCGGCAAGACCGAGATTGTTCTCGATAAAGTCCTCGTCCTCGGCTTTTTTCGCAGCTGCGACGGCCGCCCTGGTCAGCTTATAGACAGCGCTGTCGGAGTCGATCGCGGATACATCCAGCTTAGCATTCGCCGGGATGTTGGCCTCCGGGCCATAGGAGACAACGACTTCGTAGATATCATCGCTGCCGGGCAGAGTGATCTCGGCGACGATCTCCGTCTCCACCACGCCATACACCGAGAACCCATCGGTCTCGAACTGCATGCCTTCCACAGTATCCTTGTTGGACTTCTGCAGGTCGACGTCCTTCATGACTTCGTTCTTGCCGTCGTCGGTGATGTGGATCAGCTCTACGCCATTTGTGCCGCTGGTGTCCACAGGAGCCAGTTCGATGTTGACCTTAACAGCTGCGGCGGGTTCGATCTCCTTGCCGTTGGGATCCAGGATGGTGATGTCGAAGAAACGTGCCTTCTTGACGGTCTGGTTGGGATCGGTGAGGGCGGCTTCGGCCTGCTTCAGGTACTCCTGATACTCGGCGCTGTCCTCGGGGATCAGCTCGACCTTAAGGGAAGAACCTTTCCGAATGCGGGCGGCAGGAGAGTAGTCAAGGGTGACGTTGTAGGTGTCGCCGTCCACTGTATAGGCTGCTTTTAATGTGCCAACTTCATATACATAATCCACTGATTCTAACCATAGCATGGAGATATTAAAAAAGCCCTTGGCGAATATTGCCAAAGACAGGGGAAATGGAGGGTAGAATATTGCGTTACTATTATAGTAATTGCATAGCTATTACAATACTATAAACCAACAGCACTGTGCAGTATTGCTATTTACGGAATATTCAATATTGCGATACGAATTATACTGCGAATTGATAACCTGAATCAGGGTGAAACTGGACTGGTTTTTCTAAACGGATGTTTGAAAGTGGCTGTTTTTCATAACCGAAACAGAAACCCCTGCACAGGCCTCCAGGGACCTGTACAGGGGCTCTATTATGGATCGATCCAGCCTCAGGTAAGGGTTTTATGGGGTATGGGTCACTTATTGAAGAAACCTCTCCCGCACAGCAGCCCCACGATCACGATCAGCAGCCAGATGTTCCGGAAGCCGCCCAGGACAACTGCCAGCACGAAGAGAAGAGGGCAGAACCAGAACAGTCCGAGCCCGAACACGAACCGGGTGAGGCTCCACGCCATGCGCAGCCCAAAGGAGACAACGCCGGCAAACAGCATAACAGAAACAAGAATGAGAGTAAGAGTGATCATAGTGACCTCCTTCTTTGGCAATCGTCACCCGGCAGTTTCCTGCGCATCCTCCGGCCGGTCCAACTCGATCGTCACGTTTCCCTTGAAGTGGATCCGGATCTTGTCGCCCAGGACGATCTTGTCGATGTAGAGAAATACCTTCTCCTCGGAGTAGGTGAGAAGGCTATCCTGGGGGAAGTGGATGCGGGTGCGGGCGTAGAATTCCTCGGGGTCGGAGCAGGACGGACCCCAGGCCGGAGGGTCGACGGGCGGCCGGCGGCTGATGAACGCCTGGACGCGGGGATCGGCTGCCCAGATGTCTTCGACCCAGTCGAGGAGGTTGCGAACATGCATCTCGAGGCTGGCGTACTCTGCCCTCTTGATACGTATATCCGTAAGTTGACTCTCCAGGGACTGCTGGAGTTCCTGGTCGATGACGATGCCTTCTTCGGTGAGGTTGTCTTTGATCTGTTTCTCCAGGTCCGCGCCGATCCGGTCGGCCTGGGCGATAGGGCCCCAGTTGATCCGCTCCCGGAGCTTGAGGAGACCGTCCCTCTCCTCGGGCAGGAGGGAGAAAGCCTGCACCAGCGCCGCGCGGAGATGGTCCTCCCGGATACTGCGGCTGTGGCAGCGGAAGGAGGAGGGGTCGGAGGAGTTGGCGAGGGCGGCTTTTTCGCGGTAGTTCCTGTTGATGTGCGTGCCGCAGCGGAAATAGATCTGGGTGCCGCCGCGGTCCGATTTGCGGACGTAGTGGCTGCCGCACTCCTCACAGACGATCTTGCCGGCCAGGGCGTTGGAGCGCATATTGCGGTAGGGCATGGGAAAACTGCGCCGCCGGGCGATCTCGTTCTGGACGCGGTTATAGACCTCCCGGGGGATGATGGGAGGATGGCTGTTGGAAACGTAATACTGGGGGACCTGGCCGTCGTTGAGTTCGACTTTTTTGGTCAGGAAGTCCCGGGTGTAGTATTTCTGGAGCAGCAGGTCGCCCATGTATTTTTCGTTCTGGAGGATGTAGAGGATCGTGTTCTCCTTCCAGGTCCGTTCGCGGCCGCTGCGGTCGCGGATGCGGTCCTGGCGCAGGATCGCGCCGATGAGCCCGGCGTTGCAGCCGTTGAGGAACATGCGGTAGATCCAGCGGACGATCTCGGCCTCGTCGGGGACGATCTCCAGGTGGCCGTCCTTGCTCCGCCGGTAGCCCAGCATGTTCTGGTGCCCGGCGCAGATCCTGCCCTCCTGGTAGTGGAAGCGGATGCCCATCTGCACGTTGCGGGAGATGGACTCGGATTCCTGCTGGGCGATGGAGCTCAGGATGGTGATGAGGAGCTCGCCCTGGGCCTCCAGTGTGGCGATATTTTCCTTCTCGAAATAGATCCCCACGTTCATGGCGCGGAGCTTGCGGATGTAGGTGAGGGCGTCCAGCGTATTGCGCGCGAAACGGCTGATGCTCTTGGTCAGGATCAGGGAGATCTTGCCCGCCTCGCAGTCGCGGATCATGCGGTTGAACTCGTCTCTGTTCCGGGTGGAGACACCGGAGATGCCTTCGTCCGCGTAGATCCCGGCAAAATCCCAATCCGGCCTGTCGTTTATGAGCTTGGTGTAGTGCTCGCACTGGATCTCGTAGGAACTTTCCTGCTCCTCGTGGAGGCTGGAAACGCGGCAGTAGGCGGCGACTTTGAGTCGTTCACTCTGACGTGCCTCTGTCTTCTGGACGTTCTTCCTGTTGGATGCCGGTATGACTTTCGCTTTCATGGTAACAGCTCCTTGCATAATCCAGCACGGCGTCTCTGATCCGCGGATTCATACGCCGTCTGCGATGTTTCGTGGTGTCGTCTTCAATGATGTGCGCATAGAGCCACGCGATGAGTTCCGAAGGGCGAACTGGTTCGTCCGTAAAGACCATAGGATCGATCGTAAAGCGTTCCTGCACGCTGATGGAGGAGACGCGGTCGCGTCCCCGGGCGGAAGTTCCTCTGTTGCGGTGCTGCCTCTCCTGACGCAGTCGCTCAAAATAAGCCTGCGTGACCAGGGGAGGGTAGAAATCGTTGCCGAGGTAGGTCTCGTTGGAGAGGGCCGTCCGGGCGACGGAATAGGACATCCCGGCCTGGGCCGCGGCATCCGCGATGCCCGCTCCTTCCAAATATATACGGTAGAAATGCAGGAGCATTTCTGATTCTGTGGGATCGACGACAGCCCGGCCGTCGTTCAGTCTGTATCCAAAGGGGATCATGGATTCACTCTCTCAGGGACTCATTCTCTCAGGACGAGTCCGCACCGGAAATGGAAGGTGAAGCTGGTCCGGCTGTTCACGACGACCCGGTCGATGGTCTCCCGGAAGATCTGCTCGGGAAAATCGCCCCCTTTCCAACCGGTGACGATCTCCCTGAGCCTCTGCAGAGCCCCGGACTGTGGCAGTTCCAGTACCTGCAGGCGCTCGCCCAGCCGGGCGGATTCCGCCCGAAGCCGGTTGCGCTGGCTGATCTGCTGCGGCGTGTCCTCCGAAGTCCGGCCCTTGCTGTAGCTGAGCCGCTTCATCAGCTCCTGGTTGTGGCGGAGGCGGTCCCGGAGGGAGGCCAGTTCGTCTCCGTGGCGGGACTTCCACTCTGCCTGCAGCATCTCCTCATGGATGAGCAGGATCACATCCGCATAATGAAGCTTGTTGAGAACGGTCACGAAGGCGTTGCGGATATTCTGCTCGGGGATCGACTCGCAGGGAGGCGTCTGTGTGACGGCTGCGGCGCGTTTTCTCCCGGGGCTGCGGCGGCAGGTCCACCAGACGCGCGTGTCGCCGGAGCGTCTGACGGTCTCTTTCTGCAGGACACCGCCGCACCGTCCGCAGGTACAGATGCGGCTGAAGACGGAGGGGGCTTCCCGTGACGAGGGCTTGAAGGAAGTTCCCTCCTGTGACGGATCCTTACCTTTTTTTATTGCATTACTTCTGTAGGCCAGGATCCGGTCCGCTTTTTCAAAGGTGTCGCGGTCGATGAGGGCCGCGTGGTGGTCCTCCAGGTAGTACATGGGGAGCTCCCCGCGGTTGACCCGGAGCTGGAAGTCCTCGTCGTGAAAATTTTTCTGCAGCAGACTGTCGCCGGTGTAGAACTCATTGTGCAGGATGGCGCAGATCCCGGCGGTGGTCCACCTGCCGCCGTTCCCCCTGCCCGGCAGGTCCTCCCGGGGATGTTTGGTCCGGATCCCGCGCCGGTTCAGTTCGGCAGCGATGCGGGAGGTGCCGGTGCCCTCCAGGAACATCCGGAAGATGTCGCGGACGACGGCGGCCTCCTGCTCGTTGACGGTCAGCTGCCCGCTCTGCAGGTCATAGCCGTAGGGGGCGGCGGAGTAGCGGTAGCTGCCGTTCTCAAAGCGCCTGCGGATGGCCCATTTGTTGTTTTCGGAGATGGACCGCACCTCCGTCTCGGCAAAAGAGGCCAGGATCGTGAGCAGCAGCTCACCGCTCTCTGTGCCCGTGTCCATGTTCTCAGACTCGAAGTAGATCCGCGTGCCGCAGTCTGTCAGCGCTCTCACGGCCCACAGGAGGTCGGAGGTGGAGCGGGCAAAACGGGAGATCGATTTGGTCAGCACCAGGTCGACCCGGTGCCGGCGGCATTCCCGGAGGAGCCGGTTCATCTGGGGCCGGTTCTCCCGGTGGGTGCCGGAGACCCGCTCGTGGTAGATCCCCACGAGCTCCCACCCGGGGTGGGAGCGGATGACCTCCTCATAGTGGCGGCATTGCATCTCGATGGAGCCGTCCTGATCCTCCATCTCCGTGGAGACGCGGGCGTAGGCGGCCACTCTCGTGATCTTGCGCGCCTTATTAACAGAAGGCACCTGCAGGATCGTTCTCTCCGCGGGTGCAGCTTCTTTTCTGGGGATATTCTGTTTCAGTTCCTCCAGCGAGGGGAACTCCATAGAGATATCGTTGATCATGATACAGACATGTGAATAAAGCAAAAAACATACAGCAACAGGCACTATATATAAAATCAGAATAGTATGACAATTATAGCCCATAACGGGTAAAAAATCAATCTTCTCGGCGTCTGGCCTGCCGCCCGTACCGGCACCCGGGCCCATGCGCGGGCCTCCCCGTACCGGCACCCGCCAGGCACCGGCCGATCCCCTGGCGGCCCGTTCCGTCTGCCTTTTTGCGAGGTTGACAAACACGTCTCACCTGCCGTAAAATGGTGCGGATGGTGATCGCGTGTAAGTAGTGTGCCGGGGGTACCTGACAGAGAGTCCGTTCATCGGCTGGAAGGCGGACAGGGAAGCGGTACATGAATTTCAGCGCGGGAGTCCGGCGCAGAGGGGCTGAGCACAGGCGGAGGCTCCGGATGCGGCTGCGATTGCGGCATACAGCAAGCAGAGTGCAGGCACACAGTGCCTGAAGGTGGGTGGTACCGCGGACAATATGTTCGTCCCATGTCCGAAGACGTCAGGTCGGGAGACACGGGGCGTTTTTCTATTTATCGAGAGAAGGCGCGGCGGCAGCCGCTGCCGGAGGCCGCCGGGTATCAGATCACAGATCACATGACCTCGGGAGATGCAGGAAAGGCAAGGTGGAGAGTTGAGCAGATTTGAAGAGATCCGTGAGGAGTTTCTGAAGGAGGCACAGGGCAGGAGCGACACGCAGAGCATCTATGAGCTGCGCAAGGCCTATCTGGACAGGAAAGCCGGCAAAGTGAACGCTCTGATGAAGGAGATGCGGAGCATCCCCAAGGAGCAGAAAGCCGAGTTCGGCCAGGGCGTCAACGCCCTCAAGGACTGGGTGCTGGAGAGGCTCCAGGAGATGGAGGAGAAGGCGCGCGCCGCAGAGCTGGCGCACCGCTACGAGAAGGAGAAGATCGACGTGACGATCCCCGGGACGGAGATCAAACGCGGTAAGCTCCACCCCATCACCCAGATGCGGAACCAGATGGTGGACGTTTTTGCCGGGATGGGTTTTGAGATCTACGAGGGCTCGGAGATCGAGAACGACTATTACAACTTCACGGCTCTGAACACGCCCATGGATCATCCCGCCAGGGATATGCAGGACACCTTCTATCTGTCCCCCGAGTACCTGCTGAGGACCCAGACCTCCGCCGGTCAGATCCACGTGATGGAGCAGGAGAAGCCGCCCATCAAGATCCTGTCCCCCGGCAAAGTCTTCCGCAGCGACGACGACGCGACCCATTCGCCCATGTTCAGCCAGATGGAAGGCCTGGTGGTCGACAAGGGCATCACCCTCTGCGACCTGCAGGGCATGCTGGACGAGTTCGTGCAGCAGATCTACGGCGAGGGAACGCACACGAGACTGAGACCTTCCTTCTTCCCCTTCACGGAGCCCAGTGTGGAAGTGGATGTCAGCTGCTTTGAGTGCGGCGGCAAGGGCTGCCGTCTCTGCAAGGGCACAGGCTGGATCGAGATCCTCGGCGCCGGCGTCGTGAACAGAAAGGTGCTGGAGAACTGCGGCATCGATTCCGACGTGTACAGCGGTTTTGCCTTCGGTATCGGTATCGAGCGCGCGGCGATGCTCAAGTACGGCATCAACAACATCAAGCTTCTGTTCGAGTCGGATCTGCGCGTGCTGGACCAGATAGAGGATATTCAGTAAGGAGGAGAAACATGATCGCACCACTGAGCTGGCTGAAAGAATATGTGGATATCGACTGTACGCCGCAGGAACTGCAGGACAGGCTTTTTTCCTGTGGTTTTGAGGTAGAGGAGCTCAAGGAAGTCGGCGCGGACATAAGCGGTGTCGTCGTGGGTCTGGTGGAGACCTGCGAGGGGATCCCGGACACGCACCTGCACGTGTGTATCGTGAACTGCGGCAGCTACGGCAAGTTCCAGGTCTGCTGCGGCGCGGACAACGTGGAAGCAGGGAAGAAATTCCCCTGCGCGCTGGTCGGCGCACAGGTCTACGCCACCAACCGCGAGCGCACCGCCATCGAGGGAACCATGGCCATCAAGAAGGGCAAGCTCCGCGGCTATGAATCCGAGGGCATGCTCTGCTCCGGCATGGAGCTGGGCGTTTCCGAGGATATGTACCCCGGTGCGGGCTACAACGGACTGCTGGTCCTGCCCGATGACGCCGAGCCCGGAGCCGACGTGAAGCCGATCCTGGGCCTGGACGACTGGCTCTATGACATCGCCATCACCGCCAACCGCCCCGATTGCCAGAGCATTTTTGGCATCGCCCGCGAGATCGCGGCGGCGCTGGACAAGCCCCTGAAGATGCCGGCCCTGGACTACCACCCCACCGAAGTGAGGCTGGAGGATTTTGACATCAAGGTGGAGGCACCGGATCTGTGCCCCCGCTTTACCGCCCATTATGTACACGATGTGACGATCGGGGAGTCCCCCGCCTGGATGAAGAGGCGGCTCGCCCTGGTGGGGATCGGCGCCATTTCCAACATCGTGGATATCACCAACTATATCCTGATGGAACTCGGCCAGCCCATGCATGCTTATGATTTTGCCTATCTGCAGGGCGGCGGGATCCGTGTCCGGACTGCCCGCGAGGGCGAGAAGATCCAGACCCTGGACGAACAGGAATACACCCTGAATCCTTCCAATCTGGTCATCTGTGACATGGACAGGCCTGTCGGTCTGGCAGGTGTCATGGGCGGACTCAACTCCGAGATCCTGGACACCACCAAAGCGGTCCTGTTCGAGGCGGCCAAATTTGCCCGCGACAACATCCGCCGCACCTCCAGAAGTGTCGGCAAAAGGACTGATTCCAGCGCCCGTTTTGAGAAAGGCGTGGACGAATACACGACCGTGATGGCCATGCGGCGTGCCCTCCATCTGGTGGAGGAGCTGGACTGCGGCAAAGTGTCGGCGACGCATTTTGACATCAATTCCGGCAACAGCGTGGAGCCCAGGGAGATGAAGGTCTCCCTGCAGCGCGTGAACGGCGTGCTGGGCATCGAAGTCCCGCCCACAGCCGTGCTGCGCATCCTGAATGGCCTCAATATGGCCCCCTCCATCGAAGGCGACACCCTGACGCTGCAGATCCCCGCTTACCGCGAGGACATGGAATCCTACCAGGATGTGGCGGAGGAAGTCATCCGCATGTACGGATATGAGCACCTGGTGCCCACCTTCATGCCCAGCGCGCTCGTCACCGCCGGCGGCTACGACCGCCGTCAGCGGACGGAGATGAAGATCAAGGACGTCCTGTGCGGCACCGGCGCGTACGAGTGCATGCACTACTCCTTCTTCTCCCCCTCCGATCTGGACATGTTCCGTTATCCCGCGGATGCTCCGGAGAGAAATGCCATCCGCATCCTCAATCCCATCAGCGAGGAGCTGTCCCTGATGCGCACCACACTGGCGCCTTCCATGGTCAACGCCGTGGTCCGCAACCAGAAGAACGGGACCCTGTCCGGACGGCTGTTCGAGGTGGCCAAGGTCTTTATCCCCAAGGAGCTGCCCCTCACCGAGTATCCGGAGGAGCGGGATCACCTGGTGATCGCCTTCTGGGGCAAGGATGAAGATTTCTTCACCCTGAAAGGTGCCGCGGAGCTCCTGGCGGACACGCTGCACGTGTCCTTCAGCTATCATGCGTCGCAGAAGCCTTTCCTGCACCCCTATCAGACGGCGGAGATCGTCTGTGAGGAGGCTTCCGGCAAGGGCCGGACCATCGGCTGGATGGGCAAGCTCGCCTACGACATAGCCGCCGGCCTCAGCCTGCGCACCGATGTCTATCTGCTGGAGATCGACCTGAAGACGCTGTCCCAGTGGTACGACAGGACTCCTTCCTTCGAGCCCCTGCCGGCCTGGCCCGAGGTGAGCCGCGACGTGGCCCTTATCATGGACCGCAAGATCACCTGCGCAGAGGTGGAGGACGAGATCCGCGCCTCCAACAAGAACATCCGCGAGGTGAAGCTCTTCGACGTATACGAAGGCGCTCCCATCCCTCCGGACAAGAAGAGCCTCGCCTTCACCATCACCTTCCGGCCCACCGACCATGAGTTCACCGGCGAGGAGATCGACAAGTACGTTGCGAAGCTCCTCCGGAAGCTCGAGTTCGTGCACGGGATCGTGTTAAGAAGCTGAATAGGATCTGAAGGTAGGAGAAACTGGAAGAATCTGAATAGAATCTGAAGGTAGGAGAAACTGGATACATTTCTGAACCGGCGGGTCAGTCCGAGAAGGACTG
>CAMOJW010000050.1 GCA_946617225.1 uncultured Lachnospiraceae bacterium
TACATGGACGATCTCGCCTTCGAGGACCATGAGACGGAGTACAAGTACCTGAAGGCCGTGATCGAGGGCGGTCTGGAGATGCGGCCGGAGAACGTGCTGATCTACGCGACCAGCAATCGTCGGCACCTGATCCGGGAGAACTGGAGCGACCGCAGCGACCGGAGCGATGACGAGATGCACCGCAGCGATACAGTGCAGGAGAAGACGTCGCTCGCGGCCCGGTTCGGCGTCACGATCGGCTACCTCAAGCCGTCAGCACAGGAGTACCGCACGATCGTGAAGGAGCTCGCGAAGCGCTATCCTCAGATCCGTCTCACGGAAGAGGAACTCCTGCAGAAAGCCAATGCCTGGGAGGTCAGGAACGGCAGCACTTCCGGCAGGACGGCCCAGCAGTTCATCGACTACCTGGCCGGCCTGGAGACAACAGAGTGAGTACAGGCATCAGACATCCCGCCTGCCCGCGGAGACAGGGGATATGCTATATTGGAACTGAGGGAATGCAGTCAGGAAAGGGGACAAAATGAGTCCTGCGAGCGATAGGATGTATCATTTGACAGAAGGTACCATCAAAGCTGCCACGGAGGCAGTCCTGGGGGACTACGGGAGACAGAGGGACATTGACAACGTGATCGTCTCCACCCAGCCGGACAGCGAAGTGATCATAGAGCTGACCGGCAAGCTGCTTACGATCCTTCTCCCCGGGTACTATCCGGAGAAAACATACAGAAGCTACAACAACGACAGCAGGATCTCTCTGCTGATCGAGGATGTGATCTACCACCTGCAGAAGCAGATCGCCATCGCTCTGGCCTTTCGCCCCGACATGGCCGAGGCGGACGAGTCTCATCGCAAGGCCGCTGCGGAGGATATCGCCATCCGCTTCATGCTCCGCATCCCCGCGGTGCGGGAACTGGTGAACACGGACCTGGAAGCCGGATTCGAGGGGGACCCCGCAGCCTACAACAAGCAGGAAGTGGTGCTGTGCTACCCCGGTTTTCTGGCTGTGACAGTCAACAGACTGGCCCATGAGCTCTTCCTGCTGAACGTGCCGCTGATCCCCCGGATCATGACGGAATACGCGCACAGCCGCACCGGCATCGACATTCATCCCGGTGCCACGATCGGCAAGTATTTCTTCATGGATCACGGGACGGGCATCGTTATCGGCGAGACCTCGGTCATCGGAGAACATGTGAAGATCTACCAGGGCGTGACCATCGGTGCGCTGTCCACCAGGGGCGGACAGCGTCTGCGCGGCCGCAAGAGACATCCCACCATCGAAGACGACGTCACGATCTACGCAGGCGCCTCCATTCTGGGCGGCGAGACGGTGATCGGTAAGGGGAGCGTCATCGGATCCAACGTCTTCATCACCAGCAGCATCTCCCCGGGCACCAGCGTCAGCGTCAAGACGCAGGAACTGATGATCCGCAAGGGCGATGCGCCGTGGGTGAGCTATAACACAGAGATCTAAGCAACAGGGAGAGAGGAGAGGGAACACATGAATCCGGTCCAGAATGCCGTCACGGAACTCACCGCTTATGCACTTTGCACGAAACTGATCGAAAAGGAAGATATCCTTTACAGTGTCAACAGCCTTCTGAGAGTCCTCGCACTGGATGCGTGGGAGGGAACGGAAGAGGATGTGTGCGGCCGCGCCGCCACCTTTAAGGAGGAGGAGCTGGCCTCGGGGGAGAGGCTGGAGCAGATCCTCGGTGCTCTGACCGACGATGCCGCGGCAAGAGGCCTTCTGGACGGCGACAGCGTCGTACAGAGGGACCTGTTCGATACGAAGCTGATGGGAGAACTGACCCCTCGTCCCTCCGATGTGATCCGCCGTTTCCGGGACATCTATGAGAAGGAGGATCCGGGGAGAGCCACACAGTGGTATTACGATTTCTCCCGCAATACCGACTATATCAGGCGCTACCGCATCGCCAGAGACAGGAAATGGAAGACGCACACGGATTACGGCGATCTGGACGTCACCATCAATCTCTCCAAGCCCGAGAAGGATCCCAAGGCCATCGCGGCCGCCAGGACCATGAAACAGAGCGGCTACCCGAAATGCCAGCTCTGCCGGGAGAACGAAGGGTATGCAGGAAGACTGGACCATCCCGCCCGGGAGAACCACCGGATCATTCCCATCACCATCAACGGGAATCAGTGGGGATTCCAGTATTCCCCGTATGTCTATTACAACGAGCACTGTATCGTGTTCAACGGTCAGCACGTGCCCATGGCGGTGAACCACGACGCCTTCATGAAACTGTTCGATTTCGTGGAGCAGTTCCCGCACTATTTCCTGGGGTCCAATGCGGATCTCCCCATCGTGGGCGGATCCATTCTGACCCATGACCACTTCCAGGGCGGCCGCTATACGTTTGCCATGGAGGAGGCACCGGTGGAGCGCAGCTTCAAGGTGCCCGGTCACGAGGGCGTGGACTGCGGGATCGTGAAGTGGCCCATGTCCTGCATTCGTCTGCACGGCAGGAAGCGAAGCGAAGTGATCGCACTGGCGGATCATATCCTGGAGGCGTGGAGAGGCTATTCCGATCCGGCCGTCAATATCCACGCTTACACGGACGAAACGCCCCACAACACCATCACTCCCATCGTCAGGCGTCACGACGGGATCTGGGAGCTGGATCTGGTGCTGCGCAACAATCTGACGACGGAGGAGCATCCGCTGGGTCTGTTCCATCCTCACGCGGAACTGCACCACATCAAGAAAGAGAACATCGGCCTCATCGAGGTGATGGGACTGGCAGTCCTGCCCGCACGTCTGAAGGGAGAAATGGCCCTCCTGAAGACTGCGCTCCTGGAGGGCCGTGATCTGCGCGCGGACACGCTGTTGGCGCAGCATGCCGACTGGGCAGAGGAGTTTATGGATCGCCGGGGTCTGGTTCCCGGCAGTGCAGGCCTGACGGAAGAGGGCCTGGAACGGGTCATCGAAGCCGAGATCGGCGACGTCTTCCGCAGAGTGCTCGAGGACGCGGGCGTCTTCAAGAGAGATGCGGAGGGACAGGAGGCTTTCGATCGTTTTGTCCGGAGTCTGTAAGACCGGGGATCACCAGCCGCCCTGCCCGCCGCGGTTCCCGCCGCGGCCGTTCATGCCGCCCATACCGTTCATGCCTCCGCGGCCGCCCATCATCTGATTCGGAATAGTATCGGTCTGCTGGCCGTTGATGATCAGGGTGCCGCCCGTCTGCGAGCAGTTTCCGTCATAATCGAAGGGGCTCTGTGCCGTGATGTCCAGTGTCCCGCCCGTAATGATCAGATCACCGTTGGAGTCGACGGCGTCTGTGTCACCGCTTCCCATGCGGATGGTGACATAGCCGCCGTTTATCTCTGCTGTGGGGACCATGGCAGAACTCTTGTGTGCGGCATTGATGCCGTCATCGGAGGCTTCTATGAGGATCTCGCCGTCATTCACCTGTACCCACGTGGCCTCCAGACCTTCCGCCGCCTGGATATGGATCTGCCCGCCGTCGATCTGCAGGGTCGTGATGGCGTGGATACCGTCGTCGGAAGCCGCTATGTTCAGCTGCCCGCCGCCGATGTAGATATTCCCGAGGGTGTCATCTTCGTCGTTTTCGGCGTGCAGTCCGTCCTTGTACGTGGCGATATTGACGGTCCCGTCCGCCATCAGGATCGAATCGTTGGCTTCCAGCGCGTCGGTGGTGCTCCGGATGTTCCAGGTGCCGCCCGTGATCTTCAGGTCATCCTTGGTGCTGATGCCGTTTTCAGTGGAATAGACGTTCAATATGCCAGTCCCGTTCAGCACCAGATCGTCGCGGGAGAAGATC
Source organism: uncultured Lachnospiraceae bacterium (assembly GCA_946617225.1). Taxonomy (GTDB): domain Bacteria; phylum Bacillota; class Clostridia; order Lachnospirales; family Lachnospiraceae; genus CAG-791. The sequence continues at coordinate 3,810 of CAMOJW010000050.1, forward strand.
ACCGCGTCCGTGTTCGTGCTACCGTCCGCCGTGAACTGCCCAGTCACAGAGAGCGTGCTTTCGGCATCTGTCAGCGTCACAAATACCTTGTCAGCGCTCTTCACATAGATGCACGGCGCACTCTCGTTGGTCACCTCGACCCCGTCCAGGACCAGCTGGACCTTGTCCTCACTGCCGGCATCCACCACGATGGAAGCGTCTGCGGCAGTTCCCGTGAACACATACACACCATCTCCTGTGATCTCCACATTCTGGCCGTCCTTCAGAGTATAGTATTCAGCCTCATTGAGGTCTGCGGCCTGTTCCAGGTCCCGGTCGGTGAAGAGAGTTTTTTCCCCTGTCTCATCGGATGCTGCCGTATCCTGCGCAGATGATGACGTCCGCGCGGATACCTCTTTGGAAGATTCCGTGGGGACCGTCTGCCGGGACAGAGCTGCCATGCCCGCATACGCGGTCGTCCCGGAGAGAATGCAGGCAGCCAGTGCTGCAGCGCCGATCAAGATCTTTCTTCTGTTCATATCTGTCCTCCTCTATGATCCGCCGGACAGTATCGTCCTCCGTAAGAAGAGACGTTTTCCGGCTGTCATTCTTACGCTCTTTCGTGTCTACGCATTCATCATAGCGGTCGAACCTTAATCTAAACTTAGAACAAACTGAAGCTTGCCCGCAGCCCCCGGATGGCATACAATGAACATATATGTAGTTTACAAAACTAGGTGACAGGGTCTCGCACACCCTTAGGACCTGCGTCTGTTCAGCACAGGAGGGATCGACATGGCTATCAGGATCATCACGGACTCGGGCAGCGACATCAAACAGAAGGAGGCACGCCGCTGGAACGTGCGGGTGCTGCCGCTTACCGTTCGTTTCGGGGACGAGGAGTTCAGGGACGACATCGATCTCAAGGCAGATGAGATGTATGCGAGAATGGAAGAGAAGGGAGAGATCCCGCAGACCAGTCAGGTCCCGCCCTTCAATTACGAGGCGGCCTTCCGGGAAGCCGTGGAAGCGGGCGACGAGGTGATCTGTATCACGGTGTCCTCGGGCATGTCCGGCTGTTATCAGAGCGCCATGCTGGCTGCGCAGGAATTCGGTGACAGGGTCTCCGTGGTCGACAGCCTGAATGTCTGTGCTTCCCAGTATGTCCTCGTGCGCTACGCGAGGGGGCTCGCTCACATGGGCAAGAGCAGAGAGGAGATCGTGCAGCGCCTCGAGAACGGGAAGAAACGGCTCCACGTGATCGCTTTCACGGAAACGCTGGAGTATGTCGCCAAGGGCGGGCGCGTTTCCAAAGCGGTGGCTCTGGCGGGAGGTCTGCTGGGGATCAGGCCCATCATCACCGCCGGCAGAGAGGGCAAGGTGGAACTGATCGGCAAGGGACGGGGCACTGCCCGCGCGTTCAAACTGTTCACCAAGCTGGTGAACAAGACGGGCGGTATCGATGGCCGCCTGCCCGTGTGCATCGCATACTCCGGCACTTCCGACAGCAACATGCGGGCTTTTCTGGAGCAGGAAGCAGCCCTTTTCGAGGGCCTGGAGGACAAGCTGCACGTGACGCAGATAGGCGCCACGGTGGGAACTTACTCCGGACCGGGCGCCATTGCGCTGGGATTTTTCAGCATGTGACCGCAAAAAACCTGCCGCTGTGAGAAAAAACATCTTACAGAGGCAGGTTATTTGTTTATGGACGCGATCGTCCTGCATCAAAAAAGAAGCTGTCGCATTAAGCAGTTCTATGCATAAACAGTTCCGAGGGGCCTTCCGCAGCGCCGGTACTCGGCGAGGTATTGTCGAGCCGTAGTACCGTTGCAGCGAGGACTAAGCGAGAGCGGGCCCCTCGGAACTTCGTTTATGCATAAAATAGAAAAATGCGACAGCCTCTATTTCGAGTTACCCCATGATCACCTGCACGTCGCAGTGCTCCTTGCCTTCTGTGCAGGGGATGAGAGTGGTGGCACCGAGGTCCTCGCCGTCCACGATCAGATGGCGGACGCCTTTCTCCACTCCGTCGGGGTTGGTGACGCGGATGTCGTAGGTCGTGCCGCGGAACTGCCGGGTCAGGCGGAAATCGCCATAATCGGCCGGAATGCAGGGATCCACGGTGAGTCCGTCATAGGTGGGATACAGGCCCAGGATGTACTGGGAGATGTTGACGAAAGTCCAGGCAGCCGTTCCCGTGAGCCAGCTGTTCTTGCCTTCTCCGGGCAGGACGGCGTCCGCACCGGCCACCATCTGGGAGTAGACGTAGGGTTCCGTCTTGTGTCTCTCGCTGAATTCCTCCACGCGGCTGGGAGCCGTCTTCCAGTAGATCTCGAAGGCGCGGCTGCCCCTGCCGAGCACGGTCTCCGCGATGGAGCACCAGGGGTTGTTGTGGCAGAAGATGCCGGCATTTTCCTTGTAGCCCGGAGGGTAGGAGCTGATCTCGCCCAGTTCCAGGTGATAGCGGGTGTAGGCGGGCTGCAGGAGCATGATCCCGTAGGGGCTGTCCAGATGTTTCTGCACGCTGTCCATGGCCTGCACTGCCTGTCCTGTCTCCCTGCCAACGCCAGCCATGACGCAGAAACCCTGCGGCTCGATATAGATGCGGCCCTCCTCGCACTCGGAGGAGCCCACTTTGTGACCGAAGGAATCGTAGGCCCGCAGGAACCACTCCCCGTCCCATCCGCTCTTGAGGATGGTCTCTTCCATCGCCTTCTGTTCCGCGCGGACGGAGGCGGCTTCTTCCGTGAGGCCGCGGAGCTCGCACAGTGCGGCATATTCCCCGGCGTATTTGACGAACATGCCGGCGATAAAAACGGACTCCGCCACAGGTCCCTCGCTGGGACCGGTGGTCTGGAAGGACTCTCCGGAGCGGTCCGAGAAACAGTTGAGGTTGAGGCAGTCGTTCCAGTCCGCCCTCCCGATCAGGGGCAGCCCGTGGGGACCCTTGTGGGAGACAGTGTAGCCGATGCTCCTGCGCAGATGCTCCATCAGGGGCTGCGCCAGGGATGCCTGATTGTCAAAAGGTACGCTTTCCGAGAGGATCGACAGGTCGCCGGTCTCCCGCACATAAGCGCTGACAGCTGCGATGAGCCACAGGGGATCGTCGTTGAATCCGCTGCCGATATCGGCGTTGCCCTTTTTGGTCAGCGGCTGGTACTGGTGATAGGCGCTGCCGTCGGGGAACTGGGTGGCGGCGATGTCCAGGATCCTCTCCCTGGCCCTCTCCGGGATCAGGTGCACGAACCCCAGCAGATCCTGGCAGCTGTCCCTGAAGCCCATGCCGCGGCCGATGCCCGATTCAAAGTAGGAGGCGCTCCGGGACATGTTGAAAGTCACCATGCACTGATACTGGTTCCAGATATTGACCATGCGGTCGATCTCCGGGTGACTGCTCTCGACCCTGCAGCGGGAGAGGAGAGCGTCCCAGTACCTGCACAGCTCGTCGTAAGCCTGCCTCACGGCTGTTTCCTGTTTGTATTTTTCGATTAGTGCATGCGCCTGATCCTTGCAAATGATCCCGTAGGACTCCCATTTGTCCGCGGGGTCATTCTCTATATAGGAGAGCTGGAAGACCAGTGTGACGGAAGCGCCGGGATCCAGAGTCAGATCCTTTTCGAAGGCGGCGATGGGAGACCATCCCATGGCGACGCTGCCGGTGCAGCGGCCCTTTTCCACGGCTTCCGGATCTCCGGGTCCGCGATAGCTGCCGATGAAGGAGGCGCGGTCGGTGTCATAGCCGTCAGCGCAGGTGTTGACAGAGAAGACGGCATAGTGGGAGCGGCGCTCCCTGTATTCCGTGCGGTGATAAACGGCCGTGTAGTCCAGCCCGGAGCAGTCGACAGACGCAGCACCTGTCGGCGCGGTGCGGCCGCTGATCCGGTAGCCGGAAGCGGCTTCTATCTCCACCTCACCGGTGGACAGATTGCGCTGGAAGTTCTTCTGGTCCTCGTCAGCGTCCCACAGGCACCACTCCACATAGGAGAAAAGCTGAGGATGTCTGATCTCCCCGCTGTTGTTGGTAAGCGTCAGGAGGACCAGCTCACAGGGGTCGTTCAGAGGAACGAAGTGCAGCAGGGAGGCGCTCAGGCCGTCCTTCTCGGCGCGGAAGCGTGTGTAGCCCATGCCGTGCCGGCATTCATAGGCATCCAGAGGCGTCCTGGAGGGAAGCCAGCCGGGGTTCCAGACCTGATCCCCGTCTTTGATGTAAAAATACTTTCCGTTCATATCGGAAGGCATGTCGTTGTAACGGTAGCGGGTGATCCGGAGAAGCCTGGCATCTTTATAGAAGGAATAGCCTCCGCCCGTGTTGGAGATCAGTGAGAAGAAATCCCGGTTTCCCAGGTAGTTGATCCAGGGAAGAGGGGTCCGTGGCGTCGTGATCACATACTCGCGCTTCTGATCGTCAAAATACCCGTATTTCATATCTGCTCCATTTCCTCATAGGACTGCCATACCGGCTCCATGATACGTTTATGTTGATTATACGGTATTTGTTTACAGTTCAACAATGGGAAAACTGCATAGAAAAACGTAAACGTTTTAGTAAAACAATGGGATTGAAAACAATTTCAGCGCGAATTTGAATAAAAAACAGGGGAGAAAATTGTAGAATAGTGACAATTATTCAAATTAAGGCCCAAAAATCGAAAAATGTACTTGAAATTTGCCAATAGCAGGGGTACAGTAAAGTTACAAAAACGTTTAAGTCAGCAAAAACGTTATCGATATCCCCGAAAAGACGCATCCTCGGAGGTTGACAGAGCATGGTATCGATGAAAGAACTCGCAGCGGCCTGCAATGTCTCGATCGCTACAGTCAGCAAGGCGCTGAACGACCAGAAGGACGTGAGCCTGAAGACCAAAGAACTGGTGCGCCGCAAGGCCAAGGAGATGGGATACTTTCCCAATTCCGCCGCCAAGGCCCTCAAAACGAACCGTACCTATAATATAGGCGTCCTGTTCGTGGATGAGGCGCAGAGCGGACTGACGCACGACTTTTTCGCCCATGTGCTGGACAGCTTCAAGAGGACCATCGAAAAGTCCGGATATGACATGACGATGGTCAACTGTTCCAAGGAACACAGCCGGTCCATGACCTACCTGGAGAAGAGCCGTTCGAGGGGGTTCGACGGAGTGATCATCGCCTGCATCGATTTCAAGGATCCCCAGATCATCGAACTGGTGGAGAGCGACATCCCCGTGGTGACCATCGACTACATCTTCAATGACAGGATAGCGGTGATGTCGGACAACGTGGGCGGCATGAAGGAACTGCTCACCTATGTCTATGAGATGGGACACAGGAAGATCGCCTACATCCACGGCGCTGATTCCTCCGTCACACAGGCGAGGCTCTCTTCCTTCTTTACAACAGCCGCTTCTCTGGGACTGGAAGTCCCGGACGAGTATCTGAGAGAAGGCGCCTACAGGAGCACCAGGGATGCCTACCGGATCACCAAAGAGCTGCTGGCGCTCCCGGACCCGCCCACCTGTATCCTGTATCCGGATGATTTTGCCAGTTTCGGAGGCATGAATGCCATCCGGGAACTGGGACTGAGGATCCCGGAGGACATCTCGATCGCCGGCTACGACGGCATCCGGATCGGGCGGCATATCGAGCCGCAGCTCACCACCATCCGCCAGGACACCGAGAAGATAGGCAGCTGTGCCGCAGAGCAGCTCATCAGTCTGATCGAGCAGCCGCGCGCCACGATCGTCCGCCCCATGCTGGTGGAGGGAACACTTTTCAAAGGCAGTACTGTGCAGGATCTCCGTGCACATGCGCAATAAACCAAAGTCACAAAACGGTCTGGAAGGAGACCAAATCTCAAGGGAGGTACAAAGGAAATGAAGAAAAGAACACTGAGTATCCTGCTTTCCGCTATCCTGGCTATGGGTGTGCTCGCAGGCTGCGGCGGCGGTTCCACCGCATCGAACGCCGAACCCGCCAAGGAAGAGGCGACTGAGGAAGCGACGGAGGAGGCGACAGAAGAGGCTGCCTCTGAAGAAGGCAAAGTCCTGAACATCTACGTGTGGAACGAGGAATTCAGGGACAGAGTCGTCGAGTATTATCCCGGCTATGAGAAGACGGATGATACCCACGGCAAGATCGGCGATGTGGAAGTCGTCTGGAACGTCACTCCCAACCAGGATAATGCCTATCAGAATCATCTCGATGAGAACCTCCTGAAGCAGGCTGATGCCGCGGCGGATGATAAGATCGACATGTTCCTGGTCGAAGCGGACTACGCTATCAAGTATGTGGATACTGAGTACACGCTGCCTCTCTCCGACCTGGGCATCACTGATGCGGACCTGTCCAAGCAGTTCCAGTACACCAAGGACACCGTCACGGATTCCAACGGCCAGCTGAAGGGCATTTCGTGGCAGGGCTGCCCCGGCGTCCTGATCTACAACCGCGAAGCGGCCAAGGAGATCTTCGGCACCGATGATCCGGATGCCGTCCAGGAGAAAGTGAAAGATTGGGATACCTTCATCGCCAGCGCGAAGGAAGTCGCTTCCAAGGGCTACAAGATGTGCGCAAGCCCCGATGACTATTATCGTGTGTTTGATTTCAACAAAGAGAACAAGAACGTTGAGGACGGCAAGATCGTAATCAGCCCCGCTTTTGAGAAGTGGATCAGCATCTCCAAGGAACTCTATGACGCCGGCGCCATCGGCATGGCTAACCTCTGGGCCGAGCCCGACTGGAGCCAGGGCTTCTACCCGGACGGCAAAGTATTCTGCTACTTCGGACCCGCATGGCTGATCGACTTCTGCATGAAGGCAGAGGATGAGACTTCCATCGCCGCGAAGGGCGGCTGGGGCGCCACAGAAGGCCCGCAGGGCTTCGCATGGGGCGGCACATGGCTCTGCGCAGCACAGGGAACTGACAACCCGAGCCTTGTCAAGGACATCATGCTCAAGATCTGCACCGACGACGAGATCATGAAGAAGATCACCGTCGAGAAGAACGACTTCGTCAACAACAAGCCCGTCATGGAAGAAATGGCTGCGGATGAGAACTACCACAGTGCTGTCCTCGGCGGACAGAACCCTCTGGGCATGTTCCTCGCCGGTGCTGAGAACATCTCCGAGCTGAAGATCACCGCCTATGACCAGACCTTCACCGAGACCATCCAGGCTGCCATGAAGGACTACTTCCAGGGCAATCTGCCTCTGGATAAGGCCCTGGACAACTTCTACAAAGGCGTCGTCGAGAAGCACCCTGAGCTGACCTATTGATCAGCTGCGCAAACACAGATCCTTTCAGAAACAGATGACAGGAAGGTGCCCGCCCGGAATGCCGGGCGGGCACCTGTTACGGGAAAGAGGAGGCTCCATTCCCATGAACGGCAAAAAGAGCAAAGTCGTCGAATACAACAAATGGGGATACATTTTCCTGATCCCCTTCGTCGTGGTCTATCTGGTCTTCTCGTTCATACCGCTCGTGACGACTATCTACAACAGCTTCTTTGAGAACTACCGCGCCGGACTGACGCAGATCGGCCCGAATTTCATCGGGATCAAAAACTACGTTACGCTCCTGAGCAATCCGGACCTGTGGCAGTACCTGAAGAATACGATGATCATGTGGATCCTGGGCTTTGTGCCGCAGATCTTTTTCTCCCTGCTGCTGAGCGCCTGGTTCACGGACCCGAGCCTCCGCCTGAAGGCTCAGGGCTTCTTCAAGACCGTGATCTACCTTCCCAACCTGATCATGGCCTCCGCGTTTTCCATGCTGTTCTTTACGCTGTTCGCCGACTCCGGCCCGATCAACTCGATCCTGGTCAATCTGGGGATCATCTCGAAGCCTTACCAGTTCATGATGAATGTGTGGTCGGTCCGCGGTCTGGTGGCGTTCATGAACTTTGTCATGTGGTTCGGCAACACCACGATCCTGCTGATGGCCGGCATGATGGGCATCGATCCCAACCTGTTCGAAGCTGCTTCCGTGGACGGCGCGACCGCTACGGAGATCTTCTGGAAGATCACCCTGCCCCTGCTGCGGCCTATCCTGGTCTACGTGGTGATCACTTCCCTGATCGGCGGACTGCAGATGTTCGACGTGCCGCAGATCCTGACCAACGGCAACGGCAATCCGGACCGCTGCGCAATGACCCTGATCATGTACCTGAACCGCCACCTGTACAGCAAGAACTTCGGTATCGGCGGTGCCCTGTCCGTGATCCTGTTCGTCGTCACAGGCATTCTGAGTCTCCTGGTCTTCCGGGTCCAGAATCCCAGGGAAGACAGAGGAACGAGAAAACCGAGGAGGCGCGCTCATGACTAAGAAAGATAGAGAAAATGGGATCGGCGTCCACGCCCGCAGGATCATTGCCTACGCGGTCCTGATCATCCTCACATTCCTCTGCCTGATCTGGTTCTACATCCTGATCATCAACGCGACCCGGTCGAACGCGGAACTGGGCAGAGGCTTCACGCCCTTCCCCGGCAAGTACATGCTGAAGAACTGGGACAGCATGATCCACAGCACCCAGCCCATCCTCTACGGACTGCGCAACAGCGTCATCGTTTCTGTCTGCAGCGCCGTGCTGTCGACCTACTTTTCGACCATGACCGCCTACGCCATCCATGCGTACGACTTCAAGCTGAAGAAATTCATCTCGACCTTCATCCTGATGATCATGATGATCCCCTCGCAGGTCACCGCTCTCGGCTTTCTGCAGCTGGTCATGAAGATGAAGCTGGAGGACAACTATATCCCGCTGATCGTCCCGACGATCGCCGCACCGGTCACCTACTTCTACCTGAAGCAGTACATGGACAGCACCCTCTCCATCTCCCTCGTGGAGGCCGCCCGCATCGACGGCGCCGGAGAGTTCAAGATCTTCAACACCATCGTCCTGCCTCTCATGAAACCGGCCATCGCCGTCCAGGCGATCTTCACCTTCGTGTCGAGCTGGAACAACTATTTCCTGCCCGCCCTGATCCTGCACAAGGACAAGCTCAAGACCCTGCCCATTCTGATCGCGCAGCTCCGCAGCGCCGACTTCCTGAAGTTCGACATGGGCACCGTCTACATGACGATCACCTTCTCGATCTTTCCGGTCATCGTCGTCTACCTCCTCCTGTCCCGCTACATCGTCGGCGGCGTACAGCTGGGCGGTGTGAAGGAGTGATCCGTCAAATAAAGAATAATTAAGGCACAATAAGAATAATCAAGGCACAAAAAGATGTTTAAGGCACAAATAAAGGCGCCGGCAATGTTTCCCACAGGAACATTGCCGGCGCCTTAGGCCTCAGTCCTTTTATCGCCTGTCCCAGGCCTATCGCTTTTTCAACATTGTAAGCCCTGATCCTGATAATCTGAGCTCAGGTCTATTCATCTCAAGCTGAAATAGGCCTACACATGTCGTAGTGACTTCCCTGCCGCTAAAAGCCTCAGGCCGTCACTACGGATGAGTATTTCCTGTTACCGTAGTGACTTTTCAGCCGCTAATGGCCTCAGGCTGTCACTACGGCTGAGTATTTCCTGTTACCGTAGTGACTTCCCTGCCGCTAAAAGCCTCTGGCCGTCACTACGGCTGAGTATTTCCTGTTACCGTAGTGACTTCTCAGCCTCTAATGGCCTCTGGCCGTCACTACGGCTGGGCCACGTCCCTATACTGGTGTAAATTAAATAGAGCCATAGGCTCAACCCTTAG
>CAMOJW010000051.1 GCA_946617225.1 uncultured Lachnospiraceae bacterium
TCAGCTCGTGGGAGACGTTGGAGACGAATTCCTGCCGGGAGGCATCCAGGGCGTTCATCCTGGCCAGCACCTGGTTAAAGGAATTGGCTATGTGCTCCGTTTCCGCCATGGCCGGCGCCTCCACGGGATCACTGGAAAAACCCATCCGCACAGCTCCGATATCGTTGGACAGTTTCTCGAAGGGCTGTACGAACAGGGTGGAAATGATCAGTGCCAGGGAGAAGACCAGCAGGACCATGACGAGTTCCATTTTGAGGGCTTTTCTCCCCAGGATGTCCTGTGTGTTGCGGATGGAGGCAGTGGAGACGCTCGCCAGCATGACACCGCGCACGCCGGAGGCGGCCTCGGCGGTCTCCCCGGATGCGGATGCCGTGCCGCCCTGGAGGTCCACATGACTGTCCTGCGGGCGGTCCTCCTCCATGGAATCCGTCGCGATGATAGGCGCGACGGTCTCGATATAACCGTCTGAAGAATTATAGCGGGAATAGGCGCCGGAAGCTCCGCCGTTGAGGCAGGCGATCACATCCTCGGACACGATGGTCTTGTTCTCGGAAACAGAATAGGTGTCTTTGATGACGCGGAGATGGTCGTTGATGACGAGAAGACGGCCGTCGTAGAGTACAGAAAATTCGGAGAGCTCCGCATTGACCAATGCGGAGGATTCCCCGTCCATGTAGCCTGAATTGACCAGATGATTGGCGAGTGTGCGGAGCTGCGATCTCACCTCTTCGGTGCGCACCTCCACGGCCCTCTGTTCATAATCCCGCAGGATGGCAAAATGCAGGACCATGCTGGGGATGATCCCCACCAGGAAGGTGAGGATGAAAACGCGCATGCGGAGACTCCGGATATTGAAGAATCTCCTCAGCGTCTCCAGGAAACGCCCGGGGAGGGCCCCAGGTCCCTCTCTTCCCGCACGGCTGTTCCGATCGCTGCTCATTTCTGTCTGAAGTAATAACCGACGCCCCATTTCGTCTGGACGAATTTGGGCTCAGAAGCGTTGGGCTCGATTTTCTCGCGGAGTCTCCGGATGTGCACGTCCACGGTGCGGACGTCGCCCGGATAATCCTTGCCCCACACCAGCTGCAGCAGCATCACGCGGCTGTACACCTTGCCGGGGTGGGTGGCCAGGAGCTCCAGAAGTTCGAACTCCTTGCTGGTAAGGTTGACTTCCTTGTCGGCGACGACGACCCGGCGGTTATCCAGATCCATGCGGAGTTCTCCGCTCTCCAGGATCCTCTCCTCCTCTTCCTGTTGGCGCCCTCTCCCGGCGGAGACCCTGCGCAGGATCGCCTTGATGCGCGCCTTGACGACAAGGATGTTGAACGGTTTGGTGATGTAGTCGTCGGCGCCGTAGTCCAGGCCGAGGATCTTGTCCATGTCCTCGCCTTTGGCCGTGAGCATGATGACCGGGACCGAAGAGAATTCCCTCACCTGCTGCAGCACCTCAAAACCGGACAGACCGGGAAGCATCACATCCAGCAGGATGACATCATACTCATTCCTGCGGGCAAGGTCCACGGCCTCCTCGCCGTCATAGGCACAGTCCACATCGTAACCGTCCTGTACCAGGCTGAAGCGAAGCCCCTTCACGATCAGCTTCTCATCGTCAACTACCAGCACTCTCGTCGCCATTCTGCAATCCTCTCTCTGTTCCTGTGATCCTGTATATCTGTATATGATTCCTGTCCGTTCCGCTCTGCTGGATCATCCGCCCGTTCACCGGACCGTGATCCTGTCGCGGATCTTCGCATAGCCCGCCTCGCCGATCCCGGAGACGTTCATGATCTCCTCCGTCCCGGCAAAAGAGCCCTGCTGTGTTCTGTACTGTATGATCGCCTCTGCCCGGCTCTCTCCGATCCCGGGGAGAGTCATCAGCTCCTGCGCGCCGGCCGTATTGATATTGACCATGCCGTCGGTCCCCTCTGCGGGGCCGGATACGCTGCGGCTGCGGAGCTCTTCCGCTTCCTCTTCTGTGGGGAACCGGAGCTGCTGTCCGTCCGTCAGCGGCTGCGCGAGGTTGATATACTCCGTGTCCGCGCCTTCCGCAAAACCGCCCGCCGCTTCCAGCGCGTCCGCCGCTCTGGCGCCTTCCGGCAGTCCATAGACTCCCGGTTCCCGCACAGCACCGCAGACAAAGACACAGATCCCGGCGGCCGGTTCCTCTTCCGTCCCCGGATCGTCAGCCATCTCCTGTCCGCCCGGAGCGGACGCTTCCGTCCCCTGGATGACTGTCAGGCGACTGTCCTCCTGTCTCCTGCATCCCGCCGCTGTTACCACAACGACAGCCGCCAGAAATGCGCAGACCCTCTTATGAGATGGCCGCATTCCCGCCGGAAGACAAGTTCTCTCTTCTCTCAATGCGCACTCCTCCCTGTCAGAACAGAGATCCCGCTGTGCGCTGTTTCCATTTTAAACAGAATCGTAACATTTTACAAGTTATTTTGCAACACAATGCGGAGGATACGGAAAACCTGCGCAGAACACGTGCCCGTCGGCAGTGTAATGCGCAGGGTTCTTACGGAAACGCCGGATTCACTCCAGACACTGGCGGAGTATTCCGATCATTTCATCGATCTGGTCTTCCGTGATGGTGAGAGGGGGCAGGAAACGGATGACGTCCGGTCCCGCGTTGATGAAGATGACGCCTCTGTCCATCGCGCGGGCTATGACCTCTCCCGCCGGTCTGTTCAGCTGCAGGCCCTGCATGAGGCCTCTCCCCCGGCGGTCCGTCACATACGGACAATCGGCCGCCAGTTCGTCCAGTTTCTGCTCCAGATAGGCACCGGTCCTTGCAGCAAGAGCGGGGATATCCTCCCGTTCGAAGATATCCAGCACCGCGTTGACGGCCGCGCAGGCCAGCGGGTTGCCGCCGTAGGTAGTGCCGTGATCGCCGGCAGTCAGCGACCCCTGGGCAGCTTTTTCCGTCAGCAGGAACGCGCCCACGGGGATGCCGCAGCCGAGAGCTTTGGCGGTGGTCATGATGTCGGGGCGGATCCCGAACTTCTGCCAGGCGTACATAGTGCCTGTGCGGCCCATGCCGCACTGGACCTCGTCGAAGATCAGCAGGATGTCCCTCTCGTCACAGATCCGGCGGAGCTCCCGAAGGAAGGACTCCTCGGCCGGCCAGATGCCGCCCTCTCCCTGCACGGTCTCCACGATGATGCCGGCAGTCCTGTCGGAGAGCACGGCCTGCACGCTCCCGATATCGTTGATCCGGGCCCAGCGGGCATTCACGGGCATCGTCCCGAAGGGAGTCCGGTAGCTCTCCTTGCCGGTGACAGCCAGCGCGCCGTAAGTGCGCCCATGGAAGGAGTGGTCCATGGCGATGATCTCATGATCGCCCGCCCCGTCCTTGTTCCAGGCGTATTTGACGGCAGCCTTGAGAGCGCCTTCCACCGCCTCTGCGCCGCTGTTGGTGAAGAACACGCGGTCCATGCCGGAGACCTGTTTCAGCCGTGCCGCCGCGCGGATCGCGGGCTCGTTGTAGAAATAGTTGGAAGTGTGGATGACCTTGTCGATCTGTTCCTTCAGCTTCTCATTGAAATAAGTATTCCCGTACCCGAGCGCGAAGACGCCGATGCCGGACATCATGTCCAGGTACCGCTTGCCATCCGTGTCGTAGAGGTAATTGCCCTCGCCCCGGTCCAGGACAACCTGATACCGGTTATAGGTGTGGAGCAGGTCCCGCTCCGCCTGTTCGATCAGTTCTTTCATCGCTGCCATGGTAATCCCCCGTTGTCATTCAGCCTCGAAAAAAGCGTCTCCGTCCCTGTAGAACATGGTGCCGAATCCCTTGTTGGTGAAGAATTCCAGCAGCATGCTGTGGGGCACCCTGCCGTCCAGGATATGGACGCGGTGCACGCCGCCGCGCACGGCATCCGTGCAGTTGGAGAGTTTGGGCAGCATGCCGCCTCCGATCAGGCCCCCGCTGATCATCTTCTCCGCCTCGGATACCGTGATGCGGGAGACGAAAGAGGACGGATCGTTGATATCGCGGTAGAGCCCCGCGATGTCCGTCAGATAGACCAGCTTGTCCGCCATGACCGACCTGGCGATGGCGCAGGCCGCCTCGTCGGCGTTGATGTTATAGGTATCAAAACTATCGTCCATACCGACCGGTGCCACGATCGGCAGATAATCTCTCTCCAGAAGATCATAGAGGATCTTGGGGTCCACGTCGGTGACTTCTCCCACGTAGCCGATGTCCTGACCGCCGGAGAGGCGTTTCTTCACCTGCAGGAGCCTGCCGTCCTTGCCGCTGATGCCGACGGCCTTCACGCCCAGTTCCTCCACCATGCGCACCAGATCCTTGCTCACGCGGCCCAAGACCATCTCAGCGATCTCCATGGTCTCCTTATCGGTGACCCTGAGTCCGTTCACGAAGCGGGCTTCTTTACCTGTTTTGCCCACCCAGCGGCTGATCTCCTTGCCGCCGCCGTGCACGATGATGGGCTTGAATCCCACCAGTTTGAGCAGTGTGACGTCCTTGATCACGCTCCTCTGCAGCGCCTCGTCGCTCATCGCGCTGCCGCCGTATTTGACCACCACGATCTTGCGGTTGAACCGCTGGATATAGGGCAGGGCTTCGATCAGGACCTGCGCCTTCTGCTGTGCTTCTGTCTGTTCTCTGTTCAGATGCGGTTCCATAGTTCACTCCATTCCGCTCTGCTGACTGCAGAAACCGATACTTGTCTTCGTTCAGTATCTCTCATCATAAGCGCGGAAACGGCAAAACGCAATATCATTCTTCTTTTGGTTTCCCGGTATCCCTGAGGAAGGAAGCCACGATCAGCACGATGATGACCCCGATCGGCGCCGCCGCGATGATGGAGACCGACTGCAGGCTGTACATGGAGTTGCCGGCATACAGCAGCGCGATGGGCAGCAGGATGAAGAGCAGCGCCCAGTAGATGCGCACGTTCCGGCCGGGCTCCTGATCCGCAGGGAGCGACTTGTAGGAATAGGCGGACACGACCATGGTGATGGAATCGAACGTGGTGGCGTAAAAAGCCGTCATGGCGATCACCAGCAGGAACATGGCCAGTTTGGGCAGGGGCAGGGTGTTCAGGACGTCGAGGATCACCCTCGAATAGCTACTGCCGGCTGCCAGCTGACCGGTCAGGTCCATCCCGTGCCGCAGCTGCTGGGCCATCCCGTAATTGCCCAGGATGATAAAGGAGGTGTAGGTCCCCGCCAGGCCCCATCCGTAGCCGCCCAGGATCGTCTGCCGGACCGTCCTGCCGCGGCTGATGCTGCCGATGAAAAAGGGCGTCGCCACGCACCAGACCATCCAGTAGGCCCAGTAGTAGATGGTCCAGTTCTGCGGGAAGCTGTTTTCCCGGAGGGGATCCATCCAGGTGGACATGGATATGAAATTCTGCGCCATATTGCCCAGCGCAGAGAAACCTGTCTCCAGGATGTATCTCGTCTCACCGCCCAGGAACAGCACGTAGAACAGCAGGGCAAAAAACAGGTAGGCGCATCCCGCCGCCAGTTTCTGGACGCCTTTCATGCCGAACCAGATGGCCGCGGTGTAGACGCCGGCGATCACCAGCAGCACTGCGATGGTCAGGACACGGCTGTCCCCCGCCTCCGCGGGCAGGCCCGCGATCTGTGCGACGGCTGCAGTCAGCAGCGGTGTGGCCAGCGAGAAGGTGGTGGCTGTACCGGCCAGCAGGGCAAAAACGGCGATCAGGTCGATCAGTTTGCCCGCGGCCCCGTCGATCCGATCTCCCAGGAGCGGGCGGCAGGCCTCGGAGAATTTCTGCCTGTCGCGGTTCTTCACATGGAGCATGTAGCCGAAAGCGGCCGCCAGGGCGATATAGAAGCACCAGGCGATGGGGCCCCAGTGAAACAGCGGGTAGGTCGAGGCCCATTTCTGCATGCTGCCCAGTTCCTTCAGGTAGGGCTCCTCCGCGTACAGCATCCACTCGCAGAGAGAATAGAACAGGATGTCCGCTGCCATGGTGGAAGTGAAGATCATGCTGCCCCACTGAAAGCCGCTGTACTGCGGTCGGTCTCCCGGACGGCCCAGCAGGATGTCGCCCCGTTTGGAAAAAGCCACATACATGGTTACCAGGAAGATTCCGACGCCCAGCACGGCGTAGTAGATCCCGCAGGTATCTCCCATGAACGCTCTCAGCACTGCCAGGATCCTCTGGGACCCCTCCGGCGCGGCCATGAAGGTCACGCACAGCAGGGCCACCAGCACGAGCGGTACGATCATCACCAGTCTGTCTGTGCGAAATTCATTTTTCATAACGACTCCCAAATTCTGAATATGCACTGTCGTAAGCAGCCAGTTCCCTCAGGTCGTCGATCTCGGTGACGGCGCCTGCTCTCATCCTGAAGATCCCGAGGCGGAAAGCATCCGGGCAGCAGAACAGCGGGACGTCGTCCCAGTAGAGATGTCTGTTCTTTTGGTCCGCGTAGACTTCCTCCAGTTTCCGGCGCAGCATCTGCCCGTCCCCGGCATTCCACCGGGAGATGCTGTACAGCTGCCAGCCGCTCCTGCCTCCGGTCCGGCTGCAGGAGGTGACGATCCCGTCGGTGAGCTGCATCAGCCATTCCCGGGTCTCGCTCTCCGTGTAGACGGCGTTGTACCCCGACCGCTCATAGACGGGTGAGACCGCCTCATCGTCCTCCACGATCTGGTCGGCGTCGGCGATCAGCACGTCCTCCAGCCACTCCCGGGCGGCGTAGAGGGAGGAGATATTGTTGTATTGCATGTATACCGGATTCTCCACCAGGGTCAGCCCCGGGTATTTCCGCGGCAGATAGGAAAAATCTTCTTTTCTGTATCCCACCACCACATGGATCTCCGTGATGCCCTGCCTCCGCAGCGCGCCGATCATGCTTTCGATCATGGGGACGCCCCGCACGGGGAGGAGCGGTTTGGGTGTCTGTGCGGTCAGCGGCAGCAGTCTCTCTCCTCTGCCCGCCGCCATGAGGATCGCTCTCTGTATCCTGAACATGATGTCTCCTTCTCTGATGACTCTTCCGGGATGTCCGGCCGGGCCCTTCTGCCGGGCTCTGCGGCCGGGCCCTTCTGCCGGTCAGGTCTTCCCGTCTTCCTCCAGCATCTTCTGTGCGAGACGGCAGTAGTCCTTGGCATACCTGTACTGCGCCAGAGAGTAGGCGCCGAATTCCACGCCCAGCATGCGCTTGTATTCACACCAGTTGCTCCAGAGCATGCCGCAGATGGCCATATACATGTAGATCTTGATCCGGGTCGCCCTGTCCGGAGGGCCCTGGAAATAGATCTCGATCAGTTCGTCTGTCCTCTGTCTGTCGTAGAGAGAGTAGATACAGAACATGGCGATGTCCACGTGGGGATCCTGCATCCCGGCGTACTCCCAGTCGATGAGGAGCACTTTCTCCCTTTCCCTGTCAAAGGCATTGCCCGCGGGGACGAACAGAAAATTGTCCGGCACAGCGTCGATGTGGGTGAGCACCTCCTCGCCCGCGTGGGTCTCGATATAGGGGCGGAGGGCCATCACGCGCGCCTTGGTCTCCCGGTAATCGCGGTAGATGCTGGGTGCACCGCCCCGCAGCCTCTCGTAGAAGTCGATCTGGCCGAACAGGTCGAAGCGGTGATCGACTCTGAGCTTTCTGCCGTGCAGATCCCGCAGGACAGCCATACAGGCCTCCAGATCGCTCCGGCTCTCCGGGTCACAGACTCTGGCGTCCTCTTCATAGGCCGTGATCTTGTAGCCTGTCTCCGGATCCATGTAGAGGATCCTGTCGCAGAATCCCTCCCGCAGGGCGATCTCGCAGCTCTCCGCCTCCTGCCGGCGGTCGATGAGCTGCTGCGTCCCCTCTCCGGGGATGCGCATGATGTAGCGCCTCCCCCGGCAGGAGAACAGGAAGGAGCGGTTGGTCATCCCCTTCTTGAGCACAGTGATCCCCGTGATCTGGGAAGGCTGCGCGCGAAGGACCTCGCAGATCACGTCGATGGCGTCTGTCCTGAGCTGAGCGCTGCCGCTGTCCAGTTCCCGCAGCTGTTCGTAAGTGTTGATCTCACTGACCAGGTCATCCCCGCAGATCCGGGCTGCCAGGAGCCTGCGGAAGTCCCCTTCAAAGAGGGCTTCCTCCCATGTGCTCCCCCTGTAGCCCGGCTGGCAGGAATACTCCCTGAGCTGTTTCGCGGCTGAGACCGATGCCTCACCGGTCAGATAAGCGATCCCTGTCATGCGGTCGCCGGCAACGTCCCGGGACGTCTCCGCAAACTCCAGTTTGCGCGTCGCGCGGAAGCGGCTCCTGGGATCCTTCTCGTCCGTCACCATGTACCAGGCGTACAGCTCGTCCTTCCGGAAAGGATTCCCGGTGCACCAGACATCACAGGGGAGGACATAGGCATTCTTCAGATACCGGGACGCCCTGGCCAGAGACAGGAGGTTGTTGCTCCCCGCGTAATCGCTGTTCACGATCAGGTCGACGCCGTACTTGTCGATCAGATACTCATACTGCTCCTTCATGAAGCCGACCACGATGTGGATCTCCCCGACCCCGGCTTCCCGCAGCTGGGCGATCAGCCGCTCCACGAGGGTCTCTCCCCGCACCTCCAGCAGCCCCTTGGGAGCCTCCAGGTTGATGGGGACCATGCGCATCCCGTAGCCGGCAGCCAGGATCACAGCCCTCTGCGGCCGGGACTGCGCGAGCGTCCGCTCCGCCAGGTCCGTGACCGCATAGTTCCCGTCCAGATACCCCTCTGCAGCCAGCTGGCGCAGGGATCTGTTCACGATCCCCAGGGACCAGCCCGTCCTCTGCGCCAGCTCCCGCTGGCTGACGAACGGACTCCCCGCAATATGGATCAGCAGTTCCTTCTCCTGAATCGTCACGGTCTCCCTCCTCAGTAGTGAGTGTTGTTGGTAAATGGTGCGATGGTCTGACTGTTTATCTTTTGTCTGTTTGATCGTTCGTCTGATGGTTCGTTTATTTGACAGCCCCATTTGTTTGATGTTCATGAAATTCAGTTTATTGTATTTTCATGAACTTTCGTGATTATAACATGATGTGTCAAGTTTGTACATCCCCGGATGTTTCCTTATTCAGCCAGTAAGTCTAAAGCCGGGTTTCAGCTTCACAGGCTTACACCTATCGGGAACTTGTAAGCCTGATATAATTTTTTTCAACAAGAAGGCTTATGATGCCGTAAGCCTTACTAAAGAAAACTTGGCGAACGGCTTACCTCATCTCGATAATCCATAAGCTCTGATAAGGAAAACTCGCTAAACGGCTTATATCCGAAGAAAAGCTGTAAGCTCTGAAAAGGGAAACAAGTTAAACGGCTTACTTCTGTCATGAGGTTATAAGCCCCGGGAAGGAAAACAAGCTAAACGGCTTACATCTGCCAGAAGGTTGTAAGCCCCGAGAAGAAAAATCTCGCCAAATAGCTTACATTATCCAGAATCCCGAAAATCAAAAGTCAAGTCCCAAATAAGTGTAAAACCATAACTTTATCTATGTATCAACTTGATTACCGCACCTCCTGCCTCCAAGGAGGCCAGTAATCATCATGATTACAGAAATGAGTCGGCTGGCGTGACGGTCAGAAGCCTGCGCAGGCCGGGAAATCACTCCAATAACAGGAAATCATCAGCTGTAATGACGATCAGTGACATGAAGAAGCCGGGATGTCACTACAACTACAGAAACTCAGCTCTTGGAATGACATCAGGAGACTTGTAGAGGCTCAGGCGTCATTACAGCTACAGAATCTCATCTCCTGGAGTGATAGTCAGGTAATTACGTTACTGGCTGTGTGATTATAAGCTGAATTTCACGCAGTTAATAACGCCACCTGCCGAATCGTTATTCCTGCCGTGAAATAATCTATATTTCACGACAGATATAACGTTCATCGGCCTCGTCAGGGGCAGAGCTGCGTCAGCAGCTCTTGTCTATCAGCTACCGCCATCCCGGACAGCCGTCAAGGACGCCCCTGGCGAGGTGTTCCGATTCCTTGACGGCTGTCCGGGATGGCGGTAAACAGCAACAAAAAATGCACTGCTCTCCGCAAGAACAGTGCATTTTATTACAGGACACCGGCTTCTCTCATCACCGCGCGGGTCTTGTCCGATACTTCCCGGAGATAGTCCCTGACGGGCATCTCTGCATAAGCAGGCAAGAATGTCTCGATCGACAGGACTCCGTCGTAACCGATCCCGTTCAGTTCCCGCAGGATCGGAACGATGGGGGCTGCTCCGTCGCCGGGCATGTAACTCTCCGAGCGGGGAAGTGTGCCCGGTTCGCAGGAGGGGCAGTCACTGGTGTGAACGATGAAGATCTCTTCCGGGCGGGCCATGGAAATATCCCCCACCGGGGAGCCTGCCGCGTAATGATGCCAGGTGTCTGCCAACAGGCCGACGTTCTCCCGTCCGGTCCTGCGGACGATGGACAGCGCCTTCTCAAACGTGGGCACGGACCCATTGTTCACGCCCATATATTCCAACGCCAGCCGGACGCCGTAATGCGAGGCGGTGTCAGAAAGACGGGTGAGAGCAGAAACAGTCTCTGTCTCAATGGTCTCCCAGTCATCTGTTCCCACGTCGGGGGAGGCGATCACCTCCACGCAGTCACATCCGATGGATCGGGAGATGTAACAGAAATACTCGCAGCTCTCCAGAACGGCTTTGAATCCGCGCGGGGTATGGAAGGAGAACTGCTCCACCGCGCCCAGGCACACCGGCTCTATGGAGCAGTCCTGCAGAGTCCGCTTCAGTTCCTCCAGGCTCCCGCCGCTGCGGAAATAGCGGAACAGGGATGCCTTGCGCAGCTCCATCCCGGTGAGACCTGTTTCCGCGCAGTCCCGGATGTGGCTGAGCACATCGCCGTGGGCAAGGATGGAGGCTTCATTCATGCAAAGCTGCATCATGGCCGCACCTCAGCTCCTGTAATCGGCGTTGATCTTCACATAGTCATAGGTGAGATCGCAGCCCCAGGCAGTGGCTGACGCTTCTCCCATGTGCATGTCGCAGGTGATGATGACTTTTTCTGCGGTCAGGATAGCCGCAGCGTCCGCCTCCCGGTAGTCGGCAGCGCTCCCCTTTGTGAAGATCAGGAGCGGCTCTCCGCAGGAAGTGGAGAAGTAGAGGTCCACGTTCTCGGGGTCGAACTGAGCACCGCTGTAGCCCAGCGCACAGAGCACGCGGCCCCAGTTGGCGTCGCCGCCAAAGACCGCCGCCTTGGTGAGGCTGGAGGTGATCACGGCTTTGGCCAGGGTCCGGGCGTTCTCGCGGGTGTCCGCGTGGACGACGCGGGATTCGATCAGTTTGGTCGCGCCTTCGCCGTCGCCCGCCATCTCCATGGCCAGAGTCCTGCATACGAGGAGGATGGCTGTCTTCAGCGCTTCGTACTCGCTGCCCTCATGGCAGATGGCCGGTGCACCGGAGGCGCCGTTGGCCAGCACCAGCAGCGTATCGTTGGTGGAGGTATCTCCGTCCACAGAGATCATGTTGAAGGTCTCGTCAGCGACCTCTTTGACTGCCTTCTGCAGAAGAGGCTGCGCCACGGAGGCGTCCGTGGTCAGATAGGCCAGCATGGTCCCCATGTTGGGATGGATCATGCCGGAGCCCTTGGACATGCCGCCCACCGTGACCGTCCTGTCTCCGACGGTGAAACGGGCTGCGCACTCCTTCTTGTGTGTATCCGTCGTCATGATCGCGCACGCGGCGGCTGTTCCGGCCTCCTCCGTGTCGGAGAGGCCTTCCGACAGCATCCGGATCCCGTTTCCGATCCTGTCCATGGGCAGCTGGTAGCCGATGACGCCGGTGGAGCCCACCAGCACGCTGTCCGGGGAGATGCCCAGGGCGTGGGCCGTTTTCTCAGCCGTCTCCCTGCAGGCGGTCAGTCCCTTCTCGCCCGTGCACGCATTGGCGATCCCGGCATTGACCACCACCGCCCGGATCTGCGCTCCGCTGCGGATCAGTTCCCTGTCCCAGAGGACGGGGGCCGCTTTTACGACGTTGCGGGTGAACGTGCCCGCAGCCGTGCAGGGCATGCTGCTGTAGATCATGGCCATGTCCGTGCGGCCGCGATATTTGATCTGCGCCTCCGCAGCCGCGGCATAGAAGCCTCTGGCCGAGGTCACGCCCCCGGGAATGATCACCGGCATACCCGTTCCGCGCTCTGTCCTGTCCACTGTCTGGTCCCCCATAGGATCCTCCCTCTCTGTCCGGAGCCTGCCCCCGGTCCGCCTGTTCAGAACGGATCGACTCACTTCCGATCTGCTTCCGCTGTACCTACGAATCTCGTGATATTCTCTCTGTTCAGGGGAAAATCATAATAATTGCAGTCCCCCCGGAACGTCCATCCGATCTGCTTCCAGAAGGCGTTGCCCACATCATTCCTGGTGAAGGCTATCAGGGTGACCCGGTTGATCTTCTCCCTGCGCAGCGCTTCCATGCAGAAAGCGGCCATCCTGGTGCCGATCCTCCTCCGCCGGTAGTTCTCCTCCACACATACGTGATAGAAGCAGCCCTGCCGCCCGTCGTGGCCGCACAGGATCGCGCCGACGATCCTGCCGGTGTCCTCATCCTCCGCCACCACGCTCGTGCTGGGGTTCCTCCTGAGAAAACGTTCGATATCCTGTCTTGAATCGTCTATGCTCCGGATCCCGAACCCCCGGATCGTCATCCAGAGGGCATGCACGCTGTCGTAATCCTCCGCCGTCATAGGCCGGATCCTGATCTCTCCCATAAATTCTCCTGTCCTGTCTGCGAGACGGTAGAGCCCGTCTCAGTCTTCTTATTATCCTTTTCCCGGTGACTTTCGTCAAGGTCCGTGTTGCATATTCTACCGCTCGCCGTATATTTATGCAAGTAATTATGCATATTATTCATGTTTTGTCAAAAATATCCCGCATACAGGCTTATTATATTCATTCTTTATGTGTTTTTATGCTTGCAATCCGTTCCGGGCTGGTGTATAGTGTAGCAAGCTGCCGCGTTGAGCGGCCAGAAGGTACATCAGTTTACGAACGGTTTACGCATAAATAAAGAAGGGCGGTCATCATGAACGAAAAAGTCATCCTTGCTTACTCCGGCGGTCTCGACACCACTGCTATCATCCCCTGGCTGAAGGAAAACTACGGCTACGATGTCATCTGTGTCTGCATCGACTGCGGGCAGGAGGAGGAGCTGGCACACCTGGACGAGCGCGCCAAATACTGCGGCGCTTCCAAATTATATATCCTCGATGTCTGCGACGAGTTCGCTGACGAGTACATCGTCCCCTGCATCCAGGCCCACGCCGTCTACGAGAACAAATATCTCCTGGGCACTTCCATGGCCCGTCCGTTGATCGCCAAGAAGCTGGTGGAGATCGCGAGAAAAGAAGGCGCCACCACCATCTGCCACGGCGCGACCGGCAAGGGCAACGACCAGATCCGCTTCGAGCTGGGCATCAAGGCCCTGGCTCCGGACC
>CAMOJW010000052.1 GCA_946617225.1 uncultured Lachnospiraceae bacterium
CGGAAAGATCATAAAAGCGGATTGAGCAAGCACTGCGCCATGGTATAAAATATACTATGGCGCTTTGTATGTGAATCTGAGAGAGGGAGCGCAGATATGCTGAAAAGTCATGAGAAATTCCACTCCTCCAACGGGAAGAGACAGATCCTCATCGCGGACGATGAGATGATCAACCGGGAGATACTCGGAGAGATCCTGAAAAATGACTACGAAGTCCTTTTTGCCGCGGACGGCGGGGAGACGATGGAGATGGTCCGCAGATACAGCAGTACGCTCTCCCTGGTGCTGCTGGATATCCTGATGCCGGTCATGTCGGGACTGGAAGTCCTGAAGGCCATGAAAGGGGACGAGATCCTGTCGCACATCCCCGTGATCGTGATGACGGCGGAGAGGGATACGGAGGTGGAGAGCCTCCGGCTGGGCGCCACGGATTTTATCCCCAAGCCCTATCCGGACGTGGACGTGATCCAGGCCCGCCTGCTGCGCACCATAGAGCTGTTCGAGGACCGGGACATCATCCAGTCCACCGAGAGAGACGCGCTGACGGGGCTCTATAACCGGGAGTATTTCTTCCGTTACGCGGAGCAGTACGATCAGTTCCATCCGGACACGGAAACGGATGCGGTGATCGTGGACATCAACCACTTCCGCATGATCAACGAGCGCTACGGCAAGGCTTACGGAGACGACGTCCTGCGGCAGATCGGCAACCAGCTCCGGGAGACCATCGGCGCTTCCGGCGGCATCGTCTCCCGTCTGGAGGCGGACACCTTCATGGCATACTGCCCCCACAGGGAGGACTACGAGGAACTGCTGGAGAAGGCCTCAGCCAGCCTGACCTCGGAGGACGCCTCCGAGAACCGCGTGCGCCTGCGCGTAGGCCTGTATCCCTATGCAGACAAGACCATCGACATGGAACGGCGGATCGACCGGGCCAAGATGGCCGCAGACACGGTCCGGGGCTCCTTCACCAAGGCTGTCGGTATCTATGACAACGATCTGCACGAGCGGCAGCTCTATGCCGAAAGGCTGATCGAAGACTTTGCCACCGCCATCAGGGAGAAACAGTTCCAGGTCTTCTACCAGCCCAAATTCGACGTCCGTCCGGACACGCCCATCCTGACCAGCGCGGAGGCACTGGTCCGCTGGTCCCATCCGGAGCTGGGCATGATCAACCCCGGCGTCTTCATCCCCCTGTTCGAGGAGAACGGCCTGATCCAGAAACTGGACACCTATGTCTGGCAGGAGACGGCCAGACAGATCCGGGACTGGAAGGACCGCCTGCACTACGCCATCCCCGTGTCGGTCAACGTCTCCAGGATCGATATGTATGATCCCAGACTTCCGGAGAAGATACTGGAGATCGTGCGGGAGCAGAAACTGACGGGGAGGGATCTCCTCCTGGAGGTGACGGAATCCGCCTACACCCAGGATTCCGCCCAGATCATCGCGATGGTGGAGACGCTGCGCAGCGACGGGTTCCAGATCGAGATGGACGATTTCGGGACGGGCTATTCCTCGCTGAATATGATCTCCAGCCTTCCCATAGATGCCCTGAAACTGGATATGCAGTTCGTCCGGAGCGCTTTCCGGGAAGGCGGCAACACGCACATGGTGGAGGTGATCATCGGCATCTCCGATTACCTGGGCGTTCCCGTCATCGCGGAAGGCGTGGAGACGGAAGAGCAGCTCCATGCGCTGAAAAGCCTCGGCTGTGACATCGTGCAGGGGTACTTTTTCTCCAAGCCGGTACCGGCTGAAAAGTTCGAGCCCTTCATCCTTCAGAAAAAAGAGGCGGATCTCGCAGCCGCAGAAGCTGCGAAGAAGGAGATGTCCAAAGAGAGCTCCAAGACGGATCAGATGGCCCGCAACGCCAAGCTTCACCTGCTGCGGGACAGAACGGACAGCACCGATGGATCTGAGGAGCCGGAGCTGCCCGAGGAGCCGGTCAGGGAGCACACGGGCATCCAGCTGAAGACGGCGTCCATCTTTTTTATCGTCCTGGCATTCATCGCCGCCATGGCCCTGCTGGTGGCGGATATCTCCGTCACCAGAGGCTACAGCCGCATGGAAGCTGCCAGTGACAGGTATATCGCCGCACAGATGGCCGCCTCCGACATGGAGTCCGGCTCGGACTATCTGACGGACAGAGTGCGCTGCTTCGTGGTCACCGGAGAGATCGAATATCTGAACGATTTCATCGAGGAGGTGGAGGTCACCAGACGCCGGGACAAAGCGGTCGAAAAACTGGAGGCCCTCCTGGAGGGGAGCGACAAGAGCGCTCTCGACAGTTTGAATACGGCGCTGTCCCTCTCCAATGAGCTGGTGGTCGTGGAGAACAAGGCCATGCGCCTGATGCTGGAGGCGGAGGGCTGCGACCTGTCCCGGATCCCGCAGGAGATCACGAGCATAGCGCTGGATCCCGACGAGCTGGCCATGACCCGGGAGGAGCTCAAGAACCGGGCCCAGGCCTGTGTATTTGACAACAACTACATGCACTACAAGGACCGCATACGGGAGAACGTGAACCTGTGCACCCAGGCGCTGATCCGTTCCTCCAGCCAGGAACTGGAGCAGGCCTCCGCGAGCCTGGCCCTGCTGGTGAAGATCCAGACGGGGCTGACGGTCGTGTTTTTCCTGATCGTCCTGGGCATCATCGTCATGATCACGCTGATGGTCCGCAGACCTCTCACCAACATGGTGCTGAAGATGCAGAATCAGAAGGAAGTCTTGCCCACAGGCGTGGAGGAGCTCCGTTTTGTCACCCGTATCTACAACCACATCCTGCAGGAGAACAGGTCCGTCCGGGAGAAACTCAGCCACGAGGCCTCCCACGACGCGCTGACCGGACTGTTCAACCGCGGCGCCTACGATCTGCTGATGGAGAGCACGGACAAGGAACACATGGCACTGATCCTAATCGACGTGGACTACTTCAAACAGGTGAACGACACCTACGGCCATGCCGTGGGCGACCGGGTCCTGAAGAGAGTGGCCGAGCTGATGCGGGCCAGCTTCCGATCCGTGGATATCCTGTGCCGCATCGGCGGTGACGAGTTCGTCGTCGTGATGACCCGTGTCAACAGTTCCATGAGCCAGCTGGTCAAGGACAAGATCGGGCACATCAATGATCTGCTGCAGCATCCGAAGGATGACCTGCCGCCCGTCTCTCTGAGCGTAGGCGTAGCTTTTTCCGACAGGCCCAACCCGAAGGGAGACATCTTCAAGGATGCGGATGCCGCTCTGTATCAGGTCAAGGAGGCAGGCAGGAAGGGATGCAGAGTATTTGAAGGCTGATCCTGATGGACATCCAGATGCCGGTCATGGACGTGCTGCGCGGACATAACGGCGGTACAGAGGAGAGTGACTGATGAACGGAGGATGGTTTATGAGAAGAGCCGGCAGACCGGCAGCCCTGCTGTGCACCCTGCTGCTGTGCCTCAGCGTTTTCCCTCTGCAGGCCCGCGCGGAGGAGCAGGACGTGCCCGTCGTCCGTGTGGGTTATTATGAGAACGAGGTGTTCCAGGAAGGCGCCGGGGAGGGCGAGGTCAAGAACGGCTACGCCTACGAATACTACAGGAAACTGTCCGAATATACCGGATGGAAATACGAGTATGTCTACGGGGATTTTGCCGACCTGTACCAGATGCTGCTGGACGGAGAGGTGGATCTCCTGGCAGGCCTCGCCTGGCGCGCGGACCGCGAGGAACTGATGGGATACCCGGACCTGGCCATGGGCTATGAATCCTATATCTTTGTCCGGCACGACAGTGACGGGGATATCACGACGGATCCCTCCACGCTGAACGGACGTCGGATAGGCGTTTTAGAGAGTGCCATGGTACAGGTGGCGGAGCAGTATCTGGCCTCCCACGCGATCGACGCCGATCTTGTGAGCTATCCCTCCTATGATGCGCTGCTGGCTGATTTTGACGCCGGTGCCCTGGATATCTTGGTGGCGGAAGGCGACGGCGCCTACTGGCGCGATCACGCCAGTGTCCTGTTTGCGTTCGGAGCCTCCGACTATTATCTCTGTGTGAACAGGAACAGGCCGGACATCCTGTCCGAACTGAACGAGGCGCAGGCACTTCTGGAAGTCGAAGAGCCCAACTATATCAACTACCTGCGGACCAAATACTACCCCGTGAGCGTTTCGGCCAGGGCTTTTTCCGAGGCGGAGAAAGCATGGATCGGATCACATGACACTCTCCACGTGGGCTACATGAGGAACTACCTCCCCTACAGCGATACGGATGCGGATGGCAGCGCGACTGGCATCGTCACGGACATGGTCCCCGAGATCCTGAAAGGGCTCGGCATCTCCGGGATCGAGGTCACTTATGAGGGATTTGAGGGGTACGATCAACTGATCGAAGCCGTCAACAGCGGTGAGATCGACGTGGCTTTTCCCGTGGGCGGCGGTCTCTACTACTCCGAGGAGAACGGGATCTACCAGTCCAACGCGGTGGTCTCGGCCTCCACGGAACTGGTCTATAAGGGGGAGTACAGCGAAGAGACTGTCAGGCATTTTGCCGTCAACCAGTCCAACAACATGCAGTACTACTACGTCCGGACCCACTTCCCGGACGCGGAGATCACACTGTACCCCTCCATCGACGGATGTCTGATGGCCGTGCTGAGCGGCGAAGCCGGCTGCACCACCCTGAACGGTCTGCGGGCCAACGATATCCTCAAGAACAGCCGGTACGACGGCCTGCTCCTGCGCCAGCTCAGCCAGAGCGATGACCGCAGCTTCGGTATCCGGATCGGCAACGAGGGCCTGCTGAAACTCATCAACCGCGGCATCAATGTCGTGGGGGACGATTATGCCCAGAACCAGGCTTACCGCTATGTCGGAGGCCTGTACGCCTACTCTTTCGGGGACCTGATCATGGATCACATCGGGGCATTTGCCGCCCTGTTCCTGGCCGTGGCCGCTCTGATCATCTTCCTGCTCCTTAGGGACTCGAGGCGGGCGAGGGCACAGTCCCGCGACAGGGAGGAGGCCAGGGCTGCCCTGGAGGAGAAAAATGCCGAACTTGCCCGCAGCAAGGACGCGCTCTCCGATGCGCTCATTGCCGCGGAACAGGCCAACCGGGCCAAGACCACCTTTCTCAACAACATGTCCCACGATATCCGGACGCCCATGAACGCCATAGTCGGTTTTACCGCTCTGGCGGCCTCTCACCTGGACGACAGGGAGCAGGTGAAGGATTATCTGGACAAGATCTCCGTCTCCAGCCAGCACCTGCTGTCCCTGATCAACGATGTGCTGGATATGAGCCGGATCGAGAGCGGCAAGATGGCCATCGAGGAGACGGATGTCCATCTGCCGGACGTGATCCGCGATCTCCGGACCATCGTTCAGGCCAATGTGGCCGCCAAACAGCAGACACTGACCGTCGATACCGGCGAAATGATCCATGAAGATATCGTCACGGACAAGCTGCGGCTGAACCAGGTCCTCCTGAACATCCTGTCCAATGCCATCAAGTTCACGCCGGAGGGCGGGACCATAGACTTCCGGGTAATCGAGAAGCCAGTGGACAGGCCCGGCTGGACCGGCTATGAATTCCGGATCAGGGACAACGGCATCGGGATGAGCGAGGAGTTCCGGAAGACGATCTTCAATGCCTTCACGCGCGAGAAGACCAGCACGGTGAGCGGCATACAGGGCACCGGCCTCGGCATGGCCATCACCAAGAACATCGTGGACATGATGAACGGTACCATCGTCGTCCGCAGTGAGGAGGGCAAGGGCAGCGAGTTCACCGTCAACATCCCCTGCCGCATCAGCACTCCCCACGCTGAGGAGGTGACAGAGGAGAGGCCGGACGTCGATTTCCACGGAAAGCGCATCCTTCTGGCGGAGGACAACGCGATGAACCAGATGATCGCCGTAGCGATCCTGGAGGCAGAGGGGTTTGAAGTGGAGATCGCCGGGGACGGCGGAGAGGCTGTGGAGATGATGCGTTCCGCCCCTGCCGGGCACTACGATGTGGTGCTGATGGACATCCAGATGCCCCGGGTGGACGGCTATGAGGCGGCCAGGCAGATCCGGGCCCTGGAGGATCCGGACAAGGCTGGTATCCCCATCATCGCCGTGACCGCGAACGCGTTCGAAGAGGACAGACAGATCGCCCTGGAAGCCGGCATGAACGGCCACCTGGCCAAACCCTACGATGTAGAGAAGATGATGAAGACCCTGGCAGAGATCCTGCAGTGAGCTGCCTCAGGGAGTCCGGGATGTGCAGACTGGAGGTATTATGACGTTGACCACGATCCTGATCGTCATGCTGGTGATCCTGACAGGATCCTGCGTACAGAGTGCGCTGGGATTCGGCGCTACGATGATCACCATGGGATTTCTGCCGCTCCTGATGACGTACAGCAAGGCCATGGGCCTGTCCATCGTCATGGTGAGCATCAGTACGGTATACATCTCCCTGAAATACAGGGAGGCCATCCAATGGAGGATCATGCTGCCTGTGCTGATCCCGACGGCGGTGATCTGCGGGATCGTCAATCTCCTGTCGGCCAGCGTCAGTTCCCGGGTGATGTACCTGCTGCTGGGCTGCATGTTCGTGGCGGTGTCGGTCTTCTTTTTCCTCTTCTCGGGGAAGATACAGATCCGGCCCACCGTGACTTCCGGAACGGTTCTGGGCATCCTCTGCGGCATCTTCTACGGCCTGTTCGCTTCCGGCGGACCGACGGCTGCCCTCTATCTGCTGCCCGCCACCAAAAGCAAAAAGGAATACCTGGCAACGATCCAGGCATTCTTCTGTGTCAATAATCTTGTCATTCTGGTGATCAGCCTGGCTCTGAGCCGGCTGGATATGGCGGACCTTCCCATGGTCTGCGCGGGGATCGCCGCCATGGTGGCCGGTACCCTGCTGGGACTGGCGGTCCATGACCGGATCCCCTCCGAAGTATTCGGCAAAGTCATCTACGCCTTTGTGGGGATCGGAGGGCTCTGGATCATCGTGAGCCACCTTCTGTAGGGATCATCTTCACACGATCTCCGACAGGGGGGCGATGGTGACGCCTTCCGCCTCCAGCGCGCGGCGGATCCGCGTGACAAAAGCGAGCGCCTTGACATTGTCGCCGTGGACGCAGATGGAATCGGGTATGATCTCGATGTCCTGACCGTCCGCGGCGGCAACTTTGTGTTCTGTCACCATCCGGACGGTGCGGCGGACAGCCTCCTCCTCGTCATGGATGACGGCACCTTCGCGGTTCCTGGGCATGAGACTGCCGTCGGGCATGTAGGCGCGGTCCGCGAACACTTCCTGCGCGGCGGGGAGCCCGATCTCCCGGGCGGCGCGGATGCTCTCGCTCCCGGAGAGACCCAGCAGGATCAGCGCAGGGTCAAAAGCCTGCACGGCCCGGGCGATGGCCAGGGCCAGGTCATAGTCCCTGCCGGCCATGTTGTAGAGGGCGCCGTGGGGCTTGACGTGCTGGATCTTCACGCCGGCCGACCGGGCAAAAGCATAGAGCGCACCGAGCTGATAGGTGACGTAGGCGGCCGCTTCCGCAGGCGAGACGTTCATATTGCGGCGCCCGAATCCCATGAGGTCCGGAAACCCCGGGTGGGCGCCGATGCCGATGCCGGCCTCCCGCGCGAGGCGGACGGTCCTCTGCATGACAAGAGGATCGGAGGCGTGATAGCCGCAGGCGATGTTGGCGGAGGAGATCAGGGGGATCACCTGCTCGTCCATGCCGATGGTGTAGGCGCCAAAACTCTCTCCGAGGTCACAGTTCAGGTCAACTTTCAACATTTTTATCCTCCAGGGTCCACAGGTACCGCGCAGGGGACGGTCCTCAGCGCGGAAGGGGACGTTCCGCAGGGGCGGCGCGGCCGCTCCTTTTTTGCTGTCTCAGACAGATGTCATTCCTTCAGGTCGGCGTTCTTCACATCCAGGAGCAGCATATGCCCCGGTGCGTGCGTGATGGCAAAAGCGGGCTTTACATTCATGACGACGGACTGGGGCGTGACGCCGCAGGGCCAGAACATGGTGACTTCTCCGGGGCGGATCTCCACGGGATCGCCAAATTCCGGATGGTCGATGTCCCGGATCCCTATGACGGCGGGATCGCCTATGTGGATCGGGCTGCCGTGGACCCTGGGCAGGGCCGCGGTGACCGTGACGGCCTTGACCACCTGCGAGGGGGGCACGGGACGCATGGAGACTACCATTTTGCCGGAGAAGATGCCCGCGGGCACGGTGTCGATGCCTGTGATGTACATGGGGACGTTGCGGCCCATGGTGTTGTGGCGCATCTCGATGCCGGCCTCGATCATCTCCGACTCGAAACTGAAGGAACACCCGATCAGAAAGCCCACCAGATCGTCGCGCCAGAACTGCTCCACATCCGTGTATTCTCCGGTACAGACGCCGTTCTCATAGATCCGGTACTTGGGAAAATCCCTGGCGATATCGCAGTCCTGCGCTACGAAACGGGTGAAACGGCTCCCTGTGTCCAGCACTTCCAGGATGGGACAGGCCTTGGGATTTCTCTGGGCAAACAGCAGAAAATCATAGGCCAGTTCCTTCGGGAGCACGATGAGATTGGCCTGGGCGTACCCGGGGCACAGACCGCTGGTGGGTTCGGTGAAACCACCCTCGCGGATGATGTGCCGCATCTGCAGGGGCGTGAGTCCTTTATAATCACTGATCATTGCGATCCTCCTTCCTGTCCGTCCCGTGACGGGATCATCTGCACCTGTTCCGGCGCTGTTTCAGGTAACACCTCTGCTGCCGGGCCCAGCCGGAGCGGCGGGTGACGATGCCTCTCGGAGCGCGGACCGGGACCGCGGGCGCAGGTGCGCCGGAGTTCTCCGCTTTTCTGAGGGAGTCCTGCGCTCTCCGTGCAGCTTCCTCTTCGAGGAGCAGACGGTGTTTCTGCCATTCCTCCGCCGCGAGACGCATCAGTGCCTGGGCTTCGCCGACCGTACACTGCTCAAACTGCACCTTCTGACCGGGACGGAGCTGGGCGAACAGAGGGATGTCTACGTTGATGACCGATGCGATCTTGGCATATCCGCCGGTGGTCTGTCTGTCGGCCATCATCACGATGGGTTCGCCGGTGCCGGAGATCTGGATGCTCCCGTTCACGATCCCGTCCGAGAGGATATCGTATCCCCGGACAGACTCCACGCGGGGGCCGTTGAGGCGGAAACCCATGCGGTCGCTGTGGGAGCTGATGACATAGCTGCTCCCGTAGAAAGTCCTGACCCCTTCAGGGGTGAACATATCCTCCTGCGGGCCGGGTATGACGCGGATGGTGATGGCGCGGTCCGCGGGCGCGACTATGCGCCGCGCAGGGACCCTGCGCCAGGAGAGATCCTCAGCCCCGTTTTTCGGATCCCGGAGCGGGATCACGTCGCCGGCCATGAGGGCCCTGCCCCGGAAACCGCCTATCCCGCAGCGAAGGTTGGTGCTGCGGCTCCCCATGATCTCCGGGATATCCAGCCCGCCGCCGATGGCGACGGAGCCGTACGTGCCCATGGTGCCGGTCCGGATCCGCACAGTGGCGCCTGCCGGTACGTGGACGGCCCTGGCGGCCGGCCACACGGTGCCGTCGACATCCATGGAGAAATCTCCTCCGCAGACGGCCAGGTTCACATCCTCGTCGAAGCGCAGGACGGGTCCGATGAGACAGAATTCGAGAACGGCTTCGCCGTCTTCATTGTCCACCAGCGCATTGGCCATGTGGGAGGCGACTCTGTCCATGAAACCGCCGGGAGCAAATCCGCTGTTCTGAAAGCCGAGCCTTCCGTGATCCTGGATCGTGGTGCGGGGACCGGGAAAGATCACATGCATCGCCACAGGTCATCCCTCCCTTCCGGGCTGTCCGCCCTCCCCGGGATCGTCCCGGAGCCACTGATAGACGTAGGTACCGGCCTCCACCTCCCGGCGGATCCGCAGGAACTCCTCCTCCGTGACGGGCACGAAGCGGATGTATTCGCCGGCCTCGTAGAGGATCGGCGTGTCACGTTCCGGATCATACAGTTCGAGAGGAGTGCGGCCTATGATCTGCCAGCCGCCGGGGGAGACCAGGGGGTAGATGCCTGTCTGGTCGGCGGCGATGCCGACGGAGCCTTTTTCCAGCCGCTCGCGGGGATCCTTCAGGCGCGGAGTGGCGATGGAGGGGTCCATGCCGCCCAGGTAGACGAATCCGGGCATGAAACCGAGCATATAGATCAGGTAATCCGTACCGCTGTGGCGGCGGATCACCTCCTCCCGGGAGAGACCGGCGTGATCGCAGACTGTCGGCAGGTCCGGACCGTACTCCCCCCCGTAGCAGACGGGGATGAGGATAGTATTTCTGCCCATGCGGCCGCCTTCCGTATCCATCTGCGACAGTTCCGCATCGATACGGGCGACCAGTTCTTCATAACCGGCTTCCAGGGGGCGGTAGTGGACCATGAGCGTAGCGTAGGTCTGGACATATTCCGTCACCCCCGGGAGCTGCTTGCCGGTAAGATACTGTCTGGCGATCCGGACGATACGGCTGGTCTCCGGATCGATCTTGTTTCCAAAGACTACGGTCAGAGCGGAATCTCCGACCGGCAGGATCTTGTATTCCATGTTTCCTCAACCGCCGATCAGATTCTGGAGGCCTGTGATGAAGGCACGCATGTTGCGGGCAGCGATGAAGATAAAGACCGCGATCACGAGGACCACCAGGACATTGAACCAGGTGCTGTTCTTATACTCTTTCATGATGTTCCTGTCATTGGCAACGATCAGGAGCAGGATGCCGGTGATGGGCAGGAGCAGCGCATTGGCCGCCTGCGCAAACAGGATGATCTGGGTCGGGCTGGCGCCCAGGGTGCAGGTGGCAAAGATACCGAAAGCCAGAACGACGATCCAGAAGAATTTGAAACGGCCTTTTTTCATGTCCTCGCCCCAGCCCAGGATGCCGGAGGAGGCAAAAGCCGCCGCCAGAGGCGCGGTCAGAGCGCTGGAAATGCCCGCCGCGAACAGGCCGATGCCAAAGATCACCGTGGCCCAGCTGCCCAGCAGGGGGGTCAGGGCGACGGCCATGTCGGCACCGGAGGCGATGGTACCGCCGGTGGCATGGATGGTGGCCGCGGCACAGATGATGATGCACATGGAGATGATGCCGCCGAGGCCGATGGAGAGGATGGAGTCAAAGCGCGAGTTGCCGAGAGCATCCGCCTTGTCGCCGGTCTGTCCCCACTTGGTGGAGGCGCTGGCCGCGTGCAGATAGATGTTGTACGGGACGACGGTGGTGCCCATCAGAGCCGCGACGGTCATCCAGTCGCCGCCCTCCGGCACTTTGAAGCTGAACATGCCGGCGAACACGGCGCCCCAGTCGGGCCTGGCGGCAAAAGCGCAGATCAGGAAGATCACGCCCATCAGCACGACCAGCGCGGTGAGGAAATTCTCCACTATCTGGTAGCTGCCGGAGAAGAGCAGGTAGAAGGCGATGCCGCCCAGTACGAGCGCCAGAACGATCTTGGCTGTGGGATTGGCCGCTGCGGGGATCGCCGCCTGGATGCCCAGGATCGAGCCGGTGAGGTTGCCGGTCTCATAGGCGATATTGCCGACAAAGACAGCTGCGATCACAAGGATGGAGATCAGGATACGCGCCGCGGCGCCTGTAAACTTGGTGCGCAGGGCCTCGCCCAGGCCCATGCCCGAGACGATACCGAGCCTGGCTGCCATGGACTGCATGATAATGACGGAAATGACGGAGAGGAGCATGGCCCACAGAAGTGTATACCCGGCAGTTGCACCGGAGATGGAACAGGACGTGACCGTACCGGGTCCGATAAAGGCGGCGGCTACCAGCGCGCCGGGTCCGACATTTTTGATCCTTGTGATTAACTTGCTCATTACATAAACCTCCTATCAGTGAAACAGATAAAACGCTTTAACATTTTATCACGTTAAAGAGGCAGATGCAATTTTTAATTGATTTATAACCGAAAAAACAATCACAACGCGGAGAGAGAAGAATCATTGTATAATGATGCTGACAGAGGATCAGGGGCAGATGCAGATCCGTACCGCGGACCTGTACCGCAGCCGTACCACGGAGAAGCACAGCAAAAGATCATATTTACAGAACAGTACAGAACAGGAGGCAGACATGACAGAGCAGATGCGCTGGACCAGGGAACCGAAGGACTGTCGTATCCTTGCGGACCGCGTGGAGATCACGACAGAGCCGCACACGGACCTCTGGCAGAGGACATATTATCATTTCCGCAACGACAACGCGCCGGTGTTGCAGATGGAGACGGAGGAGAGGTTTTTCTCTTTTGTCGTCAGGACGGATTTCAGCGGCAGCCACCAGCGCTTCGATCAGTGCGGTATCGTCATGTATCTGGACAGCGAGAACTGGCTCAAGGCCAGCGTGGAATATGAGACCGACCGGTTCCAGCATCTGGGGAGCGTGGTCACCAATCACGGCTACTCCGACTGGGCCACCACGGAGATCTCCGTGGAAGAGAAGGCCATGTGGTACCGGTTCAGCCGCAGGGAAGACGACTACTGCATCGAGTGTTCCCGGGACGGGGAGCATTTCAGCCAGATGCGCGTCTGCCACATGTGGGAGGGCGGCGGCAGAATCCGGTTCGGCATCTACGCCTGCAGCCCTGAGGACTCCTCTTTCAAGGCCGTGTTCACGGACATGAAGATCACGGAGTGCGCGTGGAAAGCCCACGACGGACAGCAGCCCGACGAGGAGTGAGAGAAGAACAGGCGTCGGAGACTGAAGACAGATACCTGAAGCGGGTCTCTCATTGCTTTCATTGCTCTCATTGCTCTCATTGACATGAGATGCTGTCGCGCCTCCGCCCCAGGGAGGCCGAGGCTGTTCTGCAGGCTGCTTTGAAGATCCGTGGAGGCCGGAAATCACTACAGTAACAGGAAATCATCAGCCGTAGTGACGGCCAGAAGCTGGAAGAGGCCGGGAAGTCACTACAGTAACAGGAAATCATCAGCCGTAGTGACGGCCAGAGGCTGGAAGAGGCCGGGAGGTCACTACAGGAGCGGGTAATCATCAGCCGTAGATAATATGAAGTGACCCCACATTTGTAGCACCGTGGATTTACCTGTATAC
>CAMOJW010000053.1 GCA_946617225.1 uncultured Lachnospiraceae bacterium
GTCTGTCTCGTGTCCGTCTCCCCTGCTTCAAAACGCGCTTCCAGCGCGTTCAGCTGCGCGGCGTAGCTCCTGCGCGTCCGCTCCCGCCAGGCGGCGTCGTGCACCGGTTCCTGGACTTTCTTCGGTTCCCGCAGGATGCCCCGGATGAACAGGAACCACAAAAGCGCGGCCACGGCGGCAGCGACTGCCGCGATCACCGTATAGCGGGTCATATACAGCATGGGCGGCTGCAGTTCAACCGTAAAATGCATGCCTGTACCTCTCAAAAAGTTCCAATGTGCGGTCGAGGATCTCCGCTTCGCTCCCTACCACCGCGAGCCCGCCCCGGCTGCGCCGGAGTCTCGCGCTGGCTGTACTGAGACTCTGCTCCCTCTCCCGGCGCTCCGCTTCCTGCAGAGCCCTGCCGGTGATCACGAACAGATCCTCATAGTGCCCGGCATCCAGATCGTAAGTCCGGGCCGGTGTGAAATATTTCCTGAACAGAGACAGAAATCCTCTCTCCGTCTCCCCCTGCTGAGAGGGACGCGCCTTGGTCCGGGGCGCTGCGCTCAGCATCACGTCGTCCATGCACAGGACCAGCAGGTCGTTGTTGACGGACAGTTTGCGCAGGCGGCGCTCGTCCATCTCTCCCAGACCGGTGCGGTCCGTCAGCACCACGATGATCTTTTTGCGCAGATCGATCTCCGCGGCCCTGTCCAGCACCTTCCCGAGCGAGGTATATTCTCTGTCAGTCGTCATGCTCTCGCGCATGACGTTCCGGTACCCGTGCAGCAGTGTCTCCAGATGCACGTTGCCCGTGCGGAAACCGCTGAAGTGCATGCCGTGCCCTCCCCCGTACAGGAAGGCGTAGTCCGCGCCCTGACCGTCCATCAGGTAGGCGATGCATCCGGCTGCCATCAGGGCGACTTCCCACTTGACCTCACCGGAAGGCATGTGCGCCAGCATCCGCCTGCCCGAATCCAGCACGAACAGGACATTGTGCCGCCTCTCCGCCATGTAGCGGCGGATGAGCGTCTTGCCCGTGCGGGAGGAGCTCTTCCAGTCGATATCGTGAACGTCGTCCCCCGGGGCGTATTCTTTCAGATCATCGAATTCCATGCTGCGGCCGCGGTAGACCGACCGGAAGGATCCCTCCAGGATATTGGAGGTCCTGCGCCGCGTGTACAGCGAGATGGATCTGCGTATGCGGTCCAGATATTCGTAGTTCACGGTGTCCTCACACTCCCCACAAGCAGATCGATGATCGTCTCCGGCTCCACGCCGTCCGCCACGGCGGCATAATTCAGGTTCACCCTGTGCCGCAGCACCTGGTGGCGCATCCTCTTGACGTCGTCCGGGATCACATAGGTCCTGCCCTGCATCAGGGCGACAGCCTTGGCGATGTTCAGGAAGGCGATGGAAGCGCGGGGGCTGGCGCCGATGCGCACGTACCCGCGCATATTCTCGGGAAGCACATCGTCCGCATGCCGCGTACTGTTCACGATATCCGCGATGTATTTTTTGATGGCAGCGTCGGCATAGACTTTCTGCACGATCTCCTGCACCCTGTCCACGTCCCGGATCGTCAGGACCGGCGGCTGCTTGGCAAAAGTGCCCTGCTCCATGCAGGTCAGGATCTCTGTCTCCTCCTCAGGGGACGGATAGGTGATCTTCTCCTTGATCATGAAGCGGTCCGTCTGCGCCTCGGAGAGCGGGTAGGTGCCCTCCTGCTCGATGGGGTTCTGTGTGGCGATGACGATGAAGATGTCCTCAGGCATCCTGTAGGAGACACCGCCGATGGT
This sequence comes from uncultured Lachnospiraceae bacterium, assembly GCA_946617225.1. Taxonomy (GTDB): domain Bacteria; phylum Bacillota; class Clostridia; order Lachnospirales; family Lachnospiraceae; genus CAG-791. Next base: position 1,782 of record CAMOJW010000053.1, read on the forward strand.
GACCTGCCTCTCCTGCATCGCCTCCAGCATCGCGCTCTGGGTCTTGGCGCTGGAGCGGTTGACCTCGTCCAGCAGGACAAAATTCGCAAAGACCGGTCCGAAGATGGTCTCGAAACCGCCCGTCTCCTGGTGATAGATCTGGGTGCCGATGATGTCGCTGGGCAGAAGGTCCGGCGTGCACTGGATCCTGGAGAACTTGCCGTCCACAGCGTCGGAGATAGCCTTGGCTGCCGTGGTCTTGGCAAGGCCGGGGACGGACTCCAGGAGGATGTGCCCGTCGGCCAGGATACCGGCGATCAGGGACAGTTTCAGCATCTGCTGCCCCACGACCCTCGTCTGGAAATAACCCGCCAGCTTGCGGATCACATCCTGCGCGTATTCGAACTCGTTCTTGGTGATATTGGGGGTCTTCCCCTGGTACTTGCCGCTCTGTGTGTTCTGAGCGGTATTCGTGTTCTGCCCGTTCTCTGCCATAAATGAACTCCTCTTCCTTATAAGCGTCTGTGTTCTGTATACGCCTCGGGACCGATGCGCTGTATACTCTCTGAAAGCTGAAAAACCAATTACTATTGTATCTGTTCAGAAGAAAGTGTCAATCTCCCTCGTATCCTGCTCCCTGTGAAGTCGCAGGAAAGAATTGAACAAAAGGGGGAAATGGAGTAGGGTATAGAAAAGGGGGGAACGAAATATCATGCAATCTATGATCGATACTCTGGAACTTTTTCTCACGCACGCTGTGGAACTGGCCACCATTCTGATGGAACTGTTCGGCGTCTGCATTCTGGTGATCACCGCCGTGAAGTGTTTCTTCATGTGGATCAAGGACGACGACAGCATCCGCCTGGAGCTGGCCCAGGGCATCGCCCTGGCGCTGGAGTTCAAGATGGGCGGTGAGGTGCTCCGTACTGTCATCGTCCGGGAGTGGGCGGAACTGGGCATTCTCGGCGCCATCATCGTCCTGCGCGGTGTCCTGACCTTCATCATACACTGGGAGATCTCCAATGAGAAAAAAGAGATCGAAGCCAGTCACCATCTGGCCGCCGATCTCTCTTCCAAAACGATCCCTGTCCCCGCTCCCGCCGCACCGGCGGGGCCGGATCCCTCACCTGTCACGCAGGCTGTTCCGGATCCCGCGCCTTCTGACGCCACGGATCCGATATCTCCTTCCGGCCCGAAAGCCGGGGCCTGACGGCCGGGACATACTCGTCGGCGGACCCTGAAGCAGAGGAGTCCGGATCCGATGGTCCCGCGTCGGCGGTATCCTCCGGCCCGAACATCTCCGCGATGCGGATCTGCTGCTCCAGTCTCTCCGCCTCCGCTTTGAACGCATAATATCCTCTGAGGCCTTCGCTCTCCCACCAGGAGTCGAAGGCTTCTGTGCTGTCTCTCTGCTGCCGCAGCTCCATCTCCACCAGGAGATCCGTCATCCGCTCCCGCAGATATTCCAGCCGCTTCTGCAGGCTCTGTGCACTGTTCTCCGCCATCACGCCTCCGGCTCCTGCGCGCTCTGCGCGGGGTCTGCGGGCTCTGTGACCGTCGTTCCTTCTCCCGCACTCGGCGCAGCTTCCTGCCCTTCTGCGGCCAGGCTCAAATCCTCAGCGGGACCGGGATCGACTGCGGTCGCTGTCGGCACTTCCTCTGCTGCCGGTACTTCCTGCACAGCTGCCGGTTCCTCCTGTACGGCTGCCGGTACTTCCTGTACCGGTGCAGCCGCATCCGCCAGCTCCACCAGTTTCTTGAAATGCCAGCGGTAGAGGCTGTTGTACTCCCCGTCCCTGCCCCTGCCGAAGAGGATCCCGTACCGCCCGCTGCCGGTGTAGGCTTCTATGTACTCGGGGAGCCAGCGCGCCCTGCCGCCGCCCACATGGCGGAAGGTGTAGACGCGTTTCTTTCTTGTAACAAAGCAGAGCGTCTTGGCATCCGTCGTGTGTACCCACACCAGGTCCCGCAGCGGAATGGCCAGGACTCCTCCGTAGAGCTTGGCGAGTACGGCATCCCTTGTGAAGAGGAGGTAATAGTACTCGTGCGCCCGCGAGGCATCCCTGTCGATCCGCTTGCGCTCCTCCGGCGTGAACCGGCTCAGGGAGGAGGCGCAGCTGATCCTGGCAGCGATCATGGGCAGCCAGAAGAAGATGACCGGAATGAGAAGGATCACCCAGGAGTACTCCTCCTTCAGAGGCCAGCCCTGCGCGATCCGATGATCGATCATGTAGCGGATCCCTTCCCTGCCGAAATAGGCCAGCGCCAGAGCCAGTCCGTGCAGCAGGATCACGGAAAGCCAGCTGGGGTGATAGGAGTGGATCTTGTACATCCGCCGCCGGAGGCCGGGCATGGCGCCCTTCTCTCTGGCTTCGGTCTCCCGCCGCTGCTGCGCCTCCAGGGGCGTCTCCTTGTGGTCCGCCGTCTGGGCCAGCTTGCCGTCCACGATCTCATAGCCCGCCTTGGCCAGTTCGCGCTCCTCCTTGGTCCTGGTCTCCCGGGGCTCGCGGAAGGCGCCTTTTTTCTCTGCCTCGCGAATGAGGGAGAAGAACTCCTCCCCGGCAAGGATCGAATAGCGCTGGCTCTTGTTACCGTACACCACCGCCGTGGTGAAGGGCTCCATGAGCCTGCGGAAATCTTCCGTGCGCCATTTCTTACGGAAACCGGGGGAGCGCAGATTGATCCTGTCCTCATAACGGGTGACGATCTGGGCTGTCTTGCCGTTCGGGGCAGGATTGATCCAGACGATGTCCCGCATGGGGATGGCCAGGATCCCCTCTCCCATCCTGGCGACGACCGCGTCCCGGGTGAAGAGCAGACAATGCAGCGCCTCCGCCCCCGGCGCGTCCGCCTCGATGCGGATCTTTTCGGAGGGCGACAGGGAAGCCCAGGACCTGCGCAGCCTGTTCCTGCGCCGCATGTCCTTCAGGATGCTCCAGAGCAGCATCAGCGCCACCAGGCAGCCGCCGGGCAGCAGCAGGATCACGGCGGTCCTGTGATCGCCGCTGCGCCAGATATCCATGGAAAAAAGGCCGCACAGAGCCAGCACTACCCCCAGCGGGATGTAGTACAGCTTGATCCCCTCCCCGCGGACATCCTCGGGGGGAAGTTTTTTCATCCGCCTGGTCAGCGCCGGCATATTCTGAACAGCTCTCATCTTCCGAACCTTTCTTCACGCACCTGTCTCAATAACCGCTGGGGATCACGTGGGGCATGCTCCTCTTGTGGGCGCTGCCTCTCTCTTTGGCTGCTATCTTCTCATCGATCGCGGGATCGCCGCAGCTCCCCAGCCGGATGTACTTGTGGATATCGCTGTAGAGCAGTCCCAGCTTCTCCTCGTCTGTCTTGCCGGAGAGGCCGTCTGTCGGCGGTTTCTCCACAAGTTCACGGGGCAGTTCTTCCATCGTCAGGCCGACCTGAACGACTTCCACGCTGGTCAGGGTGGCCAGGAGGGCAAAATCGCACGACGTGTCTCCGTCCTTGGTGCAGTAGCCCACCGTCGCCTCGCTCTTGTTGCCGGTGCCCACGAGCCGCGCACCCAGCGCCTGGGTGATGTACCGCAGCGTCGTCATGCGGAGCCTGGGGCCCACGTTGATATCGCTCTCCGGGCTGAAAGCCACCTCGAATCCCTCATCCGGCTCCATCAGAGCGGCATGCAGGGCAGTGTGCATCGCGCCGATATTCACCACCCGCCTGTTGATCCCCAGCACCTCACAGACCCGGCGGCTGTCCGCGATGTCTTTCTGTACACCGTCGGGAAGCATCACGCCGTAGACGTGATCCGCACCGAAGGCCCTGGCGCAGAGCGCCGCGCACACCGTGCTGTCCTTGCCGCCGGAGATGCCCAGCACCACGCTGTCAAAATGCTGTTCCGCCGCGAACGCCTTCAGATTGGCGATCAGATTGTCCCTTGCCGCTGCGGCATCAAAGGTATATTCCGCCATGATCCTCTTCTCCTCCTGTTCTTTCGGACCAGAGGCTGACACTGGCAGCCTCACTCAGATGAAGGGCCTCGTTCCGGGCGTCATCTGATGTCGTTCACCATCTGCATCTTCATCTCGTAATATCTGGGAGTCATGTCAAGGTAGTGCTTGTGCGGGTTCTCGAAACGCTGTTCCTCCTGCCAGATCTCGGTGGCGAGCTGCTGCTTCACATACGCGGCGATCTCGGTGACCTCGCGGTAGGGCATGACGCGCGCTCCGTTTTCGATGACCTTTTCCTGCAGTTTCTTCTGGGTGCAGTTCTCAAAGTAACGCACTTTCCAGGGTTTCTCGGGATCCACGAAGCGCATGCGTTTCGTGACGTCCACCTCTTCGCCCGCCTTGGCGATGAGGTCCGCGATGGCATGGCCGTCCGCGTCATAGACGCGGTACACGTCCTTGAGGCCGGGGTTGGTTATCTTCTCCACTGTTTCGGAGAGTTTGATCCTGGGCTGCATGGTGCCGTCTTTCTCCACTGCGCAGAGTTTGTACACGGCGCCAAAGACAGGCTCGGAGCGCGAGGTGATCATGCGCTCGCCGACGCCAAAGGAATCCACTTCGCCGCCCTGGGTCAGGATGGACGTGATGGTGAATTCGTCCAGGCTGTTGGAGATGACGATCCTGGCATCCGTGAAGCCGGCCTCGTCGAGGAGTTTTCTGGATTTCTTGGTCAGGTAGGCAAGGTCGCCGCTGTCGATGCGGATGCCGTAGTTTTTGGACTGAATGCCCTTGTCCCGCATCTCCTGAAAGACCTGAATGGCGTGAGGGATGCCCTCGTCCAGCACATCGTAGGTGTCCACCAGCAGGATGCAGTTGTCGGGATAGATCTCGGCAAATTTGCGGAAAGCGGTCAGCTCGTCCTCATAGAACATGACCCAGCTGTGGGCCATGGTTCCGCCCACCGGGATCCCGAACTTCTGGCCGGCCAGCACGGTCGCCGTGCCGCCTACGCCGCCGATATAGCAGGCCCTGGCGCCGTACACCGCCGCGTCGTTGTTGTGGGCGCGCCGGGCACCAAAATCCGACACCGCCCTGCCGTGGGCCGCGCGGACGACTCTGCGGGCTTTGGAGGCGATGAGGCTCTGATGATTGATCTGGGCCAGTATCTCCGTCTCGATGATCTGGGCCTCCACCAGTCCTGCCACCACCGTGATCACAGGCTCGCCGGGATACATGATGGTCCCCTCCGGGAAGGCGTAGACATCGCCGTGGAAGCGGAAACCCTCCAGATACTGCAGGAACTGCTCCTCGAAGAGGTTCAGTCCGCGGAGGTATTCGATGTCCTCCCTGTCAAAGTGCAGGTTCACGATATAGTCCACGATCTGCTCCAGACCGGCAAATACCGCAAAACCGCCTCCGTCCGGATTCTTCCTGTAGAAGACGTCAAAGGCCACCTTGCTGTCCTTGTTCTCCTGAAGGAAGTAGCCGTTGGCCATGGTCAGTTCGTAAAGATCCATCATCATGGCGATATTGGACGCGTCTCTCTGTGCTTTCATCATCATACCCTCCTGCTGTTCTGCTGTTACTGTTCCTCAAAATAGATGTCATACCACACCAGGAAGGTGTAGATGGTCCACACTTTTCTCCACAGGTCCGAATTGCCGCCCAGATACTCCTGCAGGATGGCCTCCACCTCTTCCGTTCGGAAGAAACGGGCCGCGGAGGCTCCGCGGAGCCGGGCCAGCACATCGCCGTTGTAACGGGGATCGGCCATCCAGTGGCGGATCGGGACGATGAAGCCCAGTTTCTTCCTGTACGCCACCTCCGCGGGAAGGACTTTGGAAGCCGCCCTGCGGAAGGCCACTTTGTTCTGTTCCGCGTCCACCTTATAGCGGGAAGGCAGACGGGACGCGATGTCGAAGATGCGGCGGTCCGTCAGCGGCATGCGGATCTCCAGGCCTGCCGCTTCGCTCATCCTGTCCACGTTCAGGTAGATGTCGCCCTCGAGCCAGATGCGGATGTCGATGTCGCTCATCCTGGTGAGCGGATCCTGTCCCGCGTTCTCCCGGTAGATGTCCTGCACCAGGTCGATGGGGCGGTAGGAGGGATCATACCGCAGCAGCAGCCGCTCCTTGTCCTCCTCCTTCATGATATTGGTGTTGCCCACGTAAAAGGTGGGGAGGTTCTCTCCGTACCGCTCCGCGTTCCGGTACATGTTGTAGCCGCCAAAGAACTCGTCGGCGCCTTCTCCGGAGTAACACAGCCTGGTATGCTTCGCTGTCTCCCTGCAGGCGATCGCAAAAACGATGGCAGAGGCGTCGGCCAGAGGCTGTTCCATCCCCTTCATCACATAGGGGACGGCGTCGAAATACATCTCCGGCGTGATCCGGCAGCGCCTGTTCTCCCTGCCCAGCAGGGCGGCCGTCTGCGCAGCCAGCGGCGACTCGTCGAAGCGGGGATCGTCGTAGCCGCAGGAATCGGAGACCTGCGCGTCGGACATGGCAAATACGTAGGAGGAGTCCACGCCTCCTGAGAGGAAAGATTCGGCTGTCTCGCCGTCCTCCTTCACTTCCTTCATGATCTCCTGCAGGGTGCCATGGATCTCATCCGCCCAGTCATCGAGAGAGCGAGTCTCATCCGGCCGGAAAGAGGGGGCGAAATACCGTCCCGTCTCCACACTGCCGTCCCTGAAGATCAGCCAGTGCCCTGGCATCAGTTTCTTCACACCCTTGAAGAAGGTGTCCTCTCCCGCCGCATAGGTGAGCGTCAGGTAGATCTGCAGCATCCGCTCGTTGAGCTCTCTCCGGAAGCCGGGCGTCTCCAGGATCTTCGTGAGAGACGTCCCGAACAGGAACTGTCCGTCCGGAGTGAGGGAATAGTAGAACGGTTTGGTCCCGAAGGGATCGCGCAGGCAGAAGATCTGCCCCTTCTCCTCATCCCTGAGGGCACAGGCGAACATCCCGTGCAGGTGGTCTCCCATGCCGGTCCCCCAGGTCTCATAGGCCCTGATCAGGATCGCCGGTTCTCTCTCTTCCCTGGCCAGGTCCGCGCTGACCCCCAGCTCCTCACAGAGCGCGCGCCAGTTGCGGATGTGTCCTCTGTACTCCAATACCTGTGTCATGTACTTCCCTCCAGTCTGTGCGGTTCTGTGCGGGTGTCTGTCCTGAAACGGCAGCGGACCTACGGTCTCGAATATGCCTCCAGGAACAGCCGGCACAGCTGCCTGGCCTCCGCGTTGCCCCGGATATAGGGCAGCAGCGTGTTCAGAAATCCCTCCGTCGTGGCGGTCCTGAGCTTATAGGTGTCGTAGTATTCATGCATCATCTGCGTGAACTGCTCATCGCCCATGCACCTCCTGAGCCGCAGCAGGAAGTAGCATCCGTAGGGGTAGACGGTGGTCTGATAGCTCTCCATCTGATCCGCCGGCAGGTCGATGAAAATGTCGTGACTGCGGCACTGGTCCCAGGTCTCCCGCTCGCCGTCGGCCCAGTCGTAAGGGTCGCCCAGCCCGCTGTCGGAGATGTATTTGCGGTACACGTGCTCGCTGTAGCTGGCAAAAGACTCGTCCAGCCAGGCCTCCCTGTACTCGTCGTTGCCCACCGCGCCATAGAACCAGTTGTGGCCCACTTCGTGGGCGTTCACGATCGCCAGTTCCGAGCTCAGGGGCCTCACGCTGTCCTTCTCGAAGTCATCATAGTACCAGAACATCTGGTCCGAGATCAGCACCAGTTCCGGATACTCCATGCCCCCCGCGAACAGGGCGCACTCCGTCACGTCGAGCGTTTTGTAGGGGAACTCCCCGAAGGCTGCGGTAAAAGCCTCCACAGCCGCTGCGCCGCTCTCCAGGAACAGGTCGCTCATAGCTTCGTGCTGCTTATAATAGATGGCCGCCACGGTGACGCCTTCGCGGTCGAGTTTCTTCTCCTTGCGGGCCAGTCCCTCGCCCGCGACAACGGCGATATCGCGCACCTCGTCCTCCGAGGACTGCCACACCGCATAGCCCTGTGTCAAAGCCTCCCCGGCCTGCCGCTCCTCACCGGTGGCCGCAAGCAGCCAGCCCGCAGGCACGGCGGCCGTCAGCCTGTAATCCGCCGTGGGGGAGAAAAAGCACTCCCCGCCCTCCTCGATATCCGGAGCCGTATCCCAACCGTCCTCGCCGAGCCACGCGGCCAGGATGGGATAAAAGTTCCCCAGGGCCAGCACCGGCTCCTTCCCGTCGTTCAGGAACCAGCCGCTGTTGTCACTGTACCCGAAGGTGGCGCGGCAGCCCGATTCCACGTCGGACAGGACCGGGAACGTATACTCAAAGGAGATCTGCATCTCCTCCCCCGGCCGGAGGGGCGTGTCCAGATCGACCCAGACGACACTGGCATCCTCGCTGTCCCTGTAAGGCGACAGCGCCGACCCTGTCCGGAGATCTGTCATATTCTCATAGTGGGAGTCCCAGCCGTAGTCATCGCTGCGGGAAGACTCCAGATGCATCTGCGCGTAGTCGCGCAGGCAGATCCTCTCCCATTCCATATCCGCCTCGTTGCGGAAGCTCATGACCTGGCGGAGCTGCTGCATGCTGCAGCCCTCCTCCTGCTCCTCCTCCGTAGGCGCGTGGAGGACCAGGTCGATGGCATACTGATGTCTCCCCGACGCATCCTGGCGCACCGCCCTGCCGTCAGCATCCGTGCAGGCGGAAAGAGCGCTCCCGCTGAGCGCCTCCCATGCTTCCGCTGCCCCTGCGGGCATGTCGGGAAGCGGTCCGTCCACCGGTCTCGCTCCGGCGCCTGCTCCATCGGCAGTGCTCTCCCCGGCTTCGCTCTCCTCAGCGTCGCTGTCCTCACCGCTTCCGATGAGCTCCTCTTCGAGGAGCCCGTTCCCGGACTCATCGTCACCAAAGAGGATCTCGTAGCCGCCATGATCCGTATACTCATGATCGCCCAGGTCGGAGATCCGCCGGAACATATACGCTGCGGTCCCGGCGGTGACCGCGATCATAAACACCAGGATCACCAGGACCAGGACCAGCGCTCTGCGCCGCGAAGATCTGTTATCATTCCTGTTCAAAGGTATGTCCTCTTTATCGGGAAGTCCCTTTCATCGGGAAGTCCCCTCTTTATTCCGACAGCGCCTGCAGATAACCGATCAGGCGGTCTCTGCTCCGGCGGCTCAGTTCATTGTAGCGCATCAGCAGCATATATTCATCCGTCCCCTTGTTGACGATGAGATAATCGCCGCCCTGCTCTCTCTCCGGGTCATCGCCCAGAATGTCATAGGGAGAGACTTTCAGTGTCTCACAAATGGCCATGATCTTGTCCGAGGAGGGGTTGGTCTTCTTGCGCTTCCAGTCGCTGATGCTGCTCTGCGCGATCCCGGTCCTCTGGGAGAATTCCTTCTGTGACATCCCCTGTGCCTGCATCAGTTTAAAGATCCTCTCACTGATGATCATACTGTGCCCCTTTCTTTGCGGTTTATATATAAAAAATGTACGCTTATACGGATTATAGTATCTGCGCTGGTCCATGTCAAGAAGGAGCGCCTTTCATCATCCCAGCACAAACGCAAAGAACGCATCCATCTCCGCCTTCTCCTTAAACCGCGCCAGATAGACGTACCGTCCCATGGAAGGCCAGTCGATGGGTGGCATCTCCTCCTGAAGCACGATATCGCCGGCGTATCGCTGCATGATCTCCTCGTGGCTGTGGAGGAAAGTGTGACCGTCTTTGCGGGCTGCGTAGGCGCAGAGACAATGCTCCCCCGAAGCCGGGGAGAGGCGCCTGTCCTCCGTGACCATCTCCGCGTAGATCCGGAAGACGTCGATGGACTGTGCGTAATTCATCATGTCGGGGTCGTGGCCGCCCGCCGGGCGCATGTTGACTTCCATGACGGCGTAGTCGCCGGCTGAGCCTATCCCCTCGTAGTCCCTTGTGATATGGATGAACTCAAAATGGACGAAACGCCTTCCCGCACCAAAAGCCTTCACTGTCTTCCTTCCCAGCTCGCGGAGCCGGGACGGGATGTCCGCTGTCGTATAGAAATGGATGTTCTCGTCGTTCTGCACCGTATCGATGACCGGCGCGTACGTGCACATGGATTCAAACAGCGGCTCGCAGCGCGAGTCGATCACCGCGTCGTATGTGCAGATGTCCCCGTCCAGGAACTCTTCCATCACGTAAGGCTCGTCGGGAAGCTCCCTGTAGAAATCGAGCAGTTCTGCCTCCGAGTGGAGTTTTCTCGCGCCGTTCGCGCCGACGCCCCTGTCGGGCTTGACGATGACCGGATATCCCACCTGCGCGGCAAAAGCCCGCCCCGCCTCCACATCGGAGACAAGGTGCTGGCGCGCGGTCGGGATTCCGGCTTCCAGAAAGACCTTCTTCATCCCGGCTTTGGTCACCAGCTCCGCGATCCCGTCCTCCCGTGTGCCGGACGCGATGTTGAAGTCCGTGCGCAGACGCGCCTCCATAGGGAGCCAGTACTCGTTCAGCGATTCCACCCAGTCGATCCGCCCATACTTGTGGATGAAAAAAGCGACGGCCCGGTACACCTGATCATAGTTCTCCAGGGACTCCACGAAGTAATACTCCGTCAGCGCGCCCTTCAGCTGTCCATCCAGCGCGTCGTAGGGCACATCGCCGATGCCGAGCACCGTCACGCCCAGCCCGTGCAGGCGGTCGCAGAAATGTGTGCATGTCACGGGATACGCAGGGGAAATAAAAACATAATTCATGAAAGACCTCCCTGTCCGTGCGGAATGTTATGGAATCATAATAACATGTTTTCATTTATTCTTTCAGATAATTCTGCCGGAAGTGAATAAAGTGTGGGCGATACTGAATGCAAGATATCTATAAAAAAGAGTTGATGTTTTTTAGATGAGTTAAACAGATGACTTTTAACCATCTTCCGGGGCAGCTGTCAAGGAATCGGTATCCCTCGCCGGAGGCGTCCTTGACAGCTGCCCCGGAAGACGGTGGAGGGTAGACAAGAGGTGCTTCCGCACCTCTGCCTCTAACGAGGCCGGAGAACGTTATCACATGTCGGGCCTGCTGGCTTTTGCTGGTGATAAGCCTGGGGGCGGGAAAACGCCTTTCTGGCTTACCGACTTCTTGAGATGGTAAGCCCGCAGGCGCAAGGCTCCTCTTGTGGGCTTACGGG
>CAMOJW010000054.1 GCA_946617225.1 uncultured Lachnospiraceae bacterium
GTGGATGATGTTGGACTTGTCCAGTCTGTACTCGATCTTACCGGCTTTGATGTCGGCGATCGCCTTGGCGACATCCATGGTGACGGTGCCTGCCTTCGGGTTGGGCATCAGGCCCTTGGGGCCCAGGATACGGCCCAGACGGCCGACGACGCTCATCATGTCAGGGGTGGCGACGACAACGTCGAAGTCCAGCCAGCCTTCGTTCTGGATCCTCGGGATCAGCTCCTGGCCGCCGACGAAATCGGCGCCTGCAGCCTCAGCCTCGTCCACTTTGGTACCCTTGGCAAAGACCAGGACTCTGACCTTCTTGCCGGTACCTGCGGGGAGTACGACCGCACCGCGGATCTGCTGGTCGGCGTGACGTCCGTCGCAGCTTGTACGGATATGCAGTTCAACGGTCTCATCAAACTTGGCAGTCGCTGTCTTCTTCACAAGAGCGATCGCGTCAGCGGGCTCGTACAGCATGCTGCGATCGATCAGCTTCGCAGCCTCAGAATATTTCTTTCCGTGTTTCATCTTTTAATCTCCTTATATCCTCGTGACAGCGGACCTTAGTCGACGACTGTGATTCCCATGCTTCTGGCTGTTCCGGCGATCATGCTCATGGCAGCTTCCAGGGAAGCGGCGTTGAGATCGGGCATCTTGAGCTCGGCGATCTCTTTGATCTGATCCTTTGTGACGGAACCGACCTTGGTCTTGTTCGGGACACCGGAGGCTTTCTGCAGGCCAGCCGCCTTCTTCAGAAGGACGGGTGCCGGCGGAGTCTTGGTGATGAAACTGAAAGATCTGTCGGAATAGACCGTGATGACGACAGGGATGACCAGGTCACCCTTGTCAGCGGTCTCAGCGTTGAACCTCTTGGTGAACTCCATGATGTTCACACCGTGCTGGCCCAGCGCGGGACCTACCGGCGGAGCGGGAGTTGCCTTGCCGGCAGGGATCTGCAGTTTGATGTAGCCTGTTACTTTCTTAGCCATTTTTCCTCCTTTGTGGTCATGCGCAGCACTCTGCTGCTCCCACCTGCTTTAAACACTTTTCGGTCAGCTCTGCCTGCGCAGTTCCGCAAAGCTGATCTCGACGGGCGTATCTCTCCCGAAGAGGTCCACGTTGATGGTGGCTGTCTGCTTGCCCAGATCGATCTTCCGGACCTTGCCGGTCGTGTTCTTCCAGACGCCGGCGATGACTTCCACCAGGTCGCCCTCGCTGAAATCGATGCTGATGGTCCCCGCCGGCTCTTCCAGCGGCTGCATCTCCATCTCCGTGAGGGGGATCGGCTTGCTTCCCGGACCGACGAAACCGGTCACGCCCCGCGTATTGCGGACCACATACCAGGTGTCGTCATTCATGATCATGTTCACCAGCACATAGCCGGGGAACATCTTGCGGGACACTGTCTTGCGGACGCCGTTCCTGACCTCCACCTCATCCTGGAGCGGGACGCGGACTTCGAAGATCTGATTCTCCAGATGTCTGTTTTCGATCGTCTTCTCCAGTGTGATCTTGACCTTATTCTCGTAACCGGAATAAGTGTGGGCCACATACCAGTGAGGGACATCGGTGATGGCCTCCTCGTCCAGTTCTCCGGCCTGGCCGGATTTCTGTGCCGCGAGAGACTCCTGCACCGCTGCCTCATCCCAGGCATCTGTGCCCTCGGAGAGATCCGGTGTTCCCTTGTGCTCCTTCTCGATGTCGGCTGCCTTGCCCGAGAAGTCCGGTCTTCTCAGCTGCCGGACCGTGGGAAGAGCGCCGGCCTTCACGCGGAGCCTGGGCTTGCCCGTCTCAAAATTCTTATCTGCCATTACATACCTCGCTCGCTTCTCTCGTCAGGCGTTCACCGTTGTCAGCCAGTCGATCAGGTTCTGCGCGCCGAAATCGATGACTGCGATAAGAAGTGCGGCGACGACTGTGACGCAGAGCACCGCTATAAGCTGCCTGATCAGAGTGTCTCTGTCCGGCCAGATGATCTTGCGGAACTCAGTGCGGACACCCTTGAAGAAAAGCCCGATCTTAGACTGCTTAGCTGTAGGCTTCTCATTACCACTCATGGTCTGCTCCTTATTTGGTCTCTTTGTGCATGGTATGCTTTCTGCAGAATCTGCAGTATTTCTTGGTCTCGATCCTCTCGGGATGAGCTTTCTTGTCCTTGGTCGTGTTGTAGTTGCGCTGCTTGCACTCCGTGCAGGACAATGTGATCCTTGTACGCATTCTCTATCACCTCCGCTCCTGTTCATTTATACCCCGCAGGCCCATTCAGAGCAAAAAAAATAGACCTGCGACAATCCTATACTACCCTACCATATCAGGGGATCATCGTCAAGTCTGTAAAAACACCTTTTTCAAGCTGCTGTTACGGCTGAAATGAACGAACGATCCCCCAAAGACGCGCTCACGCTCATCTGAAAGGTCTCCGAGGGATCGTTTCTGCGATCTAAAACACTATTCTGCTGCTATGGCAGGTGCACCGATGGGCACTCACTGGGCCCGGACCAGATCCAGGGCTGCGCGGATCACCTTGTCCATGTCGTAGTAGCGATACATGCCGAGCCGTCCGCCGAAGATGACGTGAGGCTTCTCCTGTGCGAGAGCGGCGTATTTCTGGTAGATGGCGTCGTTCCTCTCGTTATTGATGGGATAGTAGGGTTCCTTGCCCTGCTCCCAGTGATCCGGATACTCGCGGGTGATGATGGTGCCTTTGATCGGCTCACCCGTCTCGCTGTCCCTGCCGAACTCGAAGAACTTGTGCTCGATGATGCGGGTGTAGGGCACCTCGCGCTCCGTATAATTGACCACCGCGTTGCCCTGGAAGTTGTCCACTTCGGGCAGCACCTCGGTCTCAAAACGAAGGGAGCGATACTCCAGCGGACCGTAACAGTCTCCGAAGAAGTCGTCGATCCGTCCGGTGTACATGACTGTCCCGAAGAGATCGTCGCCCATGGCAAAGTGGGCACCTGCCTCATCGCCGGACAGAGCCGAGCGCTCTGCTTCCGTCAGCTCCCGCACGGCGCCTTCGTAAGCGGTGTTGAGCAGGACCGGCGTGCCTTCGAGCATCTTCTCCACGATGGCCGTATAGCCGCCCACCGGGATGCCCTGGTAGGGATCATTGAAATAATTGTTGTCATAGACAAAGCGCAACGGGAGACGCCGGATGATAAAAGCCGGCAGTTCTCTGCAGTCCCTGCCCCACTGTTTCTCCGTGTAGCCTTTGACCAGCTTCTCGTAGACATCGTGGCCCACCAGATTCAGGGCCTGCTCCTCCAGGTTGGCGGGTTCGGCTACGCGGACCTCCGCGACCTGCTCTTCGATGCGAGCCATGGCCTCGGCCGGCGTGCGGACGCCCCACATGCGGCTGAAGGTATTCATATTAAAAGGAAGATTATAGAGCTCGTCTTTGTACCGGGCGACCGGTGCGTTGATGAAATTGTTGAAATGAGCAAATTTCTGCACATACTGCCACACTTCCTCATCGGATGTATGGAAAATATGCGCACCGTAGCGGTGCACATGGATGCCGTTTACCTTTTCTGTATAGATATTACCTGCGATGTGAGACCGTCTGTCTATGACGAGCGACCTGCAGCCTCTCTCTTTCATCTCATGAGCCCACACGGCTCCGAACAGACCTGCCCCTACGATCAGATAATCATAATACATACTTTCATGCTCCTCTGCTTTCCGCCGCCTCCTCTTCTGTGCAGGTATAAGCGGGGATCTGCGCATATTCATCCATAAGTTCCAGGATCCTGCGGCGTCCTGTCTTGTTGAAGCGCTCGTAGCGATCCATCACATGTCTGGTGACGATCTGCTGGGAGAGGCCCTCACCCTCGTCCAGTCTGCTGAAATCCACCGGATTCAACTTGAGTTCCTGACAGATCCTGACGACTGTGGAGTGTGCCATGCCGTCCACGCCGCGTTCCAGTGCTGTCACCAGTGTGCTGTAAGGGATATGCATATGTACTGCAAACTGCCTCACGCTCCGGTACTCCGTCAGGATCGCACGTCTCAGGATCTCTGATTTTGAATCACTGCCCATTTCTGAAACCTCCTGTCGTTAGTGTCTGAATAAAAATGTCGTTAACAGTTTCAGATATCGTGCAGGCTTGCCGGCCGCCCTCTCTCCGGCCGGAGACGTCTCACACATTCTAAACAAATATTATAGCACAACTTTCAAAAATGCAGTGTAAAAAGAATTCTGTGATCGTCCTGGTTCTGTTCTTTTTTCCGTACGTTGGGATAGGAAACGGACAGGACTGCCCCGTTGGCCTCAGCTATGGAGCGGGCGGCTGAGAGGCCGATCCCGTAGCCCCCGTTTTTCTGGGTCCTGGCCCTGTCGCCCCGGTAGAATCGGTCCAGCAGTCTCGAGGGGTCCTTCTCTTCCGTCCCGGGGACGATATGGTTCCACTGCCGCAGGACCGCCTTTCCGTCGTCATAGGCCGTCTCCAGACAGATGGTCCCGCCCTCGGGCGTATATTTGACAGCGTTGTCCATGAGTGTATTCACGAGCTGCCGGATCAGTTTCCTGTCCGCCGACACCAGGACAGGAGATGCTGCGGACGGGATCCGCAGGCTGATCCCCCCGGCCTGCGCGCTCTCACCGAACTGCTCCGCAGCCTCCGCAGCCAGTGCCGTCAGATCGATCTCTTCCTTATTAACAGAGACCGTCTCGTCCATCCTGGCCAGCGTCAGCAGTTCCTCCATCAGCCCGTTCAGTCTGACGACCTGCGTCCTGATGTTGCGGGTCCACTTGTTCTCCCCGTTGAACAGCTCAAGTGCCTCGGCATTGGCTGAAATGATCGCGAGGGGCGTTTTGATCTCATGCCCCGCGTTGGTCACGAATTCCCTCTGCCTGCGGATGTTCTCGGCCACGGGAAGGATGGCTCTGCGCGACAGGACGACTATCAGGATGGCCGTGAGCAGCCAGCAGACCGCAGCGATCAGCCCGGAGATCAGCAGGACGGACAGGACGGCGTTCTCGCTCTCTGACACATCCAGAAAGACGGCCGTATCCTCTTCCATCCGGTATCGGAAGTTCCCGGTCCTGCCCCGGCTGCTCCCGGCGTCCCGGATCTCCTCCGCCATCCCGGCGGCCTGGTCGGAAGTGACGGACCAGATGTGGGACGTGTCCACCTTGCCGATGCTGCCGTCCTCCTCGAACTGCACGAGGAAAAAGCGCATGGACATGGCGTTGTCCATCGTAAAAGGCCCCACGCGCAGCAGCCCCCTGCCGCCGTAGGGATGGTCCTTCCCTCCGCGCCTGTCCCGTCCTCCGCTCGGAAGATCGCCGGGTATGCCCCTGTTATCCAGCAGCATCTCCAGCATCCGCTCCTCCTCAGAGCGGACGGAGACCATGTTCAGGCCGTTGATCGCACCGACGAGGACCAGCAGCAGCACAGTGACCGCTGCCATGGCAGCGGTCACAAATCTTTTCTGCAGTGTCCTGACCATTCCCGTCATCGTTCGCCCATTCACTCCGTAAGCGTATAACCAATACCCCGGCGCGCCGTGATCTTCACTCTGGACCCCACCGACTGGAGCCGTTTCCTGAGATATGAGATATAGACCCATACCGAACCGGTCTCCGCGTCGGAATCGTAGCCCCACACTTTTTCCAGCAGGTCATCTGTGGAGAGGCAGATCCCATGGTTGATGAGCAGCGCCTCCATCAGCCTGTATTCCAGCCCGGGGAGCGTCACGCTCCTGTCCCCGCAGGCCAGTGTGCCGGTGGCGGGATCCAGGGTCAGATCGGCAAAACTGTGTACGTCCGGTTTCAGGTCCGCCCTGCGCCGCAGCATCGCGCGGATCCTGGCGAGCAGTTCTCCCATGGCGAACGGTTTGGGCAGGTAGTCGTCCGCGCCCAGATCCAGGCCGCGGATCCGGTCCTCCACGTCTGCCCTGGCTGTCAGCAGCAGGACCGGCGTCTGGATCCCTTCCGAACGGATGGTGCGGAGCACCTGCAGTCCGTCCATCCCGGGCATCATGATGTCCAGGATGATGCCGTCATATGTGGCGCTGTGGATGTAATCCAGCGCCTCTCTCCCGTCATAGACCGGGTCCACCTGGTACTTGTGGTACTCGAGGACGTCGGTGACGGCCTCACTCATGGCCGCCTCATCCTCCGCCAGGAGCAGTCTCATTGTCCGCCCTCCGCATCGGATGCGCCGGCTGCGTCCTCCTCACCGGCTGTCTCCGCATCCTGTACCGGGCCCAGGAGATCCGCGGGGACATCCAGCTCCCTGAGACCTGCCGTATTCTCCCAGCCGATGGCACCGGCGATGACCGGATTGCAGAACCCGCCGCAGGTGCCCTTCATGGTCTCCGCGCGCATGGTGGACGTCCTGCCGTAGGAAGCGGGATGATCGCCTTCGTTCCTGGTGAGGATCTCCACGGACATCTTGCCCGCCTGGTTGCCGGTCTGCTCATAGTTCACGCCGTAACTGAGCAGCGCACAGGCGCGGCAGGTGCCGCGGTCAGAGGCGAGCACGGGCTGTTTCCTGGCGACGGTGATCTCCCGGATCATATCCGTGTTGTTCAGGATCAGCGCGTCGGTGGTCAGATAGATGCAGTCCGTCTCAGTGCACGCCTTCTCCAGTGCCTGACGCAGTGACTCCTCGTCCTCGGCCTGGTACTGGATGCACTCAAAACCGGCTTCCGACGCATAGCGCCGGAACATCTCGATCTGGTAGGTGGAGTCCACCTCCGTGCCGTATACCATACCGATCTTATGTGCCTCCGGCAGGGCGGTCTGGATGAACTCGTACTGGCCCGTGACGGAGGGAAAATCCGCCACACCGGTCACGTTTCCGCCGGGCTCGAGGCGGGTCGCCGCCGCGCCGGTCACCACATAGTCCGCCACACACAGGCCCATGACCGGGACAGTGTCGGTAGCTTTGGCTGCCTCGTCCAGGGCCAGCGTGCCGATCGCCAGGATCATGTCGTCCTGCTCTTCCACATACCGGGCCGCCAGCTCCGCGCAGCGCTTCCTGTCGCCTCCGATCCGAACGTCCAGGACCGCCTTCTCTCCGAGTTCTTTGGAAAGGGTGTTCTGGAAGCCCTTCAGAGCGGTCCTGTAGGACTCGCAGTCCACCTCCAGGATCACGCCCACATAGTATTTGCCTTCTTCATGGACGATGGCGGGCGGTTCCGGATCCTCCTCGGGCTCCTGGACCTCTTCCTCCACCGCTTCAGGTTCTTCCGGCTGTTCCTCTTTCTTTCCGCAGGCCGCTGCGCCGAGGCACAGGATGCCGCACAGGAACAGCGCTGTGATTCTCATCATGATCTCTCTGTTTTTCATAGTCTTCCCGGATACTCTGTAAAACAACACGCCGACTGCATATCTATGGTATCATAGCACATTCACTGTGGCAGGTGAAGTCTTTTTCCGTCCAGAAGGGCCTCCTTCAGGCCTCCGCTCCCGTCATAGGTGAGTTTCAGCGAGAAAAACGGCGCATTTTCCCGCAGCAGCCGCAGGAAGATCCTGTCGCCTTCCCACAGTTCCAGGGAGCCGACCCTGTCGAGATCGACCCATTCCAGGACGCCCTCGTCACAGTCCGCCTGCTCCCCGGTCCACGCATCCGCCGTAAAGAGATGCATGTATTCCGTCACGCCGTCCCCCGAGACGAACGTGACGATGCCGCGGAAGCGCCAGGATGTCAGCGTGAAGCCGGTCTCCTCCCGGACCTCCCTCAGGAGGCATTCCTCCGGACTCTCGTCCTGCTCGAAATGCCCTCCGACGCCGATCCATTTGTCTTTATTGATATCGTTGTCCTTGGAGACTCTGTGCAGCATCAGCCACGCGCGGTCTCTTTCCAGATAACACAGTGTGCTCAGTTCCGCTTTCATCCTGTCTCCCGTTCCGGCCGTCCCTGCTCAGTAGCCCAGCACCCGGAAACTCCGTTCGTTCTCTTTCAGGGGCACCTCGTTCACATCCATGGACAGGATCCGGATCCATCTGGGCTGCCGCATATGGGAGATCATCTTTCCGATCTCCTCCTCCGGTCCCTGGACCTCCATCTCCACGGCTCCGTCCTCCCTGTTCAGGATCCATCCCGTCAGGCGGCGCGCCTCGGCGGCATACATGGCCTGGTACCGGAACCCGACTCCCTGGACCTTGCCCCAGAAAACGATGTGAAATCTCTTTCGGGCTCCTGTGCCGTTATCCATCTCCGTCCCTTCCGTTCCCGCTGTGCGTCCGCTGCCGGCCTGTCCTCCCGGACCATTCCGTCCCAACAGGCGCATGAATTCCGGATCGGGCGGCATGTCTCCCCCCGCACCCGCAGCAAGATCCATCTCCTCCGTGTCCCGCGGGGCATACTGCTCCCGCAGCGCATCGATCTGTTCTATGATCTTCCTGCGGAAGATCAGGGCCGCGGCTGCCAGGAGCAGCACCGAGACCAGGATCCATGTGTCCGGGCTCATCCGGTTCACCTCATGAGATATGAAAAGATCAGATAGGCTGTCTTCAGGGCGTCGTGGCGGATCCTCTCCTCTTCTATACAGAAGAGTTCGTCGGCGATGACCTCCGCCCCCATCCTGCGAAGCTCCTCTCTGTCCAGAAGCACCGTCTGCTTGTTCTCCAGACGCAGGTATCTCTCCGCGATGCCGGGGTCGATCTGCGCCTTGTCCGTGTCATTGGCGACCACCAGATCGATATGGCGGTCTCTCAGATACCGGTTCAGCACCTTCACATGGGCGGACATGGTATAATCGTCCGTCTCTCCCGGCTGCGTCACCAGATTGCCCACATACATGAGAGGAGCCTTCGAAGCGCAGATGTCTCCGCGGACTTCCTCTGAAAGCAGGTGGGGCAGGATGCTCGTGTACAGGCTGCCGGGACTGAAGATGATGAGATCCGCCTCCCGGATCTTCTCCTGCACCTCATCCCTGACAGTGATATCGTGATCATAGGTGAGCCTCCGGATGCTGCGGACGTTCAGGCTGACAGCCTCTTCCCCGTAGAACACCTCGCCCTCGCCCCGGCCGACCAGTTCCACCTTGTCCTCCGTGAGGGGCAGCACTGTGCCGCGGACCTGCAGGATCCTGGCCATGTAGCGGGTGGCCTCCGTGAGGCTGCCCTTCAGATCCACCAGCGCGGCCAGCATGATGTTGCGCACGGGATGATTGTGAAGAGAGCCTTCTCTTTGGAACCTGTAGCGGAGCAGACGGACAAAATCATCGTCCACGTTGGCCATGGAGAGGAGGACTTTTCCGACGTCCCCTACAGCGGGAATATCCAGTTCTTCCTTGAGTACACCGGTGCTCGATCCGTTGTCGCTCACGGTGATGATGGTGGTGACGTCAACAGGAAACAGCTTGAGCCCCGACAGCAGGCAGGAGAGACCTGTCCCTCCGCCGAAAACGACCACTTTTTTCATAATCACTCTGCCCTTCTGAAAACTGTCTGCAGTGATCACGGCACCGTTCCGGCGGAACATACCGCCCCGGTACCTCCGGTATATTCGTCATATTATAACACGGATCCCGCTGTTTTTATGCATTGACTGTTCATAAGATGCACAGAAAAAAAGAGCCGTCATCCGTTCAGAATGAATAATATGCCGTCTTGCCATCCGCACTTCAACTCACTATAATAAAGAACAATGTAAATATCCGATCAACTCTGGATTCACGAAGAGGAGTATTATGCCCAAGAGAACTGACATCCATAAGGTACTGATCATCGGCTCCGGTCCGATCATCATCGGCCAGGCATGCGAATTTGACTATTCCGGCACACAGGCGTGCAAGGCGCTCAAGAAGCTCGGCTATGAGATCGTGCTCGTCAACTCCAATCCCGCCACCATCATGACGGATCCGGAAACGGCAGATGTCACCTATATCGAACCGCTGAACGTCCGCCGTCTGGAACAGATCATCGCCACGGAGCGTCCCGATGCGCTGCTTCCCAATCTCGGCGGCCAGTCCGGCCTGAACCTCTGTGCCGAACTGAGCAAGGAAGGGATCCTGGATAAATATGGCGTCCAGGTCATCGGCGTCCAGGTGGATGCCATCGAGCGCGGTGAAGACAGGATCGAATTCAAGAAGACCATGGACTCCCTGGGCATCGAGATGGCCAGAAGCGATGTGGCCTACAGCGTGGAGGACGGCCTGGCGATCGCCGACAGGCTCGGCTACCCTGTGGTCCTGCGCCCCGCGTATACCATGGGCGGCGCGGGCGGCGGCCTCGTATACAATAAGGAAGAGCTCCGCACCGTCATCGCCAGAGGCCTGCAGGCCTCCCTGGTGGGCCAGGTCCTGGTGGAGGAGTCGATCCTCGGCTGGGAGGAGCTGGAACTGGAAGTCGTCCGGGATGCGGACGGCAATATGATCACAGTCTGTTTTATCGAGAACATCGATCCCATGGGCGTCCACACCGGAGACTCTTTCTGTGCGGCCCCCATGCTGACCATCCCGGAGGCAGTTCAGAAACGTCTTCAGGAGCAGGCCTACAAGATCGTGGACAGCGTCCAGGTCATCGGCGGCACGAACGTCCAGTTCGCCCACGACCCGGTCTCCGACCGCATCATCGTCATCGAGATCAACCCCAGGACCTCCCGCTCCTCCGCGCTGGCCTCCAAGGCGACCGGTTTTCCCATCGCCATGGTCTCCGCCATGCTGGCTGCCGGCCTGACGCTCAGGGACATCCCCTGCGGCAAATACGGCACCCTCGACAAGTATGTCCCCGACGGGGATTACGTCGTCATCAAGTTCGCCCGCTGGGCCTTTGAGAAATTCAAAGGCGTCGAGGACAAGCTCGGCACACAGATGCGCGCTGTCGGCGAAGTCATGAGCATCGGCAAGAACTATAAAGAAGCTTTCCAGAAGGCGATCCGCAGCCTCGAGACCGGCCGGTACGGACTCGGTCACGTGAAGGATTTTGACACCCTGACCAGGGAGGAGCTGCTCCGCCGTCTGATCACGCCTTCCAGTGAGAGACATTTCCTCATGTACGAAGCTCTCCGCAAAGGGGCGTCCGTGGAGGAGATCTACAACATCACCCACGTCAAGAGATGGTTCATCGAGCAGATGAAGGACCTCGTGGAAGAGGAAGAGCAGATCCTGTCTCACAGGGGCGGGATGATCTCCGATGAGCTTCTGACATCCGCCAAAAAGGACGGTTTCTCCGACAAGTACCTGTCGCAGCTCCTGGGCGTGTCCGAGGATGAGATCCGCAGCCGCCGCGAGGCCATCGGTCTCACCGAGCGCTGGGAGGGCGTCCACGTCAGCGGCACTGAAAACAGCGAGTATTTCTTCTCCACCTACTGCGGTGAGGACAAGGATCCCGTCAGCAGCAGACCCAAGATCATGATCCTGGGCGGAGGCCCCAACCGGATCGGCCAGGGCATCGAGTTCGACTACTGCTGTGTCCACGCCTCCCTCGCCCTGAAGAAGCTGGGATTTGAGACGATCATCGTCAACTGCAACCCCGAGACCGTCTCCACGGACTATGACACCTCGGACAAACTCTACTTCGAGCCTCTGACTCTGGAGGATGTCCTGAGCATCTACCACAAGGAGAAGCCCCTCGGCGTCATCGCTCAGTTCGGCGGCCAGACTCCCCTGAATCTGGCGGACGATCTGGAGAAGAACGGCGTCAGGATCCTGGGCACGGCCCCTTCGGTCATCGATCTGGCCGAGGACAGGGATCTGTTCCGCGCGATGATGGACAAACTGGACATCCCCATGCCCGAGTCCGGAATGGCTACCACCGTGGATGAGGCGATCGCGATCGCCGGCCGGATCGGCTATCCGGTCATGGTGCGGCCTTCGTTCGTTCTGGGCGGCCGCGGCATGGAAGTGGTCTACGACGACGAGATGATGGCGGACTATATGCGGGCGGCCGTCGGTGTCACGCCCGACAGGCCGATCCTGATCGACCGTTTCCTGAACCACGCGCTGGAATGCGAAGCGGATGCCGTCTGCGACGGTGAGCACGCTTTTGTCCCCGCCGTGATGGAACACATCGAGCTTGCGGGCATCCACTCCGGTGACTCCGCCTGCATCATCCCCTCCGTGCACATCTCGGAGGAGAACCTGCGGACCATCAAGGAGTATACGAAGAAGATCGCCGTCGAGATGGGCGTGCGCGGCCTCATGAACATGCAGTACGCCATCGAGAACGGCAAGGTGTTCGTCCTGGAGGCCAACCCCCGCGCTTCCCGCACGGTCCCGCTCGTCTCCAAAGTCTGCGATATCCGCATGGTGCCCCTGGCCACGGAGATCGCCACCATGGAACTCACCGGCCGTCCTTCGCCCGTGCCGGCGCTGAAGGAAAGGAAGATCCCCTACTACGGCGTCAAGGAGGCGGTGTTCCCGTTCAACATGTTCCCCGAGGTGGATCCGCTGCTCGGACCTGAGATGCGCTCCACCGGCGAAGTGCTCGGCATGTCCCCCCACTACGGTGAAGCCTTCTTCAAGGCGCAGGAGGCCACGCAGTCCGTGCTTCCCACGGGCGGGACCGTCCTGATCAGC
The DNA here is from genome assembly GCA_946617225.1 of uncultured Lachnospiraceae bacterium. GTDB lineage: Bacteria > Bacillota > Clostridia > Lachnospirales > Lachnospiraceae > CAG-791. Next base: position 12,466 of record CAMOJW010000054.1, read on the forward strand.
GTCAACGAAAAGGACAAGCCTGAAGTGGCTGAGATCGCGGGTATCTTCGCGTCCTGCGGATTCAAGATCCTCGCCACGGGCAAGACCTGTGACCTGATCCGGGAGAACGGGATCCCCGCGGAGAAAGTCCTCAAGATCTACGAGGGCCGCCCCAATATCCTGGATATGATCACCAACGGG
>CAMOJW010000055.1 GCA_946617225.1 uncultured Lachnospiraceae bacterium
TCATGTCCTTCAGCCCGCTGCCGATCGTCGGCCTGGATTCCAGCCCGGTGCACGCATATGCCATCGAAGGCATGAAAGAATTCTCCTGAACTTAAAACAGCGAGCCCCGGAGTCGCTCTCGGCGGCATCCGGGGCTTTGTACTTGAAAGACGCTGTGACAGTCAGCCTGGCTGCAGTGTTCCGTCTGGTGCAGATCACTTGAAATAGGGGAGCCCTCTGGCGGTGAGGATCTCCTTGGACCTGATCACGCTGCCCACGTTGTGGTAGTGGCGGTGGAGGACTTCCTTCAGGGCGGTGCGGTCGCGGCTTTCTATGGCTTCAATGATCTCCTCGTGCTGACTGACAAAATTGTCCTGTCCGTCATTGCGCAGAGTGATGAGCCTGCCGCGGTAGTAATTGATATCCCGCATGCCCGCGTATTCACTGACAAAATCCTTGTGATCGATGGAATAGAAGAGCAGGTGGAACTCATTGTCCGACAGGTATGCCTGCAGGTAGTCCCCTATGTTCATGAGCTCCGCCTGTCGGTTTACCATGGACCGCAGGATCGGGATCAGCGGCGTCAGGAGGCCTTTGTCAAAATCGTCCACGATGACCCGCGTCTCCAGAACTTCCCGGATATAGCGGACCCGTTCCATCTGTTCCAGATCGATGGGCGTGACAAAACTGCCCCGCTGGGGCTTGACTTCCAGCGCCCCCTCGGCGACCAGACGCTGCACGGCTTCCCTGACGGGGATCCGGCTGCAGTCGAATTGCCTGGCGATACCGGCTTCGCTGAGTCTGTCGCCGGGCTCCAGGTTCAGATTGAGGATCTCATTTTTCAGATAACGATAGATCGTATCCGTGAGAGTCGGATGAGTCTGACGCTGCATACAAGCTTCCTTTTCTGCCTGCCGCCCCAGAAAGCGAAATATACTGAAACTCAGGCAATAAACATATATGTATACGGTTGTATACAGTTATTGTACATGATTTAAAAAATGTTGCAAGATATTAATAAGACATCTACAGGAGGTCGTACAGATGGAGAAAATCAAAGCCGTTCAGATCGTGAAGCCCGGAGAACTCCGCATCATCGAGATGGACAAGCCGCAGATCGATGAGGTCAACAATGTACTGGTCAAAATAAAAGCATCCGGTATCTGCGGGTCCGACGTCGGGATCTACAAGGGATCCAATGCTGCCGCCACCTATCCCCGTGTCATCGGGCACGAAATCGTGGGCGAAGTGGTGGAGACCGGTGCGGGTGCTTCCAAGGTGAAAGTGGGAGACCGCGTCATCATCGACCAGGTCACGAGCTGCGGCCATTGCTACGCCTGCCGTCACGGACGTCCCAATGTCTGCCAGAACCTGAAGGTCCGCGGCGTGCACATCGACGGCGGCTACCGCGAATACATGGCTGTCCCGGACAAGGACTGCTACCTGATCCCCGAGGGACTGAGCTATGTGGATGCGGTCCTCATCGAGCCCACCACCATCGCCGTGCAGGCGTGCTCACGGGCACAGCTCACCTCCGAGGACGAGCTGCTGATCATGGGCTGCGGCGCTCTGGGCAGCCGCATGCTGAGCATCGCGAAGCTCCACGGGTGCAGGATCATCGTAGCCGATGTGGTGGATGAAAAGCTGGCAGAAGCTAAGGCCAACGGCGCTGATCACACCATCAACCTCCTCAAGGAAGATATTGAAGAGAAGTGCAGGGAGTATACCACGGATGCCTATGGCCCCACGGTCTCCATCGACTGCGCCTGCACGAAGGATTCTCTCGGGACTCTGATCCGCGTGACCGGCAACGCGGGCCGTGTCATCACAATGGGATTCTCTGTCGCCCCCACGGAAGTGACCAATTTCGGCATCACCTCCAAGGAACTGGATATCCGCGGCTCCAGGCTGCAGAACCGCAAATTCCAGGAAGTCATCGACCTGATCAACGAGGGCAAGGTGGACCTGAACGGCAAGAGTTCCCACACCTTCCCCATGGAACAGGCACAGGCGGCGTTCGATTTCAACGACACCCGCGACCCGTCCATCCGGAAGATCGTGCTCACCATGGATTGAGGAACGGACATCATTGAAAGAAGGAGAGTCAGACATCATGAAAGCTGTACAGTTCGCTGAGCCCTGGCAGGCAGCAGTGATAGACATCGATCGGCCGGTCCCGGCGGAGGGGCAGGCGCTCCTGCGCATCACTGCTGCCGGTATCTGCGGCAGCGACATCGGCGCCTACCGGGGGACCAACGGACTCGTGAGTTACCCCCGTGTCATCGGACACGAGCTCTGCGGTGTGATCGAGAGCATCCCCGCGGACAATCCCCGGGGCCTGAAGGCCGGGGACCGGGTCGTCGTGGATCCCTATCTGTACTGCGGACACTGCTATCCCTGCAGGATCGGACGCACCAACTGCTGCACCGATCTGCATGTGCTGGGCGTCCATGTGGACGGAGGCATGGCTGAATACTACTGCCATCCCGCGGATATGCTGATCCCGGTCCCGGAGGAGCTGACCGATGTGCAGGCCGCCATGGCGGAACCGCTCACGATCAGCCTCCACGCTATCCACCGCGGAGGACTGAAGGCGGGCGAGTACTGTGCGGTGATCGGCGCCGGCCCCATCGGCCTCGTAGCCGCGATGGCCGCACAGGCCTATGGAGCTCACGCTATTCTGCTCGATCTGGTGCAGGAGAGACTGGATTTTGCCCGGGATCTGGGCATTGAGCACACGATCAATTCCGGTCGGGAGAATGCGGAGGAGAGGATCCGGGAGATCACCGGCGGCGACATGGCGCAGCTGGTGTGCGAGTGTTCCGGTGCCAACCCCGCCGTCCGCGCGACCCTCGACTATGTGTCGAACGCGGGCAGGATCACCCTGACGGGCTGGCCCAAAAAAGAGACGAGTCTGCCCACAGACGTGATCACCCGCAAGGAAGTGGACATCCGCGGTGCCAGGACCAGCGCCGGTGAGTTCGAAGAAGCGCTGGAGCTCATCCGCACGAAACGGGTGGACATGACGAGGATCCTGACCAGGACCGTCTCCATAGACGAAGCGCCTGCGACCATCGCGGACATCGAAAAGAACCCGGGGAACTACATGAAGGTCGTGGTGACTTTCTGAAGATGAGTGGAGTCCTGAGAAGGAGGCTTGTGAACGTTCTATCTGTCGTGAAATAAAGGAAATATCGTGACGGAAATATCGATAACAGAAATCATCCGTTGTGATGACGAGCAGAGGTAAGCCTGGAGGCGGGAAATCGTCTTTCAGGCTTACATTGCAGAAAAGGTCGTAAGCCTCGAGTATATATTTTTTGCCGCAGGCTTACATGATAGGAAAGGCAATAAGCCTGGAATAGCGAAAACAGGGTTTGGGCTTACTTCGCCGGATAAAAGGCGGTAGGCCTGGAGCAGGAAAAGACGAGTTCAGTCAAAACACACAAAAGAAGGAGGTGCAGCTTCGGCTACACCTCCTTTTTTCTGTGTGTTCGCTGCGTTCAAGCAGTGGTTGGTCCTGTCAGCGGGCAGGGACATCTCTTGTCACGAGGACGTCTGTGCCCAGCCCGAGCAGGTCGTGGACCAGGATCGTGCCGGCTGTGACGGGAGCCTGTACCGTCAGCGTGCGGATCACAGCCATCGCATCGAAGATGCGGTCCCTGGGGATGGGAGCGGTCAGACGGACGCTGGCGAGCGGCAGTTCCCCGCCTTCCACCAGGACGGAGGTGGCGATGGTCCTGCGGGGATCCGTCAGTTCCTGCGTCACGTATTCTATGCCGCGGGGGCACAGGTTGCCGGAGATGCTGCGGATGACCGGCGCAGAGGCGCCTGCAGCGGCAGGAATCTCATATTCCACCGCGATCCGGCAGCCGTTCGGACAGACGATACAGGTGAATTCTCTGGTCATGACTGCACCTCCTTTTCGACGGACACGGTCAGGTCCCCATCGGCGGACAGGATCCGGGAAGGGATGTCCAGTGTGATCATCTCAGCGGGGAGCGCCTTGCGGAGGTGCCGCGAGAGGATCTCCCGCCCGTTCTGGCGCAGGGTGATGCGGCAGTCCTCCATGGGTCTGTTTACCCGGAGGGAGAGCCGGAAGTCGGTGCGTCCGCTGATCCGCTGAGGGACCACGTGGCCGGTACCGTCACCGCACAGGACATAGAGAGTACAGGACGGAAGGGGATCGCCCGCAATGTAGGCGGAAGCGGCATCCGCCAGGCGCGTGGCCTCCTCGGAGACATAGTCCGCCAGGTCATGTACATGGAGAACGTTGCCGGCGGAGAAAATCCCTTCCACACTGGTCATGAAGTGTTCGTCCACGAGGGCGCCCCGGGTCCGGGGATCCAGCTCGACGCCCGCCTCCAGCGACAGTTCGTTCTCCGGGATCAGGCCCACGGAGAGGATCAGTGTATCGCAGGGGATATATTGCTCCGTCCCGGGAATCGGCTGCAAGTCCTCATCCACCCGCGAAACGGTGACGCCGGTGAGGCGGCTCCCGCCGTGGATGTCCGTCACAGTGTGGGAGAGATGGAGCGGGATGTCGTAGTCGTGCAGGCACTGTTCGATGTTGCGGGGCAGGCCGGCGGCATAAGGCATCACTTCGTAGACGCCCTGCACGTGGGCACCTTCCAGCGTCAGGCGCCGCGCCATGATCATGCCGATGTCGCCGGAGCCCAGGATCACGGCTTCCCGCGCGGGCATCCGATTGTAGAGGTTGATATAAGCCTGCGCCACGCCTGCGGTAAAAACACCCGTGGGCCGCTCTCCGGGGATCGCCAGGGCGCCCCGGGTCCGTTCCCGGCAGCCCATGGCAAGGATGACGGCTTTGGCCGCGTATTCCTTCAGGCCCTCAGGGGAAGCCGTAGTCACGATCCGGAAGGAAGGACCGGAGCCTTCCGGCGCCGCGATGGAAAGTACCGTCGTATTGGTCACAAAGGGGATCCCCAGACGTTTCACCTCATCGATGAAACGCCCTGCATACTCGGGCCCGCTGAGCGTCTCGCCGAACTGGGTGAGCCCGAAGCCGTCGTGGATACACTGACGCAGGATGCCGCCGAGCTGTCTCTCCCTCTCCACGATCAGGAGGTCACGGATGCCGCAGCGATACAGCTGCAGGGCGGCCGCAAGCCCGGCGGGGCCGCCGCCGACGATGAGTGCGTCGATTTTCTGTCTGTGGATCATGATGCACCTCCTGTCGTATCTGCGGCAGCCTCTGTCGCAGGGACAGGGGCCGGATCCCCGCCATGGACGGTTCCGCTTACAGGGGCAGAGATCGGCTCTCCGCCATGGGCGGTCCCGCTCACAGGGGCAGCAGATGTCTCTCCGTCGCGGACGGTCCCGAAGAAGGGGTGGCCGTCCCTGCGCATGTAGACGAGTTCCTCCGGGCGGATCCCTTTTTCGTCCTCAAGCATGCGGGCGATGCGCATCTGGCAGTAACCGCCCTGGCAGCGGCCCATCATGGAGCGGGTCCTGTATTTGACGCCGGCCATGGTGGTGCAGTCGAGAGGACTGTGGATCGCGCGGAGGATCTCCGCGCGGGTGACTTTTTCGCAGCGGCAGATCACTTCGCCCCAGTCCGGATCCTCTTCGATGAGGCGCGCCTGCTCCTCCGGGGGGAGCTCCGCGAAGCGGGGCATCCGGGGACGCACGGGATCAAAGGAAGAGTTGACCTCGAAAGTCTCCCGTTCCCGCATCATAGCTATCACATAGCGCGCGATGGCCACGGAGGCGGTCAGCCCCGGCGATTCGATGCCCACCAGATTGACGGCCCTGGGGGCGATATCGTCGCGGATCTCGATCTTAAAGTCGCCTATCTTTCCGTTCTCATCGATCCATTTGGGCAGGATGCCGCAGTAAGTGCGAATGTAGTCGCCGCGGTCCACGTGCGGCCAGATCTTTACGGCCTCCTCGTACAGGTAGTCCAGGTTGTGGCGGGCGACGCCGTAGTAGGAGAGATCGTCGGTCTCCTCAGCGGTGGGGCCCAGCAGGACATTGCCGTCGGTGGTGAGGGAGACGTGGATGCCCATGTAGGTGTTGGAGGGCACCGTGTAGATCGGCATGGGCACCAGGGGGCCCATGCGCCTGTCCAGGATGATGTAGTCGTCCTTGGAGCCGATGATCCTGTAACCGGTGATCCCCAGCATATCAGAGATCCGGCCGCATCCCAGACCGGCGGCATTGATCACCCAGCGGGAGCGGAAGAGGGCGTGGATGGTCTCCACGGTCCAGAGACCGTCCTCCCCGCGCTCGATTCCGGTCACTTCGTTGTCAAAAAAGTACTCCGCCCCGTTCTGCACCGCGTTCTCCGCCAGCGCGACGGTAAACATGAAGGGGTCCAGGATACCGCTGTTTTCGGAAAACAGCGCGAACTTGCCGACGACAGAGGGGACGAGCCTGTGCAGCTCCTGCTCATCCACCATGCGCAGACCGGAGGCGCCGTTGGTCTCCCCCTGCGCCTTCACTTTCAGAAGCTGTTCGTATTCTTCATCGGTATTGCCCACCAGGACCTTGCCGCAGCGCCGGAAGGAGAAACCGAGCTCCTCCGCGAGCTGCCCCATCATGCGGTTCCCCTCGACGCAGAGCCTGGCCTTCAGGGAACCCGGATCGTACGCAAAACCGCCGTGGCACACGCCCGTGTTCCGTCCGCTGGTCTCAAAGCAGACGTCGAGGTTTTTTTCAAGGACACCGATCTTCAGCGACCAGCGGGAGAGCTCCCTGGCGCAGGCACTGCCGACGACACCGCCGCCGATGATCAGCACGTCATATACAGAGTTGTTCATGCAGCCTCCCTTTTTTTCTTTTCATTTTATCCCATGTCAAATGTGTGTACAAGAACGGGAAAAGGCGGAAACGTCTCCTGCCCGGCAGCCGGGTCAGCTGAGATAGAAGATGCTTCAGTGTCTTCACCTTTCCATCGGATCTATTGCCGTTCTATACAAGTTGCTGAAACGTTCTCTGCACAGAACGGATATTAGTCCGTAAAAGTGTACATCCTTACAGACAGAACCGGCAGAAATGTTGTAAAAAACGAACATTATAGTACAAAATAGTGACATTAGCCCATATTTTTCTGACACGGGACTATGTAACATTTTTCCATACCCTCCTAGAATGACGACAGTAACTCTATTTCAATTGTCTCAAGGACAAAAGGGAGGATAAAAAATGAAGAAAAAGATCACAGCAGCTCTGCTGGCAGTCATCATGGCTGTTTCCATGGCAGCGTGCGGAGGCGGCGGGAGCTCCTCCTCAGCACCCAGCGAGCCCGCAGAGGTCGACCTGAGCGGCAACTACACCGTGGATACGCTCAACGTCAACATCTGGGATTCCAACCAGCAGAAGGGCCTGCAGCAGATCGCCGACGACTGGACCAAGGAGTCCGGCGTCAAGGTCAACATTGAGGTCGTCGACTGGGACAACTACTGGACACTGCTCGAAGCCGGCGCTTCCGGCGGCACGATGCCCGATGTCTTCTGGATGCACTCCAACACCGTGCAGATGTACATGGAAAATGACATTCTGCTGAACCTGACCGATTACATCGCAGCGGACGGCGTCGATCTGTCCAAGTACTACGAAGGCGTCGTGAAACTGTACACCCGCAGCGACGGCAACGTGTACGCTCTGCCCAAGGATCATGACACCATCGCCCTCCTGTACAACAAGGCGATCTTCGATCAGTACGGCGTAGAGTATCCCACCGCTGACTGGACATGGGAAGACATGTACGAGGCGGCCAAGGCCATCACAGAGGGTTCCGGCGGCGATGTCTACGGCATGGCCATGAACACCTCCAACAACCAGGACGGCTGGTATAACCTGGTGTACGATTACGGCGCACAGGTCATCAACGACACCCATGACGGCACCACCATCGGCTCCGAACAAGGTAAGGCGGGCATGGAGATGGTCCGCAAGCTCCTGTCCGTCGGCGCTCCTCAGACTGTTGTCGCCGAGACCGGTACCGATTCCCTGTTCATGTCCGGCAAGACCGCTATGATCACACAGGGCTCCTGGATGATCAACGCTTTCTACACCGCCGAGCATCACGATGACTACGCATGGTCTCTGCTTCCTTACGCCGATGTGAACGGCAACGGCACCTGCGACGACGGCGAGCGCTACAGCGCTTACAACGGACTCGGCTGGGCAGCTTCCGCCGCCACCGCCGATCCCAACGCGGCTTACAGCCTGATCTCCTACTTCTGCTCCGAGGCAGGCCAGCTCAAGCAGTCCGAGCTGGGCGTCACCATGGGCGGTATGGAAGGCGTCTCCGAAGCTTTCGCGAACGCGTTCCCCGGCATGGATGTGTCTCCTTTCATCGAGGCTGAGAACTACAACCTGTTCTTCCGTCCCTACACCAGGAAGACCACTGTCTGGGAAGATGCACTGCAGCAGCAGGGCGGATTCCTGGATGCCTGGAGAGATCCTTCCGATCCCGAGCTCATGAAGACCGCCTGCGACAACGCGCAGAAGATCATCGAGGATGCCATCGCGGCCGAGTGATCCCGTACGGACCCCGTCCCATCACGGGACAGGGGTGAGTGAGAATGAAAAACTGAAGTGCAGCCTGCTTCCGGGCGGGCTGCACAGCCTGATTCCCTGGCGTACAGCTATCTGTGTACATGTTCTCCGGGGATCGGGATGAAAGGGGGATCATGAACAAAAAAGAGAAACACAAGATGACCGCCGCCGAAAAGAGAGAGGCGCTCTGGGCATGGGCGTTCATCGCACCTACGATGCTCGGACTGATTATCCTGAACTTCTATCCTGTCATCAACACGGTCTATCAGTCCTTCTGCAAGACCGGCGATTTCGGCAAGGGCAACACCTTCGTCGGACTGGCCAACTATGCGACCGTCCTGTCCGCCTCCGAGACGTGGCAGTCGCTGCTGAACACCATCAAGTATGCCATCATCGAAGTGCCCTTCGGTGTGGTCATCGCTCTGGTACTGGCCGTTTTCCTGAACAAGAAACTCATCGGCACCAGCGTCTACAGAACGATCTTCTTCCTGCCCATGGTCTGCGCCCCCGCGGCTGTGGCTATGGTCTGGAAGTGGCTGTACAACCAGCAGTTCGGTCTGTTCAACAACCTCTTCCACACCAACGTGGCATGGATCTCCGATCCCAAGATCGCCTGGATCTCCATCGGCGTGATCGGCGTGTGGTCCGTGATCGGTTACAACATGGTGCTGTTCATCTCCGGTCTGCAGGAGATCCCCGGTGATTATTACGAGGCTGCCTCCATCGACGGCGCAACCGGGATCAAGCAGTTCTTCCACATCACTGTGCCGCTGCTGAGCCCCACCACCTTCTTCATCGTCCAGACCCGTCTGATCGGCGCCCTCACGGTGTTCGACCTGATGTTCATGGTCATGGACAAGACGAACATCGCCCTGCAGAAGACTCAGTCCATCGTCTACCTCTTCTACACCTACGCCTTCACGAACGGCAACAAGGGTTACGGCGCGACGCTGGTCATGGTGCTGGTGGTCTTCATCATGGTCGTCACCTTCATCATGCAGAAGGCTGAGGGCAGATTTGTCTACCACAACTGAAAGGGGGAATAGGCATGGATGGCATTGAAGCAAGAGCCAGACTCAACAAGGTCATTATGTACGTTATCCTTACCATAATGGCTTTTATCATGATCGTCCCCTTTGCCTGGATGATCCTCACCGCTGTCAAGACCAACCAGGAGGCGATCTCCGTGGCACCGTTCTACATCTTCCCGCAGAACGGCTGGCACTGGGAGAACTTCGCGGAGGTCTGGAGAAGCTATAACTTCATCGTTCTGTACAAGAACACGCTGCTGATGATCTTCTTCCGCGTCGTCTGCGCAGTCCTGACCGCCACGATGGCCGGCTACGCCTTCGGGCGCCTGAACTTCCCGGGCAAGAAGATCATGTTCTCGCTGGTCCTGATCCAGATGATGATCCCTTCCCAGATCTTCATCATCCCGCAGTACCTGATGGTCTCGTCCCTGAACCTGCTGAATACGGTGGCCGGTCTGGTGTTCCCCGGTATCGTCACGGCATTCGGCACGTACCTGCTCAAGACAGGTTACGAGGGCCTGCCCAAAGATCTGGAAGAAGCGGCCTCCATCGACGGCTGCAACATCGGCCAGAGATTCCTGCGGATCCTGATGCCGCTGACCCGTTCTTCCATGGTCTCCCTGGGCATCTTCACCGCCCTGTTCGCGTTCAAGGATCTGATGTGGCCCATGATCGTCTGCACCAATGCGGCGACCACCACCCTGTCCGCAGGCCTCGCCAAGATGCAGGGCCAGTACGGCAGCGATTATCCGACCATGATGGCATCTGCTGTTCTGGCGATCATCCCCATGATCGTGATCTACATCATCTTCCAGAAACAGTTCGTCGAAGGCATTGCCACTTCCGGCGGAAAGCTGTAAAGTTATAGACAGGCATTCCTGCAGGGCCTTTACTTGGCCATGACCGTACAGCCGGAGGCGTGCGTACCGCGCCTCCGGTTTCTATCTGCCCGGCTTCTATAAAGGGAGGTAACTATGGGTTTTGAGCGAGAGACAAAACTCTATGTAACGCAGAAATACCGCTGTCTGGTGTATCCACAGAAACTGTCGGAGGACCTCTATCTCACGTTATGCGGGGCGGAGGACTGTATGCCAGGGTACCGGTTTGACACCAACGGGCGTCCCGCATGGCATCTGCATGTCATTCTCTCCGGCAAGGGCGTGTTGTGCGTGAAAGGCAAGCTGACAGATCTTCACTTCGGGCAGATGTTCATCACCAAACCCGATGAAGAGACCTGGTATCAGGCCGATCATGAGCAGCCCTGGTCCTACTGCTGGATGACATTTGACGGCAACATCGCGCGAAAATGCGTGGAAAACGCAGGTTTTGTCGAAGGGACCAACTGGCAGGACTGTCATGTGGAGCCCCAGAAGATGTCCGCACTCGTACAGAGGATCCTGGACAGGCCCGAACTCAATTACGCCAACGATCTGTTCCGGATGGGAATGCTCTCCGAGTTTCTGAGCCTCGCCATGGAATCCTATTATGCGGCGGGCAGGAACACGAGGAGGATGGAAGAGTACCCCACGGACATCTACGTGCAATATGCGCTGGAGTTCATGCACAACAATTACGCTTCCGTCAAAGTGGGAGATGTTGCCAGGTTCATCGGGATCCACAGGAGCTATCTGACCAGTATCTTCAAGAAAAAAGTGGGGATCTCCCCTCAGGAATACCTGATGCAGTGCAGGCTGCATGAGGGCAGGAGACTCCTTCAGGAGACGACACTGCCGATCCAGGATGTTTCCAGAAGGATAGGTTACGAGGATCCGCTGACATTCTCTAAAGTATTCAAGAACGCGTACGGGATGAGCCCGCGCGCGTACAGACTGAGCGGCGGGAAAAAGGATGGAGAAAAGGATGAGCATACGGTTTGATACGAGCAGCAGAACTTTTATACTGAGCACTGACAACACGAGCTACCAGATCAGGGCGGACCGCCACGATGTGCTGCAGCATCTGTATTACGGGCGCCGCACGGACAGCAACATGTCCTACCTGCACAGACAGTATGACCGCGCGTTTTCCGGCAATCTGGCCGGTACAGAGGCAGAGAGAGTCTATTCCATGGACACCAACGTGCGCGAATACGCCTCCACGGGGACGGGCGACTACCGTGTCCCCGCGCTGGTGGTGCGCAACGACGACGGCAGCCTCTGCGCAGATCTGCGCTATCGCGGACACGAGATCCGGGACGGGAAGTACGCTCTCCCCGGGATGCCCGCCGTCTATGACAACGGAGGCGAGGCACAGACCCTGATCATCACGCTGGAGGATCCGGTGAGCCATCTCAAAGTGCGCCTCTATTACGGTGTCTTTCCGGCCGCGGACGTCATCACCCGCGCCGCGGAGATCATCAGCGGCAGCAGGAAGGTGACGCTGAAGCGGGCCATGTCCGCCTGCCTGGAACTCCCTTTCGGGCAGTGGGATCTCGTCCATTTCTACGGCCGCCACTGCATGGAGCGGCAGTTTGAACGCACCCCTCTTCTGCACTCGATCCAGACAGTGGCCTCCCGCAGAGGTATGAGCAGCCATCACCACAATCCCTTCGTGATCCTCTGCGACCGCCGGGCCAATGAGGACCACGGCGACTGCGTGGGCATGATGATGGTCTATTCGGGCGACCACAAGACGGAGATCGAGGTGGACCAGATGGAGAGCGTGCGCGTCGTCATGGGACTCCATGATTTCGCCTTCTCCTGGGAGCTGAAGCCCGGGGAGCATTTCTTCACCCCGGAAGTGATCATGAGCTTCAGCAGCGACGGTTTCACGGGGCTCAGCCACAACTATCACCGGATCATCCGGGACAATGTGTGCCGCGGCAGGTACAAACTGTCGAAGAGACCGGTCCTGATCAACAACTGGGAGGCGACTTATTTCGATTTCAACGAAGAAAAGATCATGAACCTTGCCAGACAGGCGGCGGACCTGGGCATCGAGATGTTCGTCCTGGACGACGGCTGGTTCGGGAAGAGAAATCTTGACAACGCGGGACTGGG
>CAMOJW010000056.1 GCA_946617225.1 uncultured Lachnospiraceae bacterium
ACGTCCTTGCCGCGGGCAGATTCCTGCAGGATGGCTCTTCCCTCGCCCGTCATGCAGCGGGGCAGATCCACGGGGAGGCGGTAGTCCTCCTTGAAGTAATCTTCATAACCGGGGGTCTGGGGGCCGCTCTCATGCCCCTCCCGGCGGAATTCGCGCAGGAAGGCGTTGACCTGTGCGCCCATCTTCTCCGCGGAGGGGAGGACGATCAGCGCCAGGGGAGCAGCGGGAAGGCTGTTCTGTTCCAGTTTTTCATGTATGTCGAATGATGAGGGCATTCTGTCTCCTTTGATAGGTGCGGCGTGTGCCGTCAGTGCGGTCGCTGCCGCAGAGCCGTTTTGATGTCCTATCTATTTTATAGTTTCAGACCCCGGTTGACAAGTCTCTGCGCGGGGTGAGACGGCGCATTCCCGAAAAAAGGTTATTGGAGCAGGGGCTCCGTTGTGCTATGATGGTACTCAAAGCCCGACGGGAGACCGTCTGAAGAGATGAGGAGCATATGGCAAGAAGAAAGAACAAACCCGTCGTAGCAGTCGTGGGAAGGCCCAACGTGGGCAAATCCACCCTGTTCAACGCACTGGCAGGCCGCAAGATCGCCATCACCGAGGACACGCCCGGCGTGACCAGGGACCGTATCTACGCGGACTGTACCTGGCTGAATCATGAATTCACCCTGATCGATACCGGAGGCATCGAGCCCGATTCCTCCGACGTGATCCTGTCCCAGATGAGGGAGCAGGCGCAGATAGCCATAGATACCGCGGACGTCATCCTGTTCATGGTGGACCTGAAGACCGGTCCCGTGGATGCTGACACCAAGGTGGCGGACATGCTGCGCAGGTCCCGCAAGCCTGTGATCCTGGTGGTGAACAAAGTGGACGCTCCCGTCAAACAGATGGCGGATGTCTACGAGTTCTACAATCTGGGGATCGGCGATCCGTATCCCGTCTCCTCCGTGAACAAGACCGGCCTCGGAGACATGCTGGACGCCATGGCCGCCCATTTCCCGGATCCGAAGGCGACCGAGGAGGACGACGATGCGATCTACGTGGCCATCGTCGGCAAGCCCAACGTCGGCAAATCCTCCATCATCAACCGCCTGATCGGTGAGAACAGGGTCATCGTATCCGACATCGCCGGGACCACCCGCGACGCGGTGGACACACGTGTCCGCCACGACGGTAAGGAATATGTGTTCATCGACACCGCGGGCCTGCGGCGCAAGAACAAGATCAAGGGAGACCTGGAACACTACATGATCCTGCGCACGGTAGGTGCCGTGGAGCGTGCGGACATCACCGTCCTGGTGATCGACGCGACGGAGGGGATCACGGAGCAGGACGCCAAGATCGCGGGCATCGCCCACGACAGGGGCAAGGCCGTGATCGTAGCCGTCAACAAGTGGGATCTGATCGAGAAGGATGACCACAGCGTCAAGCGCTTCACCGACAAGATCCGCAGCGTCCTTTCCTTCCTGTCCTACGCCGAGATCATCTTCATCTCCGCGGAGACGGGGCAGAGACTGAACAGGCTGTACGACGAGATCGACCTGGTGAGCGCCAACCAGAACATGCGGATCCAGACGGGCGTTCTCAACGAGATCATCAATGAGGCCTGCGTCATGCAGCAGCCGCCCTCGGACAAGGGGCACATGCTGCGGATCCTCTATTCCACCCAGGCCGGCGTGAAGCCGCCGACGTTCGTTCTGTTCGTGAATGATAAGGAACTGATGCATTTTTCCTACCAGCGTTATCTGGAGAACCGGATCCGCGAGACCTTCGGCTTCCGCGGGACGCCGCTGCGTTTTGTGATCCGGGAGAGAGATAAGGATAAATAAATTGGCGCCTCGGCGCCGGCTCTGAAAGAAGGAGGCTGAAGATGGCGATCGTTTACAGATTCATCTGTCTGGTGCTCGGATACTGCTTTGGCATGATCCAGACGGCCTATATCCTGGGCAGGATGCGCGGGATCGACATCCGGAACTACGGGAGCGGCAACGCCGGGACCACCAATGCGATCCGTGTCCTGGGCACCCGCGCGGGGCTGACGGTGTTCGTCGGCGATATGCTCAAGAGCTTTGCTGCGCTGCTCATCACCGGGCTCCTGTTCGGCAAGAGCATGCCGGAACTGGTCTATGTGCTGAAAGCCTACACTTTTGCGGGCGTCGTGCTGGGACATGATTTCCCCGCCTACATGAACTTCAAGGGCGGCAAGGGAGTCGCCGTGATGGCCGGCTACGTGCTGGGATTCCACTGGGCTTTTCTCCCGCTGGCAGCGATCCTGTTCTTCGTGCCTTACCTGAAGACCAGGTTCGTCTCCCTGGGCTCCCTGATGGTCTACGGCGGCACCTATATCTTCCTGATCATCTTCGGGCAGATGGGCCTGTTCGCCCCCACCTCCCAGGGACACCTGATCGAGATCTACGTGATCCAGGGCCTCCTGACCTTTATGGCCTATTACCGCCACCGCGCGAATCTGGGCAGACTGATCCGGGGTGAGGAGAGAAAAACATACATCTTCAAGGACAATACCGAGAAACTGAAGAAGTAACATCGGAGTGACATCACAGAAACAGAGAGTTTCAGAACGGCGGTCGATATGAACGGAGCGGATGCCATCGTCAGGAGCCTTCAGAAAGAGGGCGTGGAATATGTCTTCGGCTACCCCGGTGTCGCCATCTGTCCCTTCTACAACAGCATCCTGGGATCCGGGATCCGGACGGTGCTGGTGCGGCAGGAACAGAACGCGGCGCACGAGGCCGGCGGGTATGCCCGCATCTCCGGCAAGGTGGGCGTAGCCGTCGTGACCAGCGGCCCCGGAGCCACCAATCTGATCACAGGTATCGCGACGGCTTTTGCCGACAGCATTCCCCTAGTCTGTATCACGGGACAGGTGGACAGCACCCTGATGGGCAGCGATGTCTTCCAGGAGGCGGACATCTCCGGCGCCTGTGAATCCTTTGTCAAATACAGCTATATCGTCCGCGATGCGGCGGATATCCCGCGGATCATGAAGGAGGCTTTCCACATTGCCTCCACCGGCCGCAAAGGGCCCGTCCTCATCGACGTGCCCCAGGACATCCAGATGCAGCCGCTGAGCCGCTTTGAGTATCCGGAGGATGTCAGCCTGCGCACCTACAAGCCCACGGTAGAAGGTCATGCCGTGCAGATCCGCAAGGTCATGCAGGAGCTCCAGAAGGCCTCCAGGCCCCTGGTGTGTGCGGGCGGCGGTGTGCACCTGTCCGGCGCGGCTCCGGAAGTGCGCTGGTTCGTGGAGAGATATCACATCCCCGTGGTGACCACCATGATGGGCCTGGGGACGCTCCCCACCGAACACCCGCTGTTCTATGGGATGGTGGGCAACAACGGCAGTCCCTGCGGGAACAGGGCCATGATGGAATCGGATATGGTCCTGATGGTCGGCGCGCGTGTCGCTGACCGCTCCATCCGGCAGCCCGAGCTTGTCATGGGCGACAAAGTCCTCGTCCACATCGACGTGGATCCCGCTGAGATCGGCAAGAATGCCGGCCCGACGATCCCGTTGGTGGGCGATATCGGGTCCATTTTCCGGGAATTCAACCGGAAGGAGCTCGAACTCGATTTCAGCGAGTGGACCGGTGTACTGAACGGTTACAGGACAGAAGTCCCTGCTCCGGAGGCTTCTGAGGGCGGACGCGTGGATCCCGGTGCTTTTATCCGGACCCTGTCCCTCGCGATGGAGCCGGATGCCGTGTATGTGGCCGACGTGGGCCAGAACCAGCTCTGGTCCTGCAAAAATGCCGTCATGCGGGAGGGACGTTTCCTCACGAGCGGCGGTATGGGGACCATGGGCTATGCGGTCCCCGCCGCGCTGGGCGCCAGACTGGCGGATCCCGGCAGGCAGGTGGTGGCCGTCTGCGGCGACGGCGGTTTCCAGATGACGATGATGGAACTCGCCACTCTGCAGCAGTATCAGATCGCCGTCAAGATCGTGGTCCTCAGGAACAACACTCTCGGTCTGGTGAGGCAGTATCAGCATTTCTCCTACAAGGACCGTTTTTCCGTCGTGGATCTCGGCGCTTATCCGGATCTGGAGAGACTTGCTTCAGCCTACGACATCCCTTACCTGCATCTCACGGATGCGGGGGAGACAGAGCGGATCCTGAAAGCTTTCCTGGCTGAGCCGGGAACGGCCCTCCTGGAGGTCAGGATCGATCCGGACGAGACAGTCTGAGTGAGGTTGTACAGACTATGAAGAGAATCTATTCCGTACTGGTGGAGAACCGGGCCGGTGTCCTCTGCAAAGTGGCAGGCCTGTTCTGGCGCAGATGTTTCAATATCGATTCCCTGGCGGTGGGCGAGACCGACGACCCGAAGGTCTCCAATATGATCATCGTGTCCAGCGGAGACCCGCGCACTCTGGAGCAGATCGAGAAGCAGCTGAACAAGAAACTGGACGTCATCAAAGTCAAGACCTTTGACGAGAGCGAGAGCATCAACCGCGAACTGCTGCTCGTGAAGATCCGCTGCAACCGCAACAACCGCCGCGATATCATGGAGACCTGCGAGATCATGGGCGCCACGATCGTGGATATGTCCAAGAGCGTTCTCATGATCCAGATGTGCGACACCCCGGAGAGAGTGCAGCTGTTTCTGGACGTGATCAAAGGGAACAGCATCGTGGAGATCTCCCGCACCGGGACCCTGGCCCTGACCAAATGCGCGGAACCCAGAAACTGATCTCGCGTTTTTTTTCCGGGGACAGGGGCTGTCATTGAGAAAACGAAGGATGTCCGCCTTTGGCGGACATTTGACTTTATGCCCCGCGGGCGCTATAATGGCGGTCGAAGTGTCTTCACCGCGAACAGAGGTTTATTGCATGAAAGAGAACGAAAAGGTATTTCAGATCCTCGTCGACAACACATCCGGTGTTCTGAGCCGCATTGCGGGACTTTTTTCCAGACGGGGCTACAACATTGAGAGCATTACCGCAGGTGTGACCGCGGATCCCCGCATCACCCGCATCACGGTGGTCACTTCCGGTGACAGCGATATCATGGAGCAGATCGAGAAGCAGGTGGGCAAGCTGGTGGACGTCCGCGACATCCACGAACTCAAACCTGAGGAGAGCGTCTACCGCGAGCTGGCCATGATCAAGGTCCGCGCGACTCCCGACCAGCGTGAGAACGTGATCGCACTGGCCAATATTTTCCGCGGCAGCATCATCGACGTCTCCCATGAGAGCCTCATGATCGAGGTCACCGGCAATTCCGGCAAGATCGACGCGTTCCTGAAGCTGCTCAGCGGTTATGAGATCCTCGAACTGGCCAGGACCGGTGTGGCGGGACTGGGCCGCGGTACCAAGAACGTCATCTTTTTTGACGACTGAAGCGTAAACTGACCGGACCCCGGGCCCGGGAGGCGATATAAAGTAAATCTGTATCACGAAGATGGAGGAATCAACACAATGCAGGAAGCAAAGATCTATTACCAAGAGGACTGCAATCTTTCCCTTCTCGAGGGCAAGACCATCGCGATCATCGGCTACGGCAGCCAGGGCCACGCACATGCGCTGAACCTGAAGGAATCCGGCTGCAACGTGATCATCGGTCTGTACGAGGGCTCCAAGTCCAAGGCCAAGGCCGAGGCACAGGGCCTCACCGTCTACAACACAGCGGAAGCTGCCAAACTCGCCGATATCATCATGATCCTGATCAACGATGAGAAACAGGCCAAGATGTACAAGAATGATATCGAGCCCAACCTGCAGCCCGGCAACATGCTCATGTTCGCCCACGGCTTCAACATCCATTTCGGTCTGATCAAGCCTCCGGCAGATGTCGATGTCACCATGATCGCCCCCAAGGCCCCCGGCCACACCGTCCGCAGCGAGTATCAGGCGGGCAAGGGGACCCCTTCCCTCGTCGCCGTGCAGCAGGATGCCACCGGCCACGCTCTTGACCTCGCCCTCGCTTATGCCGCCGGTATCGGCGCTGCCAGAGCGGGTGTCCTCGAGACCACTTTCCGCACTGAGACCGAGACCGACCTCTTTGGTGAGCAGGCTGTCCTCTGCGGCGGCGTCTGCGCTCTGATGCAGGCAGGTTTCGAGACTCTGGTGGAAGCCGGCTACGATCCCAGGAACGCTTACTTCGAGTGCGTCCACGAGATGAAGCTCATCGTCGACCTGATCTATCAGAGCGGCTTCGCCGGCATGCGCTACTCCATCTCCAACACCGCCGAGTACGGCGATTATGTCACAGGGCCCAAGCTGATCACCGACGAGACCCGCAAGACCATGAAGAAGATCCTTGCCGACATCCAGGACGGCACCTTCGCCAAGGAGTTCCTCCTCGACATGTCCGATGCCGGCGGCCAGGTCCACTTCAACGCCATGCGCAAACTCCACGCTGAGCATCAGCTCGAGAAGGTCGGCGCCGAGATCCGCAAGATGTACAGCTGGAACAAGGAAGAGGATAAACTTATCAATAACTGAAAATAAACCAGCACCACGCCGGTAAAATACGGGCCTTCCGGAGAGCTTGCTCTCCAGGAAGGCCTGTTTTTTACCGGGGTGGCGGCCAGGGAGCGAAGCTCCCCTGGCCGCCCATCGTTCCAGGCGCGAAGCGCCTGGAACGATGAGGTGCTGGTTTATAACTTGAATTTGAAGATAGATTTCTTGTTGACCATCTTCCGTTGCAGCTGTCAAGGAATCGGTATACCTCGCCTGAGGCGTCCTTGACAGCTGCCCCGGAAGATGGTAGCCGGTAGACAAGAGGTGCTGACGCACCTCTGCCTCCAAGGAGGCCGGAGAACGTTATAAGAGAGGTGAAAAAAGGAGAATATCACCGCAGGAATAACGATATGGTCGGATAACGTTATAGATGCGGTGAAAAAAAGAGAATATCACCGCAGGAATAACGATATGGTCGGATAACGTTATAGGTGCGGTGAAAAAAAGAGAATATCACCGCAGGAATAACGATATGATCGGATAACGTTATAGGTGCGGTGAAAAAAAGAGAATATCACCGCAGGAATAACGATATGATCGGATAACGTTATAGGTGCGGTGAAAAAAGGAGAATATCACCGCAGGAATAACGATATGGTCGGATAACGTTATAGATGCGGTGAAAAAAAGAGAATATCACCGCGTGAATAACGATATGGTTGAATAACGTTATAGGTGCGGTGAAAAAAAGAGAATATCACCGCAGAAATAACGATAACAGAAATCATAAGTTGTGATGGCAGTCAGAGGACGATAATTCATGCTTGTGGCCTATGGCCTTTTCTTGCTGGTAGGCCCAAGGCAGGAAACAAGATGCGGGGCCTACATAGTTGAAAAGGCAGTAGGCCTTGAGCAGGTGATGGAAGGGCTGAGGCCTACATGGGTGAAGAGGCAGTAAGCCCGGAGCCGGCGATTACAGGGTAGAGGCCTACATGGCCGGAAGGGTTGCAGGCTTGTAGTCGTCCATGTCTGCCTCGGGCCTATCCGGGACGGGCAAGACAGCACGGAAACAACGACCCGGCCGGAACGTCATTCCCTCAATTTCTTTGACGTATTCCATAAAACAGAGTATGGTTAATTATATAACAAGACGCAAACAGGGATCAGATGCCTGTCTGATATCATAAAGTCACGAACGGCATGCAACCACGAATGGCATGCAGTCTTGAATAGCATACAGGCATGAACAGCACACAGTCATGAAATGCCTGTACAGTAATATGCACACAGAAATGAGGTGACCTCCTTGGGTGATTACAGGATCATAGAGGTGAAGCAGGATATACTGGCGGACAACGACAGGGACGCCGCGGAACTGAGAAGGGAGATGAAGCGGCAGGGAACGTTCCTGCTGAATCTGATGTCTTCGCCGGGGGCGGGCAAGACCACGACCCTGGTGCGGACGATCCGGATGCTGCGGGATGAATTGAAGATCGGGATCATGGAGGCGGATATCGACTCGGATGTGGATGCCAGGACGATCGCTGGGACGGGCGTGCGGGCGATCCAGCTGCATACGGGCGGCATGTGTCATCTGGATGCGGCGATGACCAGGCAGGGGATCGAGGAACTGGGTACGGAAGACCTGGACCTTGTGGTGTTGGAAAATGTCGGCAATCTGGTGTGTCCCGCGGAATTTGACACGGGAGCAGCCAGGAACATCATGATCCTGTCGGTGCCGGAGGGCGACGACAAGCCGCTGAAGTATCCCCTGATGTTCCAGATCTCGGATGTGGTGCTTATCAACAAGTGTGATGTGCTGCCGGTCTTTGACGACTTCAGCAGGGAGGCTGTGACGGAGCGGATCCGGATGCGCAATCCCGACTGCGAGATCTTCTTTGTGTCGGCCAGGACCGGGGAGGGATTCGAAGCCTGGATCGACTGGCTGCGGCGGGAGACGGCAGCGTTTCAAAAGAAGGAGGACGATCATGCCTAAAGGAAAACCGAGCGCTTATGCTGAAAACTGGATCCCTGACAGCGTGGATCTGAATGCACCTCTCCGCAAGCCCATCGTGGATTTCTGCAAGATGGTCACCTCCCGGATCCCTTATCACCTGGGATTGAAGAAGATAGGGAAAGAGGACCCGGAGTACTGGGCGATGGCCGCCATCCTGACGGATGAGGAGGCGGAGCTCGCCTGTAAGTTCGGAGGGATCCGCAAACCGAAGACTTTTGAACAGATCCGGAAGCTCTCCGGGCTCCCTGAGGAGAAACTGCAGGCCCTGCTGGACCACATGTCCTGGCTGGGGATCCTGGAGTACAACTGGGAGGACCTGGACGGGAAGAATCCGGATCACGAGAAGCGCTGGCTGGTGCCCATGTTCGTGCCGGGTTCGGCTGAATTCACGGTCATGAACAAGACGCTGATGCAGGAGCATCCCGAACTGGGCATGTTCTTCAATTACATGACCCGGCTGCCCCTGGAGAAGATCACGCCCATGGTGCCCCCGGGAGGCGCCGGCATCGGCATGCATGTCATCCCGGTGGAAAAAGCCATCCGCATGGAAGACAGATCCGTCAGCGTGGAGCACATCTCTCACTGGCTGGATAAATATGAGGGCAAATATGCCGCCAGCTCCTGCTCCTGCCGCCGCGCCACGTGCGCCTACGGGGAGGGCTGCGGCGACGATGAGATGGACTGGTGCATCGCCGTGGGCGATATGGCCGACTACGTGGTGGAGACGAACAAGGACGGCCGCTACATCACCAGGGAAGAAGTCATGGAACTGCTGCAGAAAGCCGAGGACAACGGCTTCGTGCACCAGATCACCAATATAGACGGCGAGGACAAGATCTTTGCCATCTGCAACTGCAACGTGGACATCTGCTATGCGCTGAGGACTTCGCAGCTTTTCAACACTCCCAACATGTCCCGCTCCGCCTATGTGGCCCATGTGGACCCGAAGAACTGCGTGGCCTGCGGACGATGCGTGGAATACTGTCCCGCGGGAGCCGTGAAACTGGGTCAGAAGCTCTGCCGCAGGGACGGCAGTCAGGTGGAGTATCCCAAACATGTCCTGCCCGGCGAGGTCAAGTGGGGCAGGGAGTACTGGGATCCGCAGTACAGGGAGAACAACCGCAGGCCGGTCTACGACACGGGCACGGCTCCGTGCAAGACGGCCTGTCCCGCCCACATCGCGGTGGAGGGCTACCTCAAGATGGCCTCGCAGGGCCGTTATCAGGACGCCCTGGCCCTGATCAAGAAGAACAATCCGCTGCCGGCCATCTGCGGACATATCTGCAACCGCCGCTGTGAAGATGCCTGCACCAGGGGGACCATCGATGATCCCGTGGCCATCGACGAAGTCAAGAAATTCATCGCCATGCAGGACCTGCACGCGGAGACCAGGTATATCCCGAAAAAGGTCATCCCCAAGGCGGAGGGGGACTTTGACGAGAAGGTGGCGGTGATCGGCGCCGGTCCGGCCGGCCTGTCCTGTGCCTTCTACCTGGCGGAGAAGGGCTACCATCCCACTGTCTTTGAGAAGAATGAGAGACCCGGCGGCATGCTGACCTACGGCATCCCGTCCTTCAAGCTGGAAAAAGACGTCGTCATGGCCGAGATCGATATCATCCGCGAATTCGGCGTCGACATCCGCTGCGGCGTCGAGATAGGCAGGGACCTGAGCCTGGACGACCTGCGGAAACAGGGTTACAAAGCTTTCTACATCGCCATCGGATGCCAGGGCGGCCGCAGTGTCGGTGTTCCCGGCGAGGATGCGCAGGGAGTGATCTCTGCGGTGGATTTCCTGCGGGAGGCCGGCAGCCGGGAATCCTGGCCCATAGAGGGTGACGTGGTGGTGATAGGCGGCGGCAACGTGGCCGTGGACGCAGCCCGTACGGCTGTGCGCTGCGGACAGAGCCAGGTCTCCATGTTCTGCCTGGAGAGCCGCGATATCATGCCTGCTTCCGCGGAAGAGGCGGCCGAGGCTGAGGCAGACGGCATCACCATCGGCTGCGGCTGGGGATCTAAGGAGATCCTGACGGATGCGGAGGGCCGTGTCTCGGCCGTGGTGCTGAAGCGGTGCACCTCCGTGTATGACGGGAACCACCGTTTTGCCCCGCAGTACGACGAGGAGGAGACCAGGACGGTACCCTGCCGCCACGTGATCCTCGCGGTGGGGCAGAGCATCGTCTGGGGCGACCTGCTGAGCGACAGCCATGTGGAACTGGGCAGAGGCAGCTGCGCCGTGGCGGACCCGCTGACATACCAGACGGCGGAACCGGACATCTTCGTGGGCGGCGACGTGTACACGGGGCCGAAGTTTGCCATCGACGCCATTGCCGCCGGCAAGGAGGGGGCCCTCTCCATCCACCGGTTCCTGCGTCCCGGGTCAGACCTGAAACTGGCCAGGACCCGCAGGAATGAGTTCAAAGAGATCGACAAGGACGATATCCTGGCGGAGAACTATGACCGCTCCTCCCGCCAGATCCCCGGCACACGCGCCGACAGGGCGGGCACGGTCTCCTTCCGGGATCCCATGCAGGTGTTCACCGAGGAGCAGGTGAAAAAAGAGACCGCCCGCTGTCTCGAGTGCGGCGCTTCCGTCGTCGACGAGAACCAGTGCATAGGCTGCGGCGTCTGTACCACCAAGTGCGAGTTCGACGCCATCCATCTGTTCAGAGAGAACCCGGAATGTTCCACCATGCGGGCCAGCGAGGATAAGATCAAATACATCCTCGGCAACGGCGCCAGGCAGGCAATCAACCTCCGATTCAAGAAGAAAAAATAAGACAATGCATGAGCTCAGTGTAGTATTCAGCATCATCAGGACCGTGGAAGAGGTGGCGAGGGAGAACCACGTCTCGGACGTGGCCTCCGTCACCATCCGTCTTGGGGAGGTCTCCACGGTCATCCCCCATTATCTGACGGACTGCTGGAACTGGGCAGTCAAAAGAACGGAGATCCTGCGGCACGCGGAGCTCCGGATAGAGCAGATCCCTGCTGTGACCTGGTGCTGCGGCTGCAGCAGGGAATACCCGACTGTGACCTATGGCAAGATCTGCCCGTACTGCGGCAGCCGCGACACTTTCCTGGTGAGGGGCAATGAATTCCTGATCCAGGAGATAGAAGCGGAGTGAGGAACGGAAACCCTGACATGAATGAAAGAAACGATCTGCTGACAGAGAACGACAGCAAAAACAACAAAAGAGACAACAACAAAAGCGACAGCAAAAATATCAACAGAAACAGCAGCAGGAGTATCGCGGCTAACGCATCGGCACTCCTGCCCATCTTTCTTTTCCTGGTCCTGTACCTGGGGAACGGCATCTATTTTGAGTACATCCGTCCGTCGGAAGGCCAGATGGGATTCTACGTGGTCTCAGTGGTCCTCGCCTTCTCCATTGCCCTCATCGCAGCTTTCCTGCAGGACCGCACCCACACTTTCGAGGAGAAGATCCATATCTGCGCGGGAGGGATCGGCGACGACAACATCGTGATCATGCTGCTGATCTTCCTGATGGCGGGCGCCTTCGGGGGCATCGCCTCGGAAGCCGGCGGCGCGGCGAGCACGGCCAGTCTGCTTCTGAGCGTCATCCCGGGCAGGATGGCCGTACCGGGCCTCTTCCTGATCGCCTGCCTGATCTCCATGGCCATGGGGACCAGCGTGGGGACCATCACCGTGCTGGTACCCATAGCGAGCGGCGTTTCTGCGAGCGCCGGCCTGTCGCTGCCCCTGTGCGTGGGCACCGTGGTGGGCGGCGCCATGTTCGGCGACAACCTGTCTTTTATCTCGGATACGACCATTGCGGCCACCAAGACCCAGGGCGTGGAGATGAAGGAGAAGTTTCACACCAATCTGCAGGTGGCTCTGCCGGCGGCGGCG
>CAMOJW010000057.1 GCA_946617225.1 uncultured Lachnospiraceae bacterium
TCAGCTCCTGGAATGACTGTCAGCGAGATGAAAAGGCTGGGTTGTCATTACAGCTACCGAAACCCAGCTTCCTGGAGTGACATCAAGAGACCTGTAGAGGCTCAGACGTAATTACAGTCACTGAATCTCAGCTTCTGGAATGACATCAAGAGACTTGTAGAGGCTCAGGCGTAATTACAGCTACAGAAACTCAGTTCCTGGAGTGACTTTTCACGCGGATGATAACGTTTTCCTGTAGAAACGTTATTGGCTATGTGATTCTAGGCTATATTTCACAGGGCTGATAACATCTCTCCTCCCTGTCGTTATTTCCATCGTGATATTTCCTTTATTTCACGGTAGATATAACGTTCGCTCCCAGTATCGTTATTTCCTCCGTGATATTTCCTTTATTTCACGGTAGATATAACGTTCGCTCCCAGTATCGTTATTTCCTCCGTGATATTTCCTTTATTTCACGGCAGATATAACGTTCGCTCCCAGTATCGTTATTTCCTCCGTGATATTTCCTTTATTTCACGGCAGATATAACGTTCACGCCCAGTATCGTTGTTTTCTCCGTGATATTTCCTTTATTTCACGACAGATATAACGTTCACCAGCCTCCTTCTCCGGCCTCGTAGGAGGCAGAGCTGCGTCAGCAGCTCTTGTCAACCGGCTACCGTCTTCCGGGGCAGCTGTCAAGGACGCCTCCGGCGAGGTATACCGGTTCCTTGACTGCTGCCCCGGAAGATGGTTCTGTATGATCAAATACAGCAAAACAACTAATATAAATCTATAGGGGAGATGCTGCAAATGCAGCATCTCCCCTCTTCTTTGGATCATTTCAAGTCTATGACTTTCTTCCGGCCTATACGCTTACAGATTCATCACCAGCGCTACCACAAGGCCCAGCACGAAACCGGCTGCGACCTGCAGCGGCGAGTGGCCGACGAACTCTTTCAAGGCTTTCTCCGGTGTCAGGTCCACAGCGTCATCCATCAGGATGTGTTCGAGGATATCGTTGATGGCGACGGCCTGCTTGCCTGTCTCACGGCGCACGCCCATGGCATCGTGCATCACCACGATGGCCATAATGGCAGCGACTGCAAAGATAGCGCTGTTCCACCCCTGCAGGATGCCCGTGGCAACAGCCACGCTGGTGACCGTTGCAGAGTGGCTGCTGGGCATGCCGCCGTCACCGACCAGTCTCTCCCACACCAGTTTGCGATGAATGATGGTGTGGATCAGGATCTTCAGGACCTGAGAGATCACCCAGGCGACAGCGCCAGTCATAAGTATGCGGTTGGAAAGCACTGCTTCAACAGGCTGGATCATATCGCTCTCCTCCGTAGTTCTCATTCAGGAAGTCAGCAGCTGTCAGATCGTGTTCCTGAGAAACAGCAGCCAGTAAAACAGGTAATACAGACCGGACACGAAGTGTGCTGCCAGAATGACAGAGGCGATGGTAAGACCGACGGTGCGCACCAGATCGATCAGAAAGGCCTTGATCCTGCCTAATCTGGAAGGCTTTTCTTTCGGTGCCTCTGCTTCGGGCTTCTCTTCCGTCATTTCCGGGGTCGGCTCGGGGACTGCAGCAACTTCCGCGATGGGCTCCTGCATCGCCTCCGGGACTGCAGCAACTTCCGCGATGGGTTCCGGCATCGCCTCCAGAGCTGCAGTGACTTCCGCAGCAGGCTCCGGGGTCGCCTCCGGAGCTGCGGCAACTTCAGCGACAGACTCCGGTACCGGCTCCGTTGCCATGCTTCTCTCTCCCTCCGCGGCAGGAAAATCGAGCCCAGGTGTACTCTCGGTGAAGGTCAGCCCGATCGTTCCGCTCTCGGGCAGCTCATCCGCAAAGGATCCCTCCGGAGTCCAGTCGGTCTCCGAAACAACAGGCGTGGCTGTCTCCCCGCTGCCATCAGGAGTCCCGGCGGTCGCTTCCGGTCCTGCCCCTGTGTTCGCTGCCGGACCTGCACCGGCTGCCTCGCTGAGGATCTCCGACGCGACCGCCGCCGCGATCGTTCCGGCTGATTCTGAAGCCGTATTGCTTGCCGACAGGATGGCAGTATCACCGGCCGTCCCCGCTGCCGCGGTGAGCGTCACCGGCCGTGCTGCCAGAAAAGCCTCCGCATATTCGAGGATACTGACGAACCAGAGGATCATGGCCGCGTTCAGATATCCCCAGCCGAAATTCCCGTCGTTGAGACGGCTGCCGGTCTCCGCAAGGAGCAGTTTTTCCGCCAGGCCGACGAACAGCATCAGCCACGCCAGGATCTCCCTCTGTCTGAAACGCCGGCGTACGATCGTGACCAGGGCCATGAACAGCGGGAACGCGATCAGCAGCAGGATGGAGATCAGGATAAAATCCGTATACGCCCCTGCCGCCAGCAGAGGAGAGATGACGATCCCGCCGGAGCCTCCGGCTCCCGTACCTTCCTCAGAACCCCTGAGGAAAGTGAAGACCAGCTGGAAACCCATCAGGATCACGGAAGGCAGGCACATGAAAAAGAACTGCAGACAGTGTTTCCATGCCCTTCCCTTCGATGCGGCGAGCCATCCCAGCATCAGAAGGAAGATACCGGGATAGAATACCTGTGCGTAAGATGGTTTGGCCAGATTGGCCAGGACCAGGAGCAAGGCGCAGAAAAACCCTGCCAGCGGCGAAAGATTCTTCTCATAGTCACTGTCGGCGATCTTCTGGAGCTGTCCGGCCGTGATGAGAAAAGCCAGCAGCGAGATGGGCCTGACCATGATCAGGGTAGGATTGTGCCAGACATTGGGCGTGCCCTGTCCCAGATAAGGATGCTCGTTGAACCAGGGGACATAGATGGCTGCCACCAGATGCAGCACCAGACACAGGGCTGTCACCTGAAGGGCAGAGATCCCCTTGGCATATCGTTTGATCACATGCCAGGCGATCAGAAACGCCACCGCCAGCGCTATGCCGGAGACCAGCGCGCCGGCTGCCCTCGCGGAACAGTGCGCGACCGCCTGCACCCCGCGCAGGCACAGATGCCACAGCGGCTCCACGTGCTCCTTAAACATCTCCAGAGGATGGGCGAGATCCAGCGTTCCCGCGATCTCGCTGTGTTTTTTATAATCTACGGTAAACCGGCCGGTCAGATAGCCGCAGACAAGGATGAGTGCAGCCCCGAGATAACGGGTACAACCAGCCAGGATGCTGTCTTTCATTTTCTCTTTGTTATTCATGGCTCCCCCACTGCCTACATCAGGTCACAGCCTGGACACCGCATTTCCCAGAAGGATCAATGCCACGCCCAGGATCTTTCTTGAGCCTGGTTTTTCCCTCAGGATCAGGATCCCGAAGAGAAAGACCCAGATGAAACTGGTGGATGTGATGCACGGAAGCACCGATACCGGCACCTCCTTGAGTGCGATCTGGTTCATGAACAGGGACAGAAACAGCATGCCATAGGCCAGGATGACCCGGATGTTCAGAAATTTGCTGAGGAAACCCTTGTCCTTGGTGGTCCCCGCCTGTTTCTTCAGGAGGATCTGCCCTGCAGTAGCGATGAAAACAGCGACAAAAGCAATAGCGTAACAGAAGACCGGTGTGAATTCCATCCTGTCACACCTCCTTCCTGTCGGAGGCGGCCCCGCCTTCCGCGGACCCGGCCGGCGCGCTCTCCGTCTCTCTGTCACCCGTCATGCTGATGATCATGCCGGCGATGATGATGGCCATCCCGATCATCTGCTTCACGCTGATCTCCTCGTGGAAGAAGACCCTCGCCCAGACAAAGATCAGCACATAGGTCAGTCCCTTGCGCAGGTAGGCCGTGGTCAGCGGCACTCGCTCCAGCAGCAGCTGCCAGGCGATGGCATACAGTCCCATGATGCCCACTGCCACCGCGAACCAGAACAGGTACATGGGAGACAGGAAGGCATAGTCCTTGCTGAATTTCAGCACGGAGGATGAAAGGCTCTCGAAGACGATGGCCAGGATCGCCAGGATGTACACATTTCGTTGATTGTCGAGAAACTTATTGAGCATGCGCTTCCAACTCCTCCTCGGGGATGTTGCAGACGATCATGCGGAGCTTGCCGTTGGGATCCATGGGGATCTCGTCCAGCCACTCATATTCCAGCGTGAACTCGTTGTTCAGGGCGGGGATAAAGATCGCGCTGAAAGCCTCCTCTATTTCCTCGTTGCTCTTCTCGCAGGCGGGATCCTTCACGCACTGGATCCGGATGCGGTCAAAACTCTCCTGGACAAAGCGGCTCTGGGCGATGCCGAGACCGCTCGCATAGTTGATATGGATCTCCAGGTTGCCCCACTCCGTCACGGTGCCGTCCTTGTGGCGGATGACATCGTTGGCGCGGCCTTTCACGGTGGTGACGACGCGCAGCCCGTTCTCCATGTGGGACTCCACCCTGTCGCCGGCGACGTAGTTGATCAGCGGGAAATCCGTCTTGTACAGCGGTGTGATCACGGCCACGCCGTTGTCCGCGGGCTTCATGTCATCATCGTAGACGTTCAGCACGTGCGTATCGCTGTTAACGCGGAAGAAATCCTCCCCGGGCAGCCGGACGCATGTCGTACCGGTCTCGGAAAGACCGTAGGGATTGATCAGGCCGTCGCCCAGCATCTCCCTGAGCAGCTTCTCACTGGAGGCATCCAGCATCTCGCTGATCGGCGCGTACCACTTCGGGCGGTGGATATACAGTCCGTTCCTCTTGGCATACAGGCAGACGCGGACCATGATGTTCTTGTGGATGTAGAGGAAATCCGGCTTGAAATCGTTGATCTCCTTGAGCAGGACATCGGAGGGGACACGATTCTTGATGGCATCGGACATATCTCTCCAGCGGGTCTGGATGATCCTCTGGGTCAGGCTCATCTTGCCGCCGGTGACGACATGGAGGCTGTTGGGCCTGTGCATGCATTTATGCACGCCGGGGATAAAGCCCGCCATCATGACCGTGCGCATGAAGTTGGCGTGCGCCATGGCATTCTCTTTGGGCGAGAAGGGCGTCTTCAGCGGGATGCCGGTGGAGCCGCTGGTGGGAGAGACATGCCAGTCCTTGTATTTCTCCGGATTCTTCTCGAGCTCGTCATTGGACCAGTCCCTGAGTGCGTCTTTGGTCAGCACCGGGAACTTGTACAGGTCCTCCGCACAGTGATAATCCTCGGGCGTCGTCCCCGACTCTTCAAAACGTGTGCGATAGAACGGGATATCATAGGCGATGAGCATCAGCTCGTGCACTTTCCTGTCCTGGATCGCCTTGATCTTGGCGGGATCCTTGGGCACCTTGCGGTAGACCTTGGTCATATCCGTGGGAAAATACCAGATGTTCTCCAACTTCTTGTCTCTGCTGTAAGACATTGTTTCCTCCTCCTGCCCTCCGGCAGCTGTTCTGTACTCCTGTTCTATACCAGAAAGGTATGACCTGCCCGGTCTCCCTTATGCTTCCTGCTTCAGTGTGATCTTCACCCTGCTCATCGCCTCGTCCAGGACTCTCTTCCCTTCCTCGACGCTGTCCGCGATGACGACGCACTGGCCGATCCGGTCCGGACCCTTGCGGAACGCGCGTACCGTGTCCCCGACGCCGTAATCCAGTGAGATGTCCAGCACCCGGGGATCCGTCTGGTCCCCCAGATCCACTGCTTCGATGACGCCTGTCTCGTCCGAGCGGAACAGCATCACCACGCAGGGCTGCCTCTTCTCATTGCCCGGGGTGAAATCCGGCTCCTCGCCCAGGTTGCAGCGGATGATCTGCTTATAGTAGTCGATCCCGAAGTACTGCTCCGTCATCTCCACCAGACAGGTGGCTCCGGCTCTGGCGCCGATCTCCAGCACATAGGGCACGCCATCGCACAGGATGAAATCCGCATTGATCGCGCAGTTGTCGACACCCATGGCCGTGACCGCTTTCTGCAGCTGTTCCCGGCTCTGTTCCAGGATCTCCTCAGAGACTTCGTAGGGGGCAAAATGTCCGATGGGCACCCCGGTGCTCCCCTGGAACACATAATCCCCGTGGGGCAGGATGAAACGGATGGTCCCGTCGTAGACAAAAGCCTGCGCGCCAAACTCCTCACCCACCAGGAACTTCTCGATAAGGTAGCTGTCCGCCCTCGTGCAGGACCGCATCTCCCTGTAGGCCAGCGGCAAGTCCTCGGGTCCGTTCACCCGCGTGATCCCGCGGCTGCCGGAGGAATCGACGGCCTTGACTATGACGGGATAGCCCAGCTTCTCACAGGCTTCCACCGGATAGTCCTCTTCCACAGGCACCGAGATGAATGCTGCCGTGTTGACGCCGTACTCCCGGAAGGCCTGTTTCATCAGTGTCTTGGACTGGGCTCTCTCCGCCGCCTCCAGCGAGGGGCCCTTCAGCCCCAGCGTGTCGCACAGATAGCCCTGTGTGGGCACACAGACATCCGTCCCTGCTGTCACAACGCCGGCGATCCCTTCCTCCTCGGCGATCCTGCGCACAGCCTCCAGATCCGTCGTATCCACATAGTACACCTTGTCCGCCAGGCTGAAACCGGGATAATTGCCGGGCACGCTGGTCACGACGGTGTAAAGGCCCATTTCCTTAGCTTTTCTGATCAACGGCACCTGGTAGATGCCTGCTCCCAGAATCAAGATCTTCTTCATGATCCGCCTCTTTTTGAACAGTTTTCAAATCTGTCTATATACTCAGTATACGCCCTGCAGAAGGATCTTGGCAGGGTTCTCTGGTATTATAGCATGTTCCGTCTGTTTCTGACACTTTTTCCCAAAGAATAGGACGGACAGTCGTTTCTGTCCTGTCACGACACGGAATAGCGTAAAGAAAGGGATCACCCTGTGAGGCGATCCCTTTCTGTTCCGTTACTTGATCATTTCTGAATGGTACGATGATCAATACACCCAGACCTTGGTATTTTTGGGCATATGCTCGAACACCCAGATGGCATTGTTGAAGTTGACACGGACGCAGCCATGCGACTTGTTGCCGCCGCCTGTCAGCTTGGTGTCGTTCAGGCCCTGGCCTCCCAGAGGAGATTTGGGCTGCTTGCCCAGAGTCTTGAGCCTCGTTCCCTTAGTATAGAGCAGGGAGTGGATGAAGAATCCGCCACTGATATACGTGCAGTAGAAGCCGGAAGACCCATCGAAGTCTCTGTTCAGGATACCGGATGTACCTGTTGCTCTGGAACTGCCGCGGTTGTTATAGGTCTCCATACGCGATGCAGGAGAGGTAGTCACAGTCCACTTGCCGCTCGGTGTGACATTCTTGCGGCCGGTCTTGGCATTATACTTATTGTCTGCGGTATGGCAGGCCCATGTCTTGGTCCGTACCCATCTGCCGCCGCTCCTCTCATAGATGCCCAGGATATGCGTCGACTTGTTGACCAGGATCAGATAGTTGGTGCTGGAAGAGGCGCCCTGCGCCTTCTTGTCCATGGCGCCCAGCTTCTTGTTGTAGTTCGTGATCTCACCGGTCTTGGGATTGACCTTCCAGGTGTTGCCGGCCTCGTCTTTCCACTCAATGGTAGTCGTCGTTGCATCCGGGTCAGTGACCAGGATACCGGTCTCCAGACTGTATGCATAGTACTTGCTGCCGATGGCAACGACGCCCTTCTGCATATAACCGCTGCCATTGAAGTAGTAGGGATCGCCGTCAATGGTCTTGGCGCCGGTCACCATGATACCGGTCTCAGGATCGAGATAGCACTTCTGGTTCTTGTAATCCAGCCAGCCGGTCACCATCTTGCCATTGTCAGGATCGAAGTAATACCACTTGGTGGCCATCTTGACGTTATCTTTGGTGAGAGCGATCTTGGCCCAGCCGGTCGCGATCTGGTATGTGCTGTTGTAGTAGTAGTAATCCTCGCCGTCCTTGATGAAACGGTCCTTGGCAAGGGAGCCGTCATCGTCGATGAAGTACGGCTTGCCGTCGTACATGGTCTTGCCGGTCTCGGTGAAACGATAAGGTCTGCCCGTATCGTCCTGTGCCTTGTACAGATAGGTCTTGCTGCCTACGGTGATGATGCCGCTCTTGGCCTTGCCGCTCTTGGCGTCGAAGTTATAGAACTTGCCGTCGATCTCCTTGTCGCCGGATACGAGCTTGCCGTCCTCGCCTGCGTAGTAGTGCTTGTCGCCCTCATCTACCCATGCGTTCTTCTGAAGGACGCCCTTGCCGGTACCGTCGTCCAGATAATAGTAGTACTTGTAGGTATAGGTGGTCTTTTTCTTCTTGCCGGTGCCGGTGGTCTTCTTGGTGGTGAGGTCGATCCAGCCGGTCTTGGCGATGCCGGTCTTGGCGTCGAAGTAATAGGTCTGATCGTCGATATCTGTCTGCCCGGTAGCCGGTACGTGCGTCTCGGGATCTACATAGTACCAGTCGGTCCCCACGTTTGTCCATCCGTCCTCGGCCAGAACGCCCTTGCCGTCGGTCTCCTTGACGAAGACATATTTCTTCTTGCTGATCGTCTGAATGCCGGTCACGGATGCGCCGGTGCTGTTGAAGTAATAAGTCCTGGTGACAGAACCTGCCGCTGCGGGCTCGGAAGCGGTCTGCTCCTCTCCCTCTTCGGTGATCTCACCTTCGACAGCTTCGGTATCCGCTGCTGTCGTGGCTGCCTGCTCAACGGTCTCCGTGAACCAGCCGGTCTTCATGCGGCCGTGCAGCTTCTCGGAAGGATCCAGATAATACCACTTGCCCTTGATCTGTTTCCAGCCGGTGGCCGCATAGATGTGGCCGTCCTCATCCTTGACCATGTAGTACCACACCTTGCTGAGCTTCTGCCAGCCTGTAGTGGTCTGGTTCTTGCCGTTTCCGGCAAAGTAATAGAATCTGCCATCGAGCGTCTTCCAGCCCTTGGCAAGCACGCCCGTCTTGGGATCAAAGTAGTAGTTCCTGGCGACGGATTTCTTCTTGCCCTTGACCTTCTCGGTGACCTTGATGGACTTCCATCCATACTGGACCTCGCCGCTGCCATTGGCATAGTACGTGTTCTTGCCGGCGTGGAACCAGCCGGTCTGCATGTACTGATCGGAACCGATATAGTACTTCTTGCCGTCGATGGTCACGAATTTGCTCTTCGCATACTTGCCGTTCGGCAGCACGAATTTCCATTTTTTGTTGACTTTCTTCCACTTGCCGGCGTAGGACTGCAGGCTCAGTTCCGCCACAAGGGAATCGTCATCAGCAGCTCTGGCGGTGATAGTCACGGTCCCCGTAGTGCCGGTGATGCCCTTGACGACACCTTCCTCTGTCACGGTAGCGACGGTCTCATCGGAAGAACTCCAGACAACAGCGCCGACCACGGCGCCTTCAGGCTCCGCGACGACTTCCAGGGCGACGGTCGAACCGACGTTGACCTTGGTCGGGGCAGTATCCTTGCCCTGCTGCACGATCCTGATGGACTCCGCTTTCACGACGGCATCAGTGGGCTCGTCCGTGGCAGTCTCTTCAGGGACCTCTGCCGCGGGAGTCTCCGGATCCGTGTTCTGAACGTTCTCCGGATCCTGGGTGTTTTCGCCCTCAACCGGGACAGTTACCTCCGGATCCGTTGTCTGGGATCCTCCCTCGGAACCTGCGCCTTCGCCGTCCTGAACGGGAGCATCGGGCGTATTGTTCTCGCCTTCATTGCCGCCGGCTTCCGATGCGGGGGCGGGGGTCTCTTCGCCGGAACCTTCGGTGCTGCCTTCTGTCGTCTCTTCCACGGCAGGCGTACTGTCATCCGCGGCCGCTACTTCCATATACGGCACGGAGGTGAACAGCATGGCTGCTGCGAGCAGCATTGCGAGCCTTTTCTTAAAAGTACCCATCTCATACTCCTTCATGAATCTTGCCTACGAGCAACTATATCCAGAAAAACATTGATGCGGACCCCCGTATCGATGAGGAGGCATCCGTCTTCCCGCTCTCTGAGTACGCAAATAAACCCGGGGCGGGCATGATGACACTCCGTTATTGTACCGCAGCCTTGCTCAATAATCCATCACATTTTTACACAAAATTGTGAAATCTTTGTAAAAAACCATGTTGGAAATGCCAAAAAAGAACACGCTCTCGGTATCCATCAACACGGCGAAGCTGTTTAGTAACTCTCACCATGGATTATACACCCCCGCGTCTCATTTGTGAAGTATTTATTTCTAAATTGTAACACTTTGTTAAAAAATAGCACCCAGGGAAATAAAATCAGGACAGGGACTGAGGAGCTCGCTCATCAAAGCCCTGTCCTGTTTTTATTTCCAGGGCGGACAAGGTGCGAAGCACCTCTGACTTTAACCCCTTTTGCTGACACAGACTGGAGCCGGCTTCATGACCCATAGCCATCCATGAACAAAGACTGCCGTATAAACCTGAATGTGCATAAACATTCCGAAGGAGACCTTTCGGAAACGCCGGTACTTCATTTTTCCGAGCCTCCGGCGATGGAAAAATGTTAGTACCGCTGCGTTTCTGATGAGCGAGAGCGCGTCTCCGAGGAATAGTTTATGCACTGATCAGTAAGATATAACTGTCTCTTTTCATGTTGACCATGGGCATGACCCGCCGGCTCCTGTCAGTGATAGACCACCACCTTGGTCCCCGACGGCACATTATTATAGATCCACTTCGCATTGTCCAGCGTGAGCCTCACGCAGCCGTGGGACACGGCGCGCCCCAGCTGGCTGGAAACGTTGCCCCGCACTTTGGAGGGGGATCCGGATCTCACATAGAGGATCGAGTGGAACAGGTAATCGCCCCAGAACTGGGTCGCGTACCAGCAGCGGTTGTTGGAGGCGGTATCGAAATATTTCATCTTGATACCTACTTTAAAGGTGCCCTCCGGTGTCGGTGTGCTCTTAGCACCGTCGCCGCAGCTCCACCTTTTGACGCGCTTCCATTTTCCTTTGGAGCCCTTATAGATCGACACCTTGTGCGAACTGCGGTTGACCAGGATCAGATAACTCGTGGAGGAACTGTACCCCTGCGCCTTCCTGTCCGTGGCGTCCGGGGCGGGGCCGGTCATCTTTCCGTCGGGCCCGATCTTCATGCCGTCCACGACGGTGTCCACCGCCATGGCGCCGCTGCTCCTGAAGTAGTATTTTGCGCCGTCTATGGTCTTCCAGCCGGTCGCCATGGCGCCGCTCTTGCCGGGCTGCAGATAATAGGTCTTGCCGCTCAGCGTGATCCAGCCCGTCTGTCTCACGCCGTCCCCGTCAAGATAGTACCAGATCCCACTGACCTTCTTCCAGCCGGTGATCTTATAGCTTCCGTAATAATATGTCTTGCCGTCCTCGGTGATCCAGCCGGTCCTCAGCGTCTTCCCGTCCGCGTTGAAATAATAGATCTTGCCGTTCACCTCCGTGCGGCCGTTCCCGCCGGTTAACAGCACTCCCCTGCCCTTCTCGTCCCCCAGGAACAGGTATTTTTTCTTGCTGATGGTCTGCACACCGGTCACGGAGGCGCCATTGCTGTTCAGGTAATAGGTATTCTCTCCTTCCGTGAACCAGCCGGTCTTCATATGGCCGTGCAGTTTGTCCGAGGGATCCAGATAATACCACTTGCCCTTCACCTGCTTCCAGTCTGTGGCAGCATAGATGTGGCCGTTCTCGTCCTTGACCATGTAGTACCAGACTTTGCTGAGCTTCTGCCAGCCTGTAGTGGTCTGGTTCTTTCCACTTCCGGCAAAATAATAAAACCTTCCGTCGAGTTTCTTCCAGCCCTTGGCGAGCACGCCCGTCACGGGGTCGAAATAATAGTTGCGGGCGACTTTTTTCTTCTTGCCCTTGACCTTCTCGGTGACCTTGATGGACTTCCAGCCCTTCTGGATCACGCCGCTGCCGTTGGCATAATAGGTGTTCTTGCCGGCGTGGAACCAGCCGGTCTTCATGTACTGGTCGGAGCCGAGGTAATACTTTTTACCGTCGACGGTCACGAATCTGTTCTTCGCATACTTGCCGTTAGGCAGGACGAATTTCCACTTTTTATTGACCTTCTTCCACCGGCCTGCATAGGAGGTCAGCGTCAGTTCCGCCACAAGAGACACATCGTCCGCTGCCGTGGCAGTGATCGTGACCGTACCGCCGGTCACGCCCTTCACGATACCGTCTTCCGTCACAGTGGCGATACTGGTGTCCGAACTGGTCCAAACCACCTCACAGGGTGCGGCTTCCGTGGTCACAGACCAAGCGGCTTCCTGAGCGGCAG
>CAMOJW010000058.1 GCA_946617225.1 uncultured Lachnospiraceae bacterium
GTGCGGGCATAAGGGCTGTCGATGAACTTGGAGCAGTGGTTGCCCATGACCGTCACCGCGTCGGCGATGCCGGGCAGGATGCTCTTGCGTCCTCCGGAAAAGCCCGCAAAGAAGTGCGGCTCGATAAAGCCCTCCGCCACCAGGAGGGAGGTCTCCATGGCGACCCGGTCCAGGATGCAGTCGGGTCCCGAGGGAAGCACGCCCACCTTCACGTTTTTGGAGGGATCGTGGGCGTCATGCACCACGATGCTGTCCTTGAATTCCTCATACAGTTCGTCGCCCAGTTTGCTGCGGAGCTCCTCGATGCTCGTCGGACGGTGGAAACCCGTGGCGACCAGCAGGGTGATCCGGATATCGGGGCTTCCCTCGCGAAGTTCCCGCACCATATTCGGCAGGATATCGCGGCTGGGGACGGGACGCGTGTGGTCGCTGATGATGATCACGCAGTCGGGCTTGCCCTTGGCGAGCTCCGAGAGCCTGGGGCTGTCTATCGGGTGTTCCATCGCCTCGCGGACGATCTCTGTCCCGCTGCGGTCACTGGCCAGTTTGTCCACGTTGCTCAGGAGTACCGGGGTATCGTCCGGCACCTGCAGGTCCTGCGTGGTATCTTTATAAAAAAACCTGACTGTTTTCATGTGTCCTCCTCTGAACAAAGAGGCCGGGAAAATGCCGTTCTAATGCATCTTCCCGGCCTGCTCATTCTTATGCTGCCGTCACAGAGATCTGTCAGGACTGATAGCAGACCTTGCCCGGATTCAGGATCAGATCCGGATCGAAAACATTCTTGATACCGCGCATCAGTTCCATGTTGGTGTCGCCCACGGATTCGGCCAGATATTTGACCTTGCCGCGGCCGATGCCGTGCTCGCCGGAGACCAGACCGCCGCAGTCAGTGGCCTCTTTGTACAGCTTCTCGAAGTACGTGTCCACGCGGCGCACGAACTCTTCTCTCTCCAGATCGTTGCTGCACTGATAGATGTGCAGGTTGCCGTCGCCGGCGTGGCCGAAGCTCTTGATCTCGAGGCCGCACTCTTCACCCGTCTTCTTGGCGAATGTCAGGAAGCGCGCGATCTCCTTGATCGGCACGACGACGTCACATTCGTCGAGCAGTTTGGTCTCCTCCATGATCGCCTCGAGGAAGGCGGACCTGGTCGCCCACGCGTCACGCAGCTTCTGAGGATTGTCGATGACCATGACATCCACGGCGCCGGCTTCGAGGAGCAGTTCCGCTGCTTTCTCCACGCGGCCCATGATCTCCTCCTCGTCCTCGCCGTCCAGCGTGATCAGCAGATAGGCGCCGACTTCCACACCGTCCACCGTCTTGGGGAACACTTCGCGGCCCGCATAGCGCTCGGAGGACAGGATGATCTCCCTCTCCATGAACTCCAGGGCCTGAGGATCCATATTGGCCATCTTGAACTTCGGGACCGTGGAGATGGCAGTCTCCAGATCCTCGAACGGCACGATCAGGGACACTGTGTTCTTGGGGGCGGGGATCAGTTTGAGGGTGAGCTCCACGATGATGCCCAGCGTGCCCTCGGAACCGATCATCAGGTTCAGCAGGCTGTAGCCGGAGCTGGTCTTGGAGACCTTGGCGCCGAAACTCGTGATCTCGCCGTTCGGAAGGACGACCTTCATCGCGAGGACGTAATCCCTCGTGGTGCCGTACTTCACCGCACGCATGCCGCCCGCGTTCGTGGAAACGTTGCCTCCGACTGTCGCCAGCTTCTCGCCCGGATCCGGGGGATACATCATGCCCCTGGTCAGTGCGTCTTCCGCAAGGGTCTGCAGGAGGACACCGGGCTCGATGGTCACACTGAAGTTCTCCAGGTCATAACCGAGGATGTGGTTCATCTTGATGGTCTCGATGACGACGCCGCCGTACACCGGGACACATCCGCCCGCCAGACCAGTGGCCGCGCCGCGGGTCGTCACGGGGATCTTGTTGGCTGCACAGATCTTCACGACTGCTGAGATCTCTTCCGCACTCGTCGCCTGCAGGACCGCCTCGGGCATGCTCTCGCCATAGATGGGCATCTCGTCACGGCCATAATCGGGGTTCAGGTCGTCCCCGTAAATGATGTGACCGGGTGCTGCGGCTTTCAACTGTTCGAGGATCTCGGGTGTTACTTTGTTGTACTCCGCCATAAATGCTCCTTTCTGCTTTCTGTCTGTTCTATATAATAAAAAAGCTGCACATGAAACATTCTTGGCTATATTATAGCAGATGTTCAGATATATTTATCCATTATGCACGAATTTTCTTTGTCAAAATATAGTCATTTTAACGATTTTATACTAGAAAAACCACGCAGAGGACCATCCTCTGCGCGGTCATTTCCTGCGCGGCCATCTCCTATGCGGCTATTTCCTGCGCGGTCATATCCCGCGCGTCGCTCATCTCTCCGGCAGCACGATCCGGATCCTCGTACCCAGTTCCTTTCTGGACAGGATCTCGAAGTGTCCGCGGTGCTTGTCCACGATCCACTTGGCGATCGACAGGCCCAGGCCGGTCCCTTCGCTGCCTCGGACCTCGTCAGAGCGGAAGAATCTGTCAAATATGCGGGGCAGTTCCGATTCCTCCATCCCGATCCCGAGATCCTGCACCTGGAGATAGGGAAACCGTCCGTCTTGCATGCCGTAGGACAGGAGGATCTCCTCCCCCTCCGGCGTATATTTGGCGGCATTGTCGATCAGGATGCGGACCGCCTGCTTGAGCAGGCCCGGATCGGCCGTCACTTCCGCCGGCTGTCCGTCCGTGAGAAGGCGGTACCGATGCTTCTCATCGATCATGAACGACTCCTCGTAGATCTCGCGCATGAGCACGTCCGTCTGCACCTGCTCCGGTGCAAGGACAGTTTTGCCGCTGTCGCCCCGCGCAAGGAACAGGAGCTGCTCCACCAGGTGATCCATGTGCTCCGATTCATTCTTGATCGCCGCGATGCTCTCGTCCAGGATCTTCTCATCCGTCTTGCCCCAGCGGTCGAGCATATTGGCGTATCCCTGAATGACGGCGATCGGAGTGCGCAGTTCGTGGGAGGCATCGTTGACAAAACGCGCCTGCTGCCGCATGGTATCCCGCATCCGCACCAGCAGATTGTTCATGGCGGCCTCGATCCCCGCCAGATCGGAATCCCCGAAGTGGAGGAGCCCCTGGCCCGCCTCTCCGGGTTCGATGTGCTCGATCGCCTCCTCGATCACCTGGTACTTGTCCTCCGTGAAGGAGAGCCTGCTGAGCGCGTCCGCCTGCAGGGCGATCTCATTGATCGGCGCGAGGATCCTGCGTATGGCCCTGTCCTCCCTGAGATAGGAGGGCAGGAAACCCAGCAGCTGGAGGGCCAGCAGCGCTGTGAGCACGCCTCCGATCACCATCATCGGCAGCAGGAAGGAGGCATCGAGCAGGACCTTTCCGTCCGGGGACGTCACGCGGTAGCGCAGGTCCGCCCCGAAGTAACGGGGCAGATCCTCCACGCGGTCTATCTCCTGTGTCACCTGCGCGGGGTCCAGTTCTACCGTCACAAAGTCCCGGCCGTTCGCCGGGTCTATCCTGCGGACCGCCGCATATTCCCGATCCGCGCACCATCCTGCTGCGAGAAGGAATACCAGCAGCAGGTCCATGAAAAGAGAGCGGACAGCCTTGGTCCGGATCCAGTTCCAGTGCAGTTTCCTGGTGATCGACGACATGCGCCGGGTCTCTCCGGAAGAGGCAGCCCGCTTCCCCGCGTATATTCCGTTATTATTGATCTGATCCCGATTTAATGACATAGCCGACTCCCCGCACCGTCTGGATCATCTTCACGCCGAACACATCATCGATCTTGGAACGGAGGTAGCGGATGTACACATCCACTATGTTGGTCTCTCCCGCGTAATCATACCCGCAGACGCGGTTCAGGAGCGTGTCACGGCTCATCACGATGTCCCGGTTCTCCAGGAGCGTCCTGAGCATCAGGAACTCCCGGTTGGTCAGGGCGATCTCGTGGCCGTCATACAGGACCTGGTGCCGCCTGTCATCCAGCCGCAGCGCCTGCCATGTATAAACGCCCTCTCCGTCTGTCCTGTCCCCGGCCGTGCCTCCTCCCGCCGGTATCCTGCCGGACGTGGCAGCGTGGAGCTTGAGCGCCACGCGGATGCGGGCGAGGAGCTCCTCGATGGCAAAAGGCTTGGTGATATAATCCACCGCCCCGGCATCCAGCCCGGAGACCTTGTCCATCACCGCGTCCCGGGCGGTCAGGAGGATGACCGGTACTTCCTTCTCCCTCAAAAGCCTGCGCAGGACCTCCAGCCCGTTGAGACCGGGCAGCATGATGTCCAGGAGAATCAGGTCAAAGTTTCCGGCAACGGCCAGGTCCAGTGCCTCCCGGCCGTTGCCGCATTTCGTCACCTTGTATCCCTCATGCAGCAGTTCGAGCTCCACAAATCTGGCGAGCTTTTCTTCATCTTCCACCAGCAGGATCTGTGCTTCCATCGTCTCCCTCCGGATCCTCTTTCCGGAACTCGCTTCTCACATCCTCGGCGAAATCTCCGGCTTTTTCCAGGATCGTATTGGCCGTCTCGGCGCCTTCATTCCCATCAAAAGAATAGCGCACATCGAAGAACAGCGCAATGACCATCACCGGTGCCAGCAGCTCCCAGAACAGGAACAGCAGAAGGGCGAACACCCAGGTGGGCATCGTGAAGATCGTGTCTTCCCTGCGGGTCACGATAAAGACCGTGCTCCTGATAAAACCGAAGAAACTGCGGACCAGCCTGCCGATCGTATGCCCGACTCCGGCGGACCTCCGGTTCTGGTCCTCCACCTTGTCCTTCACGCGCAGGAGCTCTTTCTGCGCATCGTACTCCGTGGAATAAGCGGACTTGCCGGATCCCCGGACCTTGCCCTGCTGTTCCAGGAGCACCATCGCGTCCAGAAGATCTCCGCCGGTCTGCTCCAGGGCCTCCCTGGCCTCCTCGTAACTCACGTCCGCTCTCTCTCTGAGACGTTCGACTTTTTCAAGCATTTCCATGATTTTCCTCCTTATTCAAGAATGCCTTCGCGGCGGTTTTGTTTGTTGTGAGTAAAGAATACCGCCCCAAAATGAAGGGATCCTGAGAGAAAGATTAAAGATGGATTAAAAAATGCCGCGCAGAGAATCGTTCCCTGCGCGGCTGCTCTGCGCGGCTGTGTCGCGATCATGCGATCACTGTTTGGTCAGAATGAGTTCCGTGTCTCCGATGTCCTCGGAAGGAATGACCATGGTCAGCGTTCCGTCCGCGTTGATGGTCGCGGTGTCCTCTGTGTCGTCAGTCTGCAGCAGGATCTGATCGCCGTTGACGGTATATGTCCCCTCGAGCTCCAGATCCTTTCTGTACTCCTCGACGTCCATCTCCTCGTTCATGCCCTTCTCCATCTCTTCGATCAGGCCTGCTTTGAAAGCTGCTTCGTCCTCGTAGCCGCTCGCCTGCGCAACTTCTCCCAGCTGGTCCATGGAATAGCCGTACTGGTCCATCATCACGGCGATGATGTCATCCGCATGGCCTGTCACGATCGAAATGATATCCGCTTTGAACTTATCGATATCCACCTTGAGATAGAAGGTGTTATCATCCTTCAGTTCCAGACTGACATCCATGAAGAGGGGATCATTGATCTCAATGCCCAGCTGTTCTCCGAACTCACTGGTCATCAGAGAAGAGAAGTCGATCTGTCCGGTGTAGGTGCCGGGGATGGCGCCGGGATCCGCAAACTCTTCCGTGACCTCCTCCTCAGCGGCTGCTTCCTCGGCCGCCTCTTCCGTCGCTTCTGCTGCGGGCGCTTCCTTCCCGCCGGAAGCCTCCTGCTGTCCGCAGGCCGCCATGCTCAGGACAGCCATTGCAAGCATCACGACGGCCAAAAGTTTTGCAACTTTATTTTTCATATTTCCTCCCTATGATAATAAAATGAACTGGTGCCATATCTAGATTATCACTAACTACCTGCAATGTCTACCGGACCGGGCAGGAGACGCCTCTCCGGGCGGCTCTTTCTGACCGCGCGGAGAGACATCTCCTGCCCGGTCGTCAGCTGCGCGTTCCCTTTTTGAGTCCCGCTTGTCAGGCATACGGAAAATATGTTATAACGCATTTTAGTTCCGGTCCGGTCCCGTTATGGTTCCGTGGACTCTTCCGGAGCCGCATTTGGGAATGATCATAAGAAAGGGGAACCTGAAACCGTGGTCGGAGACTTTATCCATGCCGTCTCGGCCGTCCTGCTGATCTTCTGCATGATGGCCGTCGGCTATGTGCTGGGACATCTGGGATGGCTCACTTCGTCAGAAAAACGATTCATCAGCCGCTTCGTGGTCAATATCGCCGTGCCCATGAACTGCATCACCGGCGTGCTCAATAATCTTGACCGGGAGGAGGTCGCCGGAGCCGGCCGCATGCTGGCCGTGCCTCTCCTCAGCATCCTGCTGACACTGGGGATCAGTCTGGCCGCCGCCCGGTACCTGCGGCTTCCGAAGAGCCGATTCGGCGTCTTTGTCGCCATGGCGTTCCTGTCCAACACGCTGTTCATCGGCCTGCCCATGAGCACACAGCTGTTCGGGGAGGTCAGCGTTCCCTTTGTGATGATGTATTACATGGTCAGCACGATCTTCACCCAGTCCCTGGGCGTCCTGCTGGTGGAGTACTCAGGTCCGGGCAGCCCCGCCCGGTTCTCCGTGACCGGACTGCTGCGGGAGCTGGTGACCAAACCTCCCATCCTGGGCGTCATCGCCGCCTTCACCTGCCTGTTCCTGAACTACCGTCCGCCGGAGCTCTTTATGAGCTTCGCAAAATACATGAGCGGAACGGTCACACCGCTTGCGCTCATGTACTGCGGTTTCATCGTCTATGAACTGGGACCGTCCAGGATCCGCTTTGAGAAGGGCCATCCCCTGATGCTGGCGATCCGTCTGGTACTGTCACCCGCCATCTGCTATGTACTCTGCCGCGTGTTCGGAGTGCAGGGCCTGGCTGCGGATGTCTTTGTCATCGAGGCCGCCCTTCCCGTGGTCAGCCAGATCCCGGTGATGGCCGGCGCCTACGGCGCAGATGAGGAATACGCCGCGATCGGCGCCTGCCTGTCGATGCTGGGCATCTTCATCACGATCCCGGTGATCATGATGATCCTCTGAAGAGCGGTCCTACAGGGCGGATCCCGGTCCTGCAGGGTAATTGCAACCGCCGGTTGACAGATTGAAAAGCGCGATTGGTGGTCTGCACCCCGGCCGGATGGTACGATCGGGGCATAACAACTAGTCCGATCGTACCGGACAGACCATAGCGCAAGGAGGAGAAAGCAATGATCCTGGCAGAAAAGATCACAGAGAACAGAAAGAAGAACGGATGGTCCCAGGAGGACCTGGCATACAAGCTCGGGGTGTCGAGACAGTCGGTATCGAAGTGGGAAAGCGCACAGGCAGTACCGGATATGAAGAAGATCCTGCAGCTCTCGGAACTCTTCGGTGTGAGCACCGATTACCTCATCAAAGAAGAGATCGAAGCGCCGGAGCCGGTCCTGGCCGCCCCGGTGGACGACGGGATCGAGGAGTCCGTGCGCAAAGTCTCCATGGAAGAGGCCTCCGCCTTCCTGCAGCATAATGACCGCTCCGCCCACAGGATCTCCGCCGGTGTGACGCTCTGCATCCTGTCGCCGGTCATCATGCTGCTCCTGGAGGTCCTGGCGATGGCCGGCGCCCTTCCGCTGTCTGAGGAACAGGCCCCAGAATTGGCCGGCGCTATAGGGGTAGGCATCCTGCTGATCATGGTGGCCGCCGCTGTCGGCATCTTCCTCTGGGAAGGCATGCACGGCAAGCCTTACGAATACC
This sequence comes from uncultured Lachnospiraceae bacterium, assembly GCA_946617225.1. Taxonomy (GTDB): domain Bacteria; phylum Bacillota; class Clostridia; order Lachnospirales; family Lachnospiraceae; genus CAG-791. Next base: position 7,830 of record CAMOJW010000058.1, read on the forward strand.
TGGAGACAGACAATATCGACACCGAATACGGTGTCACCGGGATGGTCCGGGAGCGCCGTGACGCCTACGCGGAGACCCACAGCCGCCGGATCGTGATCGGCGTCATGCTGTGCGTCATCAGTGCCGTTCCGATGCTCATCGCGGGCATGACGCACTACTCCGACGACTCAGAATCCCTCCAGCTCATCTGCCTGACGATCCTCCTGCTCCTGTGTGCCGTCGGCGTCCGCCTGATCGTCCTGACCAGCTGCCTGCAGGGCGGCTACGACAGGCTCCTGGAGGAAGGCGACTACACCCGCCTCAACAAGCGGATCAGCCGCTTTGACGGCATCTACTGGGCCATCGTGACTGCCCTCTACCTCGCCTGGAGCTTCGTGACCCGGCGCTGGGAGTTCACCTGGATCGTCTGGCCCGTGGCCGGCGTGCTCTACGCCGCCTTCCGTGAGATCCTGAAGGCAGTCGTGACGGCCAAGGGAAGATGACGTTCACTACAGCTGCCCCGGAAGATGATCAACAAGATATTTGTTTTCAGTTCCTGAATTGAGGATGTCGTATTTACAAAATGCGACATCCTCTTTCTTTCATATAGTTATACTTTTCTGCTGCCTTTTAGAATATCGCCGGATCGAACCGTTTCAATTTCCTTAAATTCCCGACCCACTGAAAGCGAAGTGCTTCATATGCACAACAGCAGCATTTACATATGCACCTCTGTCATATTATGATGGAGACAGCAGAAAGGAGGCAACACGATGCGCAAGAGATTCTCATGGTTACTGGCGGTCCTCTTCATGGCCTGCAGTCTGGCTGCCTGCGGGCAGAAGACTCTCCCGGACGAGCCCTATGAAGCTGTCACACGCCGGCTCTATCCGGCGCCCGAGGACGCGTATGTCGGAGACACCATGCCTTTTGTCACCGACGACGGAACTCTGGAACTCTACTATCTGTACGACACGGATCACAACGGCCAGGGGTACCATCCCGTCTGGAAGTACTCCACGAAAGATCTCTGCTCCTACGAAGACCACGGGGAGGTCCTGCCCTTCGGACAGATGTCGGATCCCGATCCGGCCGTGGGGACCGGCTCGGTCATGCAGGATCAGAACGGTCTGTTTCACCTCTTCTACACCGGCCACAATGACACCGGAAACGGCGGCAAAGGCAAAGAATGCGTCATGCACGCCATGAGCACGGACAGGGAGAACTGGACCAAGATCCCGGAAGACACCTTCTACAGCCCCGATCACTATTCCAAGGACGATTTCCGCGATCCCGAGGTGTTCTGGGTGGAGGAGGAGCAGTGCTACTGGCTTCTGATAGCCGCCAGGGAGGACGTCAAGGGCGGTGTCGTCGCCAGATACACCTCCACAGACCTGAAAAACTGGGAATTCCAGGGCCCGCTCTATGAGCCCCACGCGCAGTACATGCTCGAGTGCCCGGATCTGTTCCGGATCGGGGACACCTGGTACCTCACGTACAGCTGGGACTGCGTGACCTACTACGCGATGGGTGACTCCATGTACGGTCCTTTCAAAGCGCCGGCGGACAACGTGCTGGACGGCAACGGTTTCATCTTCTACGCCGCCAAAACGGCGGAACTCGCCGGCACACGGTACCTCTGCGGCTGGCTGGGACGCGCCGGATGGGTCTCGGACACGGGGATGTACGAGTGGGCCGGAAATGTGCTCAATCACCAGCTCCTGCAGCGGGAGGACGGAACGCTCGGTGTGCGCGCTCCGGAGACCTTCTCTCAGTACTTCACGACAGAGAAGCCTTTCCAGGCCGTGAAAAAAGACGGGAAAGTCAGTATCAAAAAGAACACCATCACCCTCTCGGCCGCGGAGGGCAGCACTGCTCTGGCCGACATGGGGACCCGTCCGCCGACCATGATGCTCGAGTGCGACGTAAAGCTGGATCCCGACGGGTGCGTTGGTTTTGCCTTTGGGGGCAGTCAGGAGGACGAGACCTACACTGCCCTGTGCCTGGATGCAGGAAACGGCTGCCTGCACTATGAAGGCCTGGAACTCGCGGAAGTCTCCCAGAGCGACCCTGTCGCGTACACACGCTTTGATTTCTCTCAGTCAGAGGTCCACCACGTGACCCTCGTCTGCGAGAACGAGATCGTCGTCCTCTACATCGATGACACCAAAGCCCTCAGCTCCCGCATCATGCACTCCACGGACGGCGCGCATATTGGCGTCTTTGCCGACGGATGCGGGGCCGAGTTCAGCAACATCACGATGAAGCTGCCGGAATGACATCTGCCTGATCCCTGCAGCAGTTGAAGCATGCCCGCCGATTCGTTGGGAATGCGGATGGTGTAGGAGACATTTTCGTCTTCCGTCTCACTGCTGATCCACTCCTCCACGGACATTCCTTCGACATTGTTCAGGATGACCAGCCCCTCTTGTTGTTAATGAGGACGTGCGGATCCTCATTGGCCCGGATCGTTCCCTAGTTGGGCACATCCGAGTCTGAGATATAAGATCCCTTGTCGCGCTCATATTCGACGAGCTTATATCCTGCCGGGATCTCGTCGGCCCTTTCGATCACCCTGAAAGTAGATTCCACGGGCAGGCCCCGGAATTCAACGCTGTACCCCGCGGGGATCTTGGAGACCGCGCCGTCCGCGTCATAGATCTTCAGATCGAACATGGCGAGAAGCTTACGTGTTCCGTCTGTGCTCCCCGACTCTCCGCCCGTGGCAGATGACTTTCCGCCGGCGATCCGGCCTTGTTATTTCTGTCGGAACGTTCTGTCATTTATTTTATGCCTTACCCTGTTGAAATAGAACGACTGCCGTCAGCAGGGACAGTCTATTGAATCGTCTAAACATAGCCTTTTCTGCACTGCGTTGGACACACCTCAGTGCAGGTGGACCTGTTTTAACACTCTTTTATAGCACGATAATTCTTATAGACAAATAGTTGATTATATGAGACAAACAGTACCGGAAAGGTCCCTGCCCGCAAAAAAAGACCGGCTCAACGAGGTGAGCCGGTCTCTGTGTGATGAAGTCAGATCGTTCTGTGGTTCCTCCACAGCAGTACTCCGGCCATGACCAGCAGGAGCGATCCCAGGATCGTGAAAAGATGCGTGCCCGGGCCGCCGGTAGATGGCAGGGTGACACCGGCGACGTTCCGAACAGTGACTGTGTAGGTAGTTACGCCGGTTTCATCGTCTGTGTAAGAGCTCACAGATCCTGCACTGTTGTCCGGGTCTCCTGTGATCCAGGATGCCTTGATGGTGGGATCACTGTCTGTAGAAAGGATCTCCAGTTCAAATCTCCCCAGGGGATCATAATAACCGTCCGGAACCACGGTCTCTTCCAGATAGTATTTTCCGGGAAGCAGGCCGCCGCTGAAGAATATGCCGGCATCATCGGTTGTTTTCCCGCTCAGTTCTGCGCCGTCTGCGTCTTTTGCAACCGATCCGCCTGTTACAGCCGTGTAGATCGTGAACGTCGCACCTGACAATTCTGTCTCTGTCGCAGTCTCGTCCGTGTTATTGACACCGACCTTCTTGAGAACGACCTGTACAGCCGCAAGTCTGTTGGTATAAGCCAGTGTTCCATCTGCTGTTATTTCCACGGGCGTAATGCCAAATATGTTATCTTCCACAGGATCCCGGTCGTTCCAGACATAACTTGCTTTATACTTGGCGCTTGCTGACTCTTCTACTGTCAATAGGCAGCCGTTCGGGATCTTAAGCTCAATGACCTCATTATGCGACAATATCACCGCAGCTTCACCGATGCTGTCTGTAGCAATATCCTCCCCATTCTGGTTTGCTATCACCGTATTCCTCAGTCTGGTCGAGCCGTCTCTGTCGAACACCGTGACCTTAAAGCTGAAAGATCCTTCGGTATCGGCTGCATCAACTGTCTTACTCAGTCGAACCGTCCTGATGGGGTCGTCGTACATAGTCAGGATCCGTCCGGAACCGGAATCAAGCTCTGCGATCTGTGCGTCTACTGCATTTCCTGAGGAGTCGAACAGGCTGAACTCGCCCTCTTTTGATACCGTAAGATACAATTCGCTGCTTATTGCCGCA
>CAMOJW010000059.1 GCA_946617225.1 uncultured Lachnospiraceae bacterium
CGCCGATGCCCATCTGCAGGTGGGTGCCGATGTTGCCGCCGGACAGGATCGCCGCGTTCTCGGGCTCCACGGCCCAGATCTCGATGTCGGGGTTCATGGCCCGCAGGGTTTCGCCGATGCCGGTGATGGTGCCGCCTGTACCAATGCCGGAGCAGAAGCCGTGGATCGGTCCCGCCACCTGTTCCAGGATCTCAAGGGCCGTGTGGTTGCGGTGGGTCTGCAGATTGTCGGGGTTGGCGAACTGCTGGGGGACAAATACCCTTGGATCCTCGCGCTGCATCTGCAGGGCCGTCTCCAGACATTCGGCGATGCATCTGCCGATATCGCCGTCGTCGTGTTTGAGGATCACTTCAGCACCGTAGTGGCGGACCAGCTTGCGCCGCTCTTCACTGACACTGTCGGGCATGATGATGATCGTCCGGTACCCCCGGACGGCACCGACGAGCGCCAGTCCGATGCCCTGGTTGCCGCTGGTGGGCTCCACGATGATGGTATTTTCATGGATCCGGCCGGCTTTCTCTGCCTGCAGGATCATATTGTAAGCTGTGCGGGTCTTGATGCTGCCTCCGACGTTCAGGCCTTCGAATTTGACGAGGACCTCGGCGCTGCCGGGGCGGACCATTCTGTTCAGGCGCAGGATCGGCGTATGGCCGAGTGCCTCGAGGATATTGCTGCAGATCATAGGGGAGCGTCTCCTGTTTTCAAGTATAGTCTGGGTCCAAACGGACGCCTCCTATCATACCACAGGAAAGGGCAAAAGTGTAGCAGTTTAAACGCTCTTCCTGCTCGATGGGCGACGCACATGTGCTGCCTTTCCTTGCGCGCAGCCCTCCTTCCTATTATCATGAAAAGAAAGATCATCATGAAAAAAAAGAGCCGCCGGTCATGTCCGGCGGAGGGAACGTTTATTCGCGGCAGAGGGAGCACAGCTATGCCTTTTCGTATCATTCGGGACGATCTCACCCATGTCAGGGCGGATGCCATCGTCAATACCGCCAATCCGGAGCCGGTCATCGGGAGCGGCACGGACAGCGCTGTCTACAAGGCTGCGGGAGCGGAGGCGCTCCTCGCGGACAGGAAGAAGATCGGCCCCATCCACCCGGGCGAAGTGGCCGCCACGGGCGCTCACGGCTTGCATGCCCGCTATATCCTGCACACCGTGGGACCCGACTGGCGCGGCGCGGCGGGCAGCGGGCCGGCCATGGACAGGGCTGCGGAACTTCTCGCTTCCTGCTACCGCAAATCCCTCCTCCTTGCGGAGCAGCTGGGATGCGCGAGTATCGCTTTTCCGCTGATCTCCGCGGGCAATTACGGATATCCGCGGGAGCAGGCCCTTCAGATCGCTCTGGACACGATCCGCACCTTCCTGCAGGGGGCGGACATGGACGTGACGCTGGTGGTCTATGACCGGAACTCCTACGCGCTGTCCGCGACCCTGACCGACCATGTGGACGCCTACATCGACGAGCGGTACGTGGAGGCCAGCAGAGAGTCCGCGCGCAGAGACAGACAGCGCTTCCCCCTCTTCCGCCGCAGGAGGGAGAAAAGGGAAGAGGAACTCTTCCAGGCACATCATGCGGCGGAGCCCGTCGGGGGGATCCCGCACGAGGCGGTATACGACGCGGAGGAATACCGGGAAGAGGAGCCCTATGAAGAGGAGTATCCCGCGGCGGACTATGCCGGGGAAGCTTCTTCGGAGGATCTGTCTGCGGGCGGATCTGCTCAGAACGCTCACTTCTCCGCGCCGACCGCCCCGCCGCCCGCCGCACCCAAAGCTTCCGAATCGATCGCCGCTTTCAAAACGCCTGCCGTATCCGGACCGCCTGCCGCGTCTAAAAAGCCTGCCGTATCCGGATCTCCTGCCGCGTCCGGTTCCCTTGCTGTATCCGGCTCGGCCGGGCCCGCTTCCAAGGCCCGCCGCCTGAAGGACCTGCTCGACAGAAAGAGCGAGACGTTCCAGGAGCAGCTCCTGCGCCTCATCGACGAAAAAGGCTACACCGACGTGGAGGTCTACAAGCGGGCCAATGTGGATCGGAAGCTTTTCTCCAAGATCCGCAGCAACCCGGACTACCATCCCCAGAAGCGCACCGCCGTCGCCCTGGCCATGGCCCTGCGCCTGAACATGGACGAGACGACGGACCTGCTGCGCCTGGCCGGCATAGCGCTGTCGCCCGCCAGCCTCATGGATGTGATCGTCGGCTACTGCATAGAGAACCGGATCTACGATCTGTTCGAGGTCAACGCCCTGCTCTTTGATTACGACCAGCCGCTGTTGGGGTGAGAGAGGAAATGTTCAACTACGAAGGCACATTATACAGACCGCCGAGTGAGGCCCACAGCCTGATCATTCAGATCACCATCGGCTGTGCACACAATACCTGCACGTTCTGCAACATGTACAAGCAGAAGACTTTCCGCATCCGCGCCGAGGAGGAGATCCTGGAGGAGCTCCGGCTGGTGGCGGCGTCCCCCTATCGGGACTATTTCCGGCGGGTCTTCTTTGCGGACGGGGACGCACTTTGTGTCCCGACTGACCGACTGCTCCGTCTGCTCGCGGCGGTCCGGGAACTGCTGCCCGGCGTGGAACGGGTCTCTTCCTACGCAACGGCGGCGGACGTCCTGCGCAAATCGCCGGAAGAGCTGGCTTCTCTCAGGGCGGCCGGGCTGCAGCTGGTCTACATGGGCTGCGAGACCGGCGACGCGGAGATCCTGCGCGCGATCCGCAAGGGCTGCACCCCGGAAGACTACATGGCAGCTGCCAACAGGCTCCACGCGGCCGGGATCGGCAACAGCGTGACGCTGATCTCTGGCCTGGGCGGCCGGGCTGCAGTGGAGCGTCACGCGCTTTCCTGTGCCTCCCTCATCTCCGCCATGAAGCCGGAATTCTGCTCTTTCCTGACCCTGCGCCTCTACAAGGGCACGCCCATGTACGACGACCTCGTTTCCGGCCGCTTCGAGCGGATCACCGACCGGGAAGTTCTGGACGAGATGATCCTTTTCCTCGAGCACGTCGACTCCGAGGGCACCGTTTTCCGCTCCAACCACGCCTCCAACTACCTGCCCCTGGCCGGCACGCTGAACCGCGACATCCCGTCCCTGCTCTCGACGATCCGCTATGCGGAGCAGTACGGCTTCCGGAGAGCGTTTCGGGAGTACGGGGATCTGTGAAGACAGGAAAGTGATTGAGGATCCTTGTATTTCTGTCAGATCCATGTATCTCTTTCAGGTCTATGTACTTTCTTTCAGGTCCATGCACTTTCTATCAGATCCGCCGGCCAAGGGGTCATGGAGCTCGCTCCATCGCCATGAAACCGGCGGATCTATGGCCCGGAGCCACAACGTATTGCGGAGACACTTTGTCGCCCTCCGGGCGACCTTTTTTTGTGTGGGGAGAGGTATGCTCAGATCATCAAAGGAACGGCGCCGCCGCTACCCGGCGGAGCAGGAACGGAACCGGCCGCAAAAAGCGAAGGAACAGGCAACACCGTCACGCGGCGGAGAAAAAGCGGAGCCGCCGGCACAAACCGCCGGCGAACAGAAAAGGAGGAACAGCAATGGCAGAAAAGAGAAATGACCTCACCGAGATCGTCATGATCCTGGACAGGAGCGGCTCGATGAGCGGGCTGGAGAGCGATACGATCGGCGGATTCAACGGGATGCTCGAGAAGCAGAAGAAAGAGGAAGGCGAGGCGTACGTGAGTGTGATCCTTTTTGACGACAGGCAGGAAGTGCTGTACGACCGGAAGCCGATCCGGGATGTGCCGGCGATGACGGACAAGGAGTACTTCGTGCGCGGAGCGACGGCCCTGCTGGACGCGGTGGGCGGTGCCATCCGCCACATCGACACGATCCACAGGTACGCGCGGCCGGAGGACGTGCCGGCCAAGACGCTGTTCATCATCACCACGGACGGCATGGAGAATGCCAGCCGGCATTTCACCGGGCCGGAAGTGCGCAGGATGATCGAGCAGCACAGGGAGGCCGACCACTGGGAGTTCCTGTTCATGGGCGCCAACATGGACGCCGTGGAGGTGGCTTCCTCCATGGGGATCAGGAAGGACCGCGCGGTGACTTTCGAGAACGACGGGGCCGGTCAGAGGCGCAATTACCAGGCCATGAGCGACGTCGTGAGCTGCGCGAGGATGGCTCCCACATGCGCCGACATGGAAGAAGCCCTCACCGGCGGCGGTTTCCTGGACGGCATCCGGGAGGACTTTAAGAAGAGACACGGGAAGAAGAGGCAGTTGCACTAAGCATAAAAATGCATAAACATTTCTCGAAGACCTTTCGGAAACGCCGGTACTTCATTTTTCCGAGCCACCGGCGATGGAAAAATGTTAGTACCGCTGCGTTTCTGATGAGCGAGAGCGGGTCTTCGAGAAATCGTTTATGCATTGATCAAAGCTTAATGCGACTGCCCTTCTCAGGCGTTTGATCTGCGCAGCCTCCGGGCTCACTTCCACACATCCGTGTCGTCCAGACCGATGTTGGATTCGTGGAAGACGGGGTCGATGTCCCTGGCCTTCTGGTCTTCGTAGTCCTTCAGGCACCTGAAGGCGATGCGGGACAGGAGCAGGATCGCGATGATGTTGACTACGGCCTCCAGGCCCATGGTGATGTCGGCCAGGCTCCAGGCGAGGTCCATGTTCGTCATGGCGCCGGCCAGGACCATAAAGGCGGCGGCGACGCGGAAGACGGTGAGGAAGGTCTTGTTTTTACTGATGAAGAGGATGTTGGCCTCCGCGTAGAAGTAGTTGCCGACGATGGAAGTAAAGGCGAACATACAGACGGCCACAGTGATCACGTGGATCGCCCACGGGCCGAACTGCGCGGCGACGCTGTGCTGCAGGAGCGGGATGCCGTCGAGGGTGCTGTCGGTCTTGTACACGCCGGTGAGGAGCAGGATGAACACGGTAGCCGAGCAGATCATCAGCGTATCGATGTACACGGAAATGACCTGGGCGAGGCCCTGCTTGGCAGGGTGGGAGACCTCTGCGGAGGCGGAGGCGTTGGGGGCGGAGCCCATACCGGCTTCGTTGGAGAAGAGGCCGCGCTTGATGCCGTAGACCATGCAGGAACCGGTGAAGCCGCCAAAGATGGCACGGAAATCAAAGGCGGACCGCATGACAGAGGCGAGGACCGCCGGGATCTCTCCCAGGTTCAGGACGATGATCAGGAGGCCCATCACGATGTACATGACCGACATGACCGGCACCAGTACGGAGGAGAGCCAGCCTATCTTGTCCGAGCCGGCAAAAAACAGATACAGGGAGGACAGGAACAGGAGGCAGCCGATGACCAGCGGCACCGGGGAACTGTGCAGGTTCGGGAAGTAGTACTCCATGGTGGAGACGATGTTGTAGGCCTGCAGTCCGTTGAAGCCGAAAGCAAAGGTGGCGATCAGGGAGATGGCAAAGATGACGCCCAGCCAGCGCGCGTGCAAGGCGCGCTCGATGTAGTAGGCGGGGCCGCCCTTGAAGGAGCCGTCCTCCTCCCGTGTCTTGTAGATCTGGGCCAGAGTACTTTCGACAAAAGCGGACGCCGCCCCCAGGACCGCCATGAGCCACATCCAGAAGGCCGCCCCGGGACCGCCCGCCACGATAGCGGTGGCCACACCGGCCATGTTGCCGGTGCCGACGCGGGAGGCCGTGGCGATCATCAGCGCCTGGAAGGAGGAGATGCCGCTCTCGGAGGTCTTTTTTTCAAACATGCATTTCAGGCAGTCCCCCAGGAGGCGGATCTGGACGAACCGGGTGCGGACGGTGAAATAAATGCCGACGCCTGCCAGCAGATAGATGAGGCACCAGGTGTAGAGGATATCGTCAAAAGATTTGAGAAGATCGGTCAGGGACATGGCTGCTCCTTTCTGGAAAGGTCCGGAGAGGTCCGCCCGGCGGACGAATGACTGATATTGAAAAGTATACACGAAAAAACAGAGTTTTTGGGACCGGAGCGAAAAGAGCCGGTCCCAAAATGACATATATACAGAAAGACGACAATGATTGAACAAAGATTTGTACAAACGTCTGAGAGATTTTCCGACGTACATTGTGTATAATACATGGAGTGACAGCACATACGGGGGAGCAGCGATTGAAAACTATACTGGATATACTCGAGCAGACGCAGGAGCGATACGGGGACAGGACGGCGGTCTATGACGGGACCGTCTCTTTGCGTTACGGAGAACTGACGGCTGCGGCGCAGGCGGTCGGCGCACAGCTGTGCGGTCATATCCGCCGCGGGGAACCGGTCCCCATCCTGGCTGAGAAGAGCAGCGCGGTGCTTGCCTGTATGTACGGCGTAGTATATGCCGGCGGTTTCTATGTCCCGGTCAACCCCGAACAGCCTCCGGAGCGGATCCGCAGGATCCTGGAGGTGCTGGAGGCACGGACGGTGCTGGTCGACGCGGAGAGACGCGCCCAGCTGGCGGAGGCGGGATTTCAGGGGACCGTGCTTTCCGTGGAGACCTTCACGGGGATCCGCGGGAGCGGAACCGTGGATGCCGCGGATCTCGAGAGACTCCGGGCCGTCAGGGAAGAGCTGTCGGGGGACGATCCGCTCTACGGGATCTTCACCTCCGGTTCCACGGGAACGCCCAAAGGGATCGTGGTGAGCCATCGCTCCGTGATCGATTTTATCGGACATTTCACGGAGATCTTCGGGATCACGCGGGAGGATGTCCTGGGCAACCAGGCGCCTTTCGATTTTGACGTCTCCGTCAAGGATCTGTACAGCGCGCTGTTCACCGGGGCGGAGGTGCTCCTCATCCCGCGGGCCTATTTCAGCACGCCTCCGAGACTGCTCGATTATCTCTGTGACAACGGCGTGACGGTCCTGGTCTGGGCGGTGTCGGCCCTGTGCCTGGTCTCCGGCCTGAAGGGACTGCGCTACCGGGTGCCGGAGAAGGTGCGGCTGGTCATGTTCAGCGGCGAAGTCATGCCCGTGAAGCATCTGACGATGTGGCAGGACGCGCTGCCGGGGGCTTCTTTCGTCAACCTGTACGGACCCTCGGAGATCACCTGCAACTGCACATACTACCGGATCGGCCGCCGCTATGAGAAGACAGAGAAGATCCCCATCGGCCGCGCCTTCCCGGGGCGGACTGTGTTCCTGGCAGATCCGGAGGCACCCGTGCCGGAGGACGGCAGCGTGTGGACGCCTGCGCTGATCACTTCACCGGGTGCGACAGGGGAACTGTGCGTGGCGGGCGAGTCCCTGGCTATCGGTTACTACCGCGATCCCGCCCAAACGCTGCGCAGATTTGTCCTGTGCAGGCTGCCTGGCGCGGAGGAGCCTCAGCGGGCATACCGCACGGGTGACCTGGCCGTGTACGGGGAGGACGGAGAGCTGTATTTTGCCGGCCGCGGGGATTTCCAGATCAAACATATGGGCCACCGCATCGAGCTGGAGGAGATAGAGACCAACTTCATGGCACTGGACGGCGTGCAGCGCGCCGTGTGCCTGTTCGACGAGGACCGGAACCGCCTCGTGAGCTGGTATACCGGCGAGAAGGAGCCGGGGGAGATCCGTGCGGCGCTCAAGGAGCGGGTGCCGGTGTATATGGTGCCCTCGAAGATCTTCCGCATCGAAGAGATGCCTCTGAACAAAAACGGCAAGATCGACCGGGCCCATTTCCGGGCCCTGCTGGGGAAATAAGAGCACAGTACAGCGGGGGAAATAAGTGCACAGGACAGTGAGGACCGGAAAGGAAAGACCTATGGATGACCGGCTGATCAGGGAGGCCGCGGAGCGATTCGGAACACCTCTGTATATCTTTGATCTGGACCAGGTGCGGGAGCGCGTGCGATCGCTAAGGGACGGCTTCCGGGACGGTGTAAGGGAAGCTTTTCAGGGGGAGGGGCCGGAGATCGCCCTGACTTATTCCATGAAGACCAACCCGTTCCTCACCCGGGCGATGGCGGACCTGGCGGACCGAATCGAGGTCTGCTCCATGGGCGAGTTCCGCATCTGCCGCGATCTTCAGCTGCCCCCTGAGAAGCTGTTCATCTCCGGGGTCCTGAAGATCCGGGAGGACCTGGAGCAGATCGTGGACTACTGCGGCGACCGGGCCCGGTACACGGCTGAATCCCCTCAGCAGGCGCGGTATCTGTCCGGGATGGCCTGTGCCCAGGGGATCCGGGTGCGCGTCTATCCCCGCCTCACCAACGGGAGCCAGTTCGGTATGGACGCGGACACCATCACCCGCATGGCCCTGTACAGGGACGAGTATCCGGGGATCGCCCTGGCGGGGATCCACTTTTTCTCCGGGACCCAGAAGAAAAAACTCACCCGCCACGGAAAGGAACTGCGGATGCTGGACGCTTTCATGGCGAGGCTCCGGGACGAGGCCGGCTGGGAGGTCCCCGAGCTGGAATACGGGACGGGCTTTGCGGTCTCCTATTTCGAGGACCGGAAGGAGGAGACGGACCTGCGCAGCGGGGAGCAGCTGGCGGCTTTCTGCGGGCTGCTGCGGGAGATGCAGTGGCGCGGGGACGTGACCATCGAGATGGGGCGCGCTTTTGCCGCCGAGTGCGGCACGTACGTCACCACGGCACTGGATACGAAGGTCAATGACGGCAGGGAGATCTGCCTCGTGGACGGGGGCATCCATCAGCTGCAGTACGACGGGCAGATCAAGGGGATGTACCGTCCCCGGATCCGGGTGATCCCGCCGGAGGAGGGGCCGGAGAGACCCCCGGCGGAGGGAAGATCCGTCATGATCTGCGGATCGCTCTGCACCATGAACGATGTCCTGTGCAGCGACTATCCCGGCGAGATCCGCGAGGGGGACAGGGTGGCGTTCCTGGACACGGGGGCGTACAGCTTCTACGAGGGCATGTCCCTGTTCCTGAGCCACGAACTGCCGGGCGTCGTTCTCCGCGATGCCGGGGAGGGCTGGCTGCCGGCCAGGGACAGGACGGAGACCTATCCCCTGAACATGCCGCCCCGCTGAGGGGCGGGAACGCGGATGCCGGATACACAGACACATTTCACACACGGAAAGGAACAGACCATGGAACAATTGCTGGACATCCTGAATGAGATCGACGACTCCATCGACTACGAGAACGAGACCGGACTGATCGATGACCATCTGCTGGATTCTTTCGGGATCATCACGCTGATCTCCGAGATCGAGGAGGCTTTTGACATCGAAGTGGAGGCGGCCGAGATGACGCCCGAGAACTTTAATTCCGCGCAGGCCATGTGGGCCATGATCGAGAGGCTGCAGGAGAACTGAGACCATGAAGAGCAGCCTTTTCCACAGGGAGAGCGTGCGGATCACCGGTTTTCTGGCTGTCCTGGTCCTGCTGCTGGCCATCGCGTCGGCGATGATGGACCCGGAGGGCTGGTTCGACACAGGTCTCCTGCAGAACCGCAACGCGCGGGCGGCCGAGATCCGGGAGCAGCCGGCGTATACGATCGATATCATGAACCTGGGGGACAGCCTGAGCACTTCCGACTTCACCCCCATGGAGCTCTGGAAGCAGAGAGGGTATACATCCTTCAACATAGGGGCGGACGGGATCCGCATGACGGAGTCCCGTTTTGCCCTGGAAGACGCCTGCCGCCGGCAGAAGCCCCGCTATCTCCTCATGGAGACGCTGCAGCTGCTCCGCTACGACGAGGGTATGGACAGACAGATGGTCCTCTCCCAGAGGCTGTACCATACTTTTGATTTTCTGAAGTTTCACAGCATCTGGAAAAAACTGATCGAACCGCCGGGGGACCTGATCTATCACCGCGGTTACGTCGTCAATGGCCGGAGCAGGCCCTACGAAGGGCCGGCGGACTATCTCACGGACAGGGAGATCGATGACCAGTATCACGAGGAAGTGTCGGACTTCAACCGCACCTGGTTCCGCAAGATGAAGCGGTTCTGTGACCGGAACGGGATCGTCCTCGTCCTCTACAGTGCACCTTCCCCCGAGATCTACAACCTGCCGCGGATACGGGCAGTGCAGGCCTTCGCGCAGGAAGAACAGGTGACCTACATTGACCTGAACGAGTATACGGAGGAGATGGGGCTCGACTGGAGCACGGACACGACCGACAGGGGCGATCACCTGAACGTCTGCGGAGCGGCCAAGAGCACCGTTTTTCTCCTGGACAAGATGGAAGAACTGCGCGCCGGCGAGGACGGTCCGCTGACCGACCACCGGGGAGACAGCGCCTACCGGGACTGGGAGGAGGAACTGCCCGCCTATGAGCAGCTCGTCCGCGACATGGAGGGTAAATCCTTCTCCGACGTCCGGAGAGAGAAGCGGGCCAAGGAGGAATAGGATCCCCGCAGGGTCCGGGTGCCCGGAAGGTTCCCGGTGTCCGGAAGGTCCCTGGTATCCGGAAGGTTCCCGGTATCCGGAACGTTAACGGTGTCCGGAAGTCTCCCGCCGTGATATGATATAGGTGTCATGTTGACGGCAGGAAAGGACGGACTATTCATGCAGGAAGAGAAGACTACCCCTAAAGTGATCCGTGTCGTGGCGGCGGTCATCGTCCGCGGCGGCAGGATCTGCGCCACCCAGAGAGGGAGCGGCGCCTATAAGGACGGCTGGGAGTTCCCGGGCGGCAAAGTAGAGCCCGGCGAGACCCCTGCGGAGGCCCTGGTCCGGGAGATCCGCGAGGAGCTGGATGTCCTGGTCGAGGTAGGTGCGCCGCTGGTGACGGTGGAGCATGACTATCCGGGTTTTCACCTGTCGATGGACTGCTTCTGGTGTACGCTGCCGGAGCATGCGGCAGATCGTACAGAGATCGGGGAGGATCGCGCAGGGGATGGTGCGGCGCTAGCGGGAAACTGGCCGGATCGCACAGGGAATGGTGCGGAGCTTGCAGGATATGGGCCGGAGGCTTCCGGTCCCCAGCAGCCCAGGCTTCTGGAACACGAGGCGCTGCGCTGGCTGACCCCCGCGCAGCTGTGGGACGTGGACTGGCTGCCGGCCGACGTCAAGGTCGTGCAGGCCATCGAGAGAGCGATGCGGGGAGAAATGCCGGAGGAACTGTTCGACGTCTGCGACGTGAACGGCCTCCCCACCGGCGAAGTGGTCACCAGGAGCGCCGCCCACAGGGACGGGATCCTGCATCGGACCGCCCACATTTGGGTGATCCGGCGGGAGGGGGACCGCATCCGGGTGCTCCTTCAGAAGCGCAGCATGGACAAGGATTCCTTCCCCGGCATGTACGACACTTCCTCTGCCGGGCACATCCAGGCAGGAGACGAGCCGCTCGTGAGTGCGCAGCGGGAACTGGAAGAGGAACTGGGGATCCGGGCACTGCCGGAGGATCTGCACTTTGCCGGCAACTGCCGCATCACGTTCGAGGGGATCTTCCACGGCTCACTTTTCCGGGAGGACGAGATCGTTTACCTCTACGTCTATGAGCGGCCGGTCAGAACGGAGGACATCCATATCCAGGAGGAGGAACTGGAGTGTGTGGAGTGGTTCGACCTGGAGGATGTAGTCCGGGAAGTGAGTCAGGGGACCGACAGAATGTGCGTTCCGCCAGAAGGGCTGGAGTTGCTGGAGGGGTATCTGGAGAGGAGCGGGAGCCACTTATAAAAGTAGTAAGCATTTATTTGTGTTGCTGTTATAAATATATGACTTGTTGACCATCTTCCGGAGCAGCTGTCAAGGAACCGGTATACCTCGCCGGAGGCGTCCTTGACAGCTGCCCCGGAAGATGGTTGTTTATAGGCAAGAGCTGCTGACGCAGCTCTGCCTCCAAGGAGCCCGGAGAAGGAGATTGGAGAACGTTATATCTGTCGTGAAATAAAGGAAATATCACGGCAGGAATAACGTCCCGGCAGGAGAACGTCATCACCCGCGTGAAAAGTCACTCCAAGAGGTGAGATTCAGCAGCT
>CAMOJW010000060.1 GCA_946617225.1 uncultured Lachnospiraceae bacterium
TAACCATACAGGATTCAGACACTTGATAAGTGTTACCCTTTAGGGGCGCATATCAGACTGACAGGATCTGAGGCCGGATCTCATCACAGCTTTGTCATTTATCCGGAGAAGTAAGCCTAATACATGTTTTCGCTGTTCTGGGCTTACTATCACCAAAAGCCCATAAGCCCAGAAGAGAAACCTTGGGTCTGCGGGCTTACCCTCTCAAGAAGTCTGTAAGCCTGGAAGGTGATTTCCCGCTCCCAGGCTTACCATCAACAAAAGCCTCTTTGGAGGCAGAGCTGCGTCAGCAGCTCTTGTCTTCCGGCCACCGTCTTCCGGGGCAGCTGTCAAGGACGCCTCCGGCGAGGTATACCGGTTCCTTGACAGTTGCCCCGGAAGATGGTCAACAAGAAGTTTTTGAAATCATTTAACAGAAACTATTACTGTCTGATTCAAATAAAAGTGGCTGTAGCACTAACGTGCAACAGCCACTTTTGCGGGGAAAGCGCTGACGCGCCGACGATTCAGTTTTACAGCACCACGCCATCCTTGAAGATGGAGATCTCGCGGATGCCGTGCTTCTCGGCGTTGACCTGCTCGCCGCTGGCGACTTTCAGGACGTAGTCGAGGAGGCGGTCACCTGCCTCGTCAAGGGTCTCCTTGCCTTCCGCGACTGTACCGGCATTGAAGTCGATCCAGGCGCCCTTCTTCTCAAAGAGAGGGGTGTTGGTGGAGATCTTCATGGTCGGAGCGGGAGCGCCGAAAGGCGTGCCGCGGCCGGTCGTGAAGAGGATCATGTGGGCGCCTGCAGCCGTCAGGTCGGTGGCGCTGACGAGGTCGTTGCCGGGGCCGGACAGGACGTTCAGGCCCTTCTTCGTGACGGGCTCCGCATAGCGGAGGACGTCGACGATCTGTGCGCTGCCGCCCTTCTGGACGCAGCCGCAGGACTTGTCTTCCAGGGTGGTGATGCCGCCCGCCTTGTTGCCGGGGCTGGGATTCTCGTAGACCACCTGGCCGTGGGAGACGAAATACTGCTTGAAATCGTTGACCATGTCGACAGCCTTGTTGAAGACTTCCGTGTTCTCGCAGCGGGAGAAGAGGATGTTCTCGGCGCCGAACATCTCGGGGACCTCGGTCAGGACGGTGGAGCCGCCCAGAGCGATGAGACGGTCGGAGAAGCGGCCGACAGTCGGGTTGGCGGTGATGCCGGAGAGGCCGTCGGAGCCGCCGCACTTCATGCCGATGACAAGCTCGGAGGCGGGAAGCTCTTCACGGTGGAACTGGCCGGCGTACTCCGCGAGCTGCGCGAGGAGTTCGGAACCGGCTTCCAGCTCATCCTCCACTTCCTGGCAGATGAGGAACTTCACGCGGTCGGGATCGTACTCGCCGAGGGCTTCCTTGAACATGTCGAGGACCAGGTTCTCGCAACCGAGGCCCAAACAGAGGACGCCGCCGGCATTGGGATGGCGGACCAGCGCGGTGAGGAGCTTCTTGGTCTGGGCCAGGTCGTCGCCGAGCTGGGAGCAGCCGAAGGGATGGCCGAAGGAATAGAGGCCGTCGATGCTGCCTTTGACCAGGTGCTGGTTCTGCTCGACGAGCTGCTTCGCGATGCCGTTGACGCAGCCGACGATCGGGATGATCCAGAGCTCGTTGCGGATGGCCGCGCGGCCGTCCTTCCTGCGGTAGCCCATGAAGGTGCGGGGAGCCGGATCCGGAAGGTCATAGACCTTGTGATCATAGTAGTAGTCGGCGTTCTCGGAGAGGCCGGTGCGCACGTTGTGGGTGTGGACCCAGCTGCCCTTCGTGATGGGCGCCTTCGCGATGGCGATGCAGTTGCCGTACTTGATGATCTCGCCGCCCTCCGCGATGTCGGTGAGAGCGATCTTGTGGCCGCGTGTGATATCTTCGGAGGCGGTGACGGTGATGCCGTCGACCGTGAGCGTCTCGCCCTTCGCGATCGGCTGCAGCGCGACTGCGACATTGTCCGAGGGATGGATATGGATCAGTCTCATAAGAATCCTTTCCGCCGCCAGTCAAGGCGGCAAAACAGGCTCACACAGGGGACGGTTCTCTGTGTGAGCCTGCCAAGGGCATTCATTCTGCAGCTCACACAGAGAACCGTCCCCTGTGTGAGCTGCAGTCATTATTACAGGACAGAAGCGTAAGCAGCGAGCACGCCCTTGTCGCGGATCAGCTCGAGATCCTTGGTGACGGTCTCGGTGAGGTTCGGGATCTCATTCAGATCCTGGTCCCACATCTGCTTGTTGCCCAGAACCGCCTTCACGAGATCAGCGGCGCTGTCATCCTTGTGTGCATAGAAGAAATCCAGTGCCCAGGCGTCGTCCTGGATCTTGTACTCGTTGCCGGCGGGGCGCTTGCAGACGAGGCCGTCGTCCTCGCGGCGCTGCACGTCGTTGGAATAGAAAGCGATGTAGGCGGCAAGGCTCATGGTCAGCGCCTGCGGAAGCTTTCCGAAGGTCTCGATGTACTCGAGGAAGGAAGGCATGTTCCTGGCTTTCCACTTGGAGGTGGAGTTCAGGGTGATGCTCATCAGCTGGTGATCCACGAAAGGATTGTTGAATCTGTCATACACCGCTGCCGCGAAGTTCTTGCAGTCTTCCTTGTCCAGAGGCAGGCAGGGGATGATCTCGTCGTAGAGCATCTTGTTCATGAAGCCGCGGATGGTGTCGTCGTGCATGCAGTCGCGGACGATGTCCTGACCTGCAAGATAAGCACCCGGGACAAAACCGGTGTGCGCACCGTTCAGGATGCGGACCTTTCTCTTCTTGTAAGGAGCGACTTCCGGAACGACGTGGACGTTGAGGCCGGCCTTCTTGAAGGGAAGCTTCTCCTCAAGCCAGGCGGGACCTTCGATGTACCACACGCCGAAGACTTCGCCGACGTCCAGAAGCGGATCGTCGTAGCCGTTCTCTTCCGTCAGACGGGCAACTTCCTGCGCGTCGCGGATGCGGCCGGGAACGATGCGGTCCACGAGCGTGGAGCAGAACAGGCAGTCATTCTGCAGCCATGCGATGAAGTCCTCGCCATAGCCCCAGTCCTTCGCGTGCTGCACGCAGCACTTCTCGAGCTCCTTGCCGTTGTTGTCGATCAGCTCGCAGGAGAGGATGACGACACCCTTCTTGCCCGCCTGGAAACGCTCGTGCAGGAGCACGGTAAGCTTCGCGGGGAAGGAAGTCGGCGGCTGCTGATCAGGCGTGCAGGAAGCGTCATAGACGATGCCGGCCTCGGTGGTGTTGGAAGCGACGTACTCGAGGTCATCGCTCTTCGCGATCTCGATGATCTTGGCCCAGTCGGCGTCATCGTGCGGATTGTAGCAGGCATCCACGACGGAGATCACGCGCTTGCGGTCGATCTTCTCGCCGTTCTCGCTGCCGCGGAGATACAGGGTGTAGAGGCCTTCCTGCTCGTTGATGAGCTTGGTCAGGCCCATGGAGATGGGCTGCACAAGGGCGACCTTGCCGTTCCAGCCGGCCAGCTCGTTGGACATGTCGAACCAGTAGTCCACGAACGCGCGGAGGAAGTTGCCCTCGCCGAACTGCAGGACCTTGACAGGAGCATCTTTCAGGATGTAGCCGTCGTAGCCGGTGTTTTTCAGGACTTCATAATTAAGTTTAGGTGCCATGATCGTATCCTTTCCTAAATGATTTACTGAATGTTCAGGCCAAAGTAACGGTTTGCGTTGTTGAAGCAGATGCCCTGGACGATCTTCTTGAGGGAAGCGTCGTAATCCGGGTACTCACCATCCTCGACCCACTGGCCGATCACGTTGCAGACGATCCTGCGGAAGTAATCGTGACGGGTGTAGGACAGGAAGGAACGGGAGTCGGTCAGCATGCCGACGAAGGTGCCGATCAGGCCCAGGTTGCCGAGGGCTCTCAGCTGCTCTTCCATGCCGTCGCGGGTGTCAAGGAACCACCAGGCGGCGCCGAGCTGCATCTTGCCGGGGACTTCGTCGGACTGGAAGCAGCCGAGGCAGGTCGTGATCTGGTTGAAATCGTTGTGATCCAGGGAGAAGACGATCGTCTTGGGCAGCTCGTTGGTCTCATCCAGGCAGGAGAACAGCTGCGCCATCTGGTCGCCGCAGGTGGATTTGGCGATCATGTCAAAGCCGGTGTCAGGTCCCTCGATGCGGAACATCCTCTTGTTATTGTTTCTCGTGCAGGAGTAGTGGATCTCCATGACGATGTTCTCTTTGTGATACTTCCTGGCGAGGGAGAGCAGGACCTTGGTCTGGAAGATCTCGGTCTCCTCGAGGGTGAGCTTCTCGCCGGCCATGGCCTTGCAGAAAGCGGCGTCAGCCTGCTCGTCGGTGCCCTCACGGAACATGATGTAATCGATGCCGTGGTCGGAAGCGACGCAGCCGTGGGCCTTGAAGAAATCGATCCTCTCGTTCAGGGCGTCACAGACATCCTGCGCGCTCTTCAGCTCTCTGCCGACGCTCGCGCCGAGCTTGCCGATATAGTCTTTCCAGCCGTCCTTGTCGATGTTGATGGCCTTGTCGGGGCGGAAGGAAGGGCGGACCATGAAGCCGAGGTCCTTGATCTCCGCCAGCTTCTCGTGCCACTCGAGGGTGTCGATCGGGTCATCCGTGGTGCCGACGTACTTGACGTTGGACTGGCGGATGATGCCGCGGACGGACAGGTTGGGGTCATTCTGCAGCATGTCGCTGGTCTTGTCCCAGATCGCCTTGGCGTTGTCGACGGTCAGGGGCTCGTTGATGCCGAAATATTTCTTCAGCTCATAGTTGGACCAGTGGTACATCGGGTTGCCGATGGCCAGCTCCAGAGCGCCCGCGAAAGCAACGAACTTGTCATAAGGAGCAGCATCGCCGGTGACGATGTTCTCCGGGATACCGGCGCTTCTCATGACGCGCCATTTATAGTGATCGCCGAAATAGGTGCCGTCTGCACCGCGGCCGCCGAGCCAGACTTCCGCGATGTTGTTGTAGCGGCGGTCCTCATAGATCTCACGCGGCGGAATGTGGCAGTGGTAGTCGATGATGGGCAGTTCTTCCGCAAAATCATGGAAGAGGTGTTTGGCCGTCTCGTTCTTGAGCATGAAGTCCTTGTCCATAAAAGCTTTCTTCATAAGCAAATTCGGCAGATCCCCCGCTGCCGCCCTCCTTTTCGCAAAAGTCCGGGGATAGTTGATGGAAGAAAGTGGTCGCTTGACTGCGCTGTTTATAGGATATCATATCCGGGGCGACATTTGAAGGATTTCAGGTCCAGCCCGGGACAGTCCCTTACAGCGAATGTAAGCGCTTACATCCTGTTTACAGAATACCTGTTTTCAGCAGATCTGTCAAGAAAAAACACAGCTGACCGTCAAAAACAAGGTCTCTGTTCAGGATCTTTTCGTCGTCCCTCTCTCGACCAGTCTCCATCCCAGCCGAACCTGCCTGGGCTGGTCGTGATCACCGGAGAGATACTCGTGAAGGTGGTGTACCGTCTTCTCGCACATCTCGGAGAGGAGGTTGTCGATACTGGTGAGCTCGGGCTCACAGGCGACGGAGAGGGAGGAATTGTTGTAGCCGACGATCTCCAGGTCGTCGGGGAGATGCAGGCCGCGCGCCGCGGCATATTTGACAGCCCCGACCGCCATCCCGTCGTCTGTGGCGATGACAGCGTCAAAACGGAGAGGTGCCTCGGGAGAAGCGTCCGCCGAGCCGGAAACGTCGCCCGGAGTCCGCTCCGAGGTCCTCTCCAGCAGCTGATCCCTCACCGGATGGATCCGGTTGGGCATGCGCAGGGACAGCGCGGGGTCAGGCGTGATGCCGGCATCGCGGAGCGCATCCTCGTGACCTGCCCTTTTCTGCAGGGCGCTGTAGGACCCGGAATCGGTCAGGAAGAGGAAGCGCCGGTGACCGCGCCCGATCAGCTGCGAGGTGATGCTGTACATGGCCGCGTAGTCGTCGCACACGCAGGAGAAGATATTTTCGCCCTCCACCTGTCCGTTGATCAGGAAGACAGGGATCTGCTCCGCGGCGCGGCGGATGTATCCCGTCTCCTCCGGGTCGACTCCGGCGCCGGCGTAGGTGGAGCCGACGAGGATCAGGGCGTCGACTTTTTTGGACAGGAGCATCTGGACCTGCTGCTCCTTGCTCTCCCGCTCAAAACCGCTGGTGGCGAGAAGGGAGCTGTAGCCGCGGGCTCTCAGCAGCCGCTCCAGAAAGGCCACGCTGTCCGCCATGAACAGGTCCGAGATGTCCGGCACGAGGATCCCGACGGCGTGGATCGTGCCGATCCCCAGCCCCTGGGCAAAGATATTGGGCGTATAGCCGCTGCGCTCGATGATCTCCAGCACCCTGGCGCGGGTGCGGGGGGAGACTTTGTCTGAGCCGTTGAGCACGCGGGAGACCGTGGCGATGGAGACGCCCGCCTGGCTCGCGATATCGTAGATATTCATGGATAGTCCTTCCGGAATAAGGGAATAAAGCTGCCGGGTCAGGCCATCGCTTATTTCTGAGGCAGACCGCTCTTGTGGCGCGCGACGCTCTCGGCCATGACGGAATCCGTGGTGCGGTTCTTGCGGTATGCCCGGGGGGAGACGCCGTACATCTTCTTGAAGGCGTCCTTGAAATAATTGCTGTCAGCGTAACCGCTGTTGGAGGCCACCTCCGTGATGCTGTGGGAGGTGGACAGCAGCTCCCGCGCGGCGTGGTCCAAGCGGACGTAGTTGAGGTATTCTTTCATCCCCACGCCCGTGACCTGGCGGAACCTCTTGCTGAAGTACCCCGGGGACAGGCAGGCCCTGGAGGCCAGAAGCTCCAGCGAGATATTCTGCGAGTAATGGTCGGTGATGAAACGGGAGGCGTTCAGGATGGGATCGTCCGCATCCCCCCTGCCGCTGTCGTCGCGCCGGCTGCAGCAGCGCAATGTATAAAGAAAGAACTGATGCAGCTGCAGTTCCAGGAGCCTGGCTGTGTGTCCGTCGTCCAGCTTGTCCTCCTGCACCATCGTGTCCAGGTGATTCAGGAACATCTCCCGGTAGGCCTCGTGGACGTGATAGAAATGCGGGTGAGAGAACAGATCCTCATCCTGGAAAAGCTCCTCGCTCTCGACCCGCAGGAACTGCTGCAGGTCGGACGTGCGGAAATAGATGTTATATCTGGTACAGCCGGTCACATAGCGGTTGTAATGGATCACATGCGGCGGGATGATGAGAAAATCCCCCGCATGCAGGTCATAGAGGTGGTTCTCTATGAAAAAACGGCAGTTCCCCTGTCCCACATAGAAGATCTCATAATAATAATGGTAATGGTTGCGCGACATCGTATAATCACTGCTGCGGTAGAGTTTGTTGATATAGATCCTGTCGATATGAAGATCGGAAACACGCATAGATGTAGAACCTCCCTGCCGTATGTGCCTGCACGGCCGAATGGATCAAAGGATAGAACCTGCCTGCCGGAAGTGAAGTATATCGAGTGATATCATTATACCATAAGGAGGACAAAAAATCAGCGTTTTGGAGGAGCGTGTGCGGGATTTCCACCGTTTTATTCGTATCGTGCAGGCCGGCATTCTGTTATAATATGCCGTAAATCAGAGCGCTGACAGGGGAAGGAGCGAGCATGAAAGAAGTTCTGTGGAGAGCGGATCTCGGAGACGGGAGATACCGGAATCCGATCCTGTACACGGATTATTCCGATCCGGACGTGATCCGGGTCGGGGACACCTATTATCTGACGGCATCCAGTTTTCAGTATACGCCCGGTCTGCCGGTACTGACATCCGGGGACCTGGTCAACTGGGAACTGGTATCCTATGCTGTGGACAACATCCGGGAGCCCGGGTATGAGGCGCCGCGGCACGGGGACGGCGTGTGGGCGCCGTCGATCCGCTATCACGCCGGCGTCTTCTATATCTTTTACGGGATGCCGGACGAGGGCATCTACTGCGTGAAGACCACCGATCCCGCGGGGAAATGGGACCCTCCGGTCTGCGTGCGGAGAGCGAAGGGATTCATCGATCCCTGCCCGTTCCTGGATACGGACGGGAGACTGTATATCGTGCACGCCTATGCAAAGAGCAGGATCGGTTTCAAGAGCAAACTGGGCGTCTTTGAGGCGGATCCGGAGACGCTGCAGTCGATCAGCGAGGACAGGTTCATTTTTGACGGCAATGACCCCGCGCACCCGGCCGAGACGATCGAAGGGCCCAAAGTATACAGGCGCGGGGAGTATATCTATATCCTGGCCCCCGCGGGCGGCGTTGCGCACGGAGATCAGCGGGCGCTCAGGGCCAGGGAGATCGGTGGCCCGTACGAGATCAGGACCGTCTGCAGACAGGGGAGCACGGCCGTCAACGGCCCTCACCAGGGCGGCCTGACGGATACGGTGAGCGGGGAGGAGTGGTTCCTGCATTTTCAGTCCGCGGGCATGTACGGGCGCATTGCGCATCTGCAGCCCGTCCGCTGGGAGAACGGCTGGCCCGTGATCGGGGTCAATGCCGACGCGGAGGGCTGCGGCGAGCCGGTATCCGTCTGCCGCAAGCCGGACACGGCGCCGTCGGAGATCTCCTATCCGCCTGCGTCGGACCGCTTCCCGGGAGGACGGTACGGCCTCCAGTGGCAGTGGACCGCCGACCATGATGACAGCGTTTTCTGCGTGCGGAGACCGGAGCAGGGAGGAGAGACCCCCGACGGCCTGGCTCTGCGGGCATTCGATCCCACCGGGACCGGCAGACCGCTCCTGTGGGACTGCCCGAACCTGCTCACGCAGAAATTCTGCTGCCCCGCATTTGAGGCTGAGACCGTGATAGACCTGCGCGCGCTCAGGCCCGGCGGTCGCGCGGGCGTCTGCGTGTTCGGAGGCGTCTATGCGAGCCTGTCCGTGCGCTTGACGGAAGATGGGAAGGCCGTCCTGGAGTATGCGGAGTCCTGCGGGGACAGCGACGAGCGGCAGGAGCGGATCCTCTGTGCGGAGGAGACGGCAGCGCCGCAGAAGGTGCGCCTGCTGCAGCGGCTCACCCGGGAGGACGGGGAGCAGCCGGTCATGACCTTTGCGCTGGCAGAGGAGGACGGGCCGTATCGTCCTTTCGGGAGAAGTTTTGTCCCCTCGGGGCACACCTGGGTCGGCGCACGGCTCGGACTGTTTGCCCTGGCTGACGCCGCAGGAACGGCTGAAGCCGGATACGCGGTCTTTGAGAGTTTCAGTCTGAGAGCGCTTCCGGAAGACGGGAGCGGGGAGAACGGCGGAGAGGAGTTTTTATGAGGATCCTGACGGAACGGGACGCCGTGATCGAGGACCAGATCTTTACCGGCAATATCGGCGCGCGGCAGATCCACCCGGACGGGCGCCCGTATCATACTTTTCGGACGGCTTCCGTGCTGGCGGAGGGGAGCGGCACGGTGTTCCGCCGCTGTGTATTCGAGAATACCGCCGGCAGCGGCAGGACGGCCGGCCAGGCCATCGCCCTGTACCTGGACGGGGACGGGATCGTGTTGGAGGACTGCATCATCCGCGGCCATCAGGACACCCTGTTTCTGGCGCCCCTGCCGCCGGTCCCCTATGAGAAGGACGGTTTTCTGGGCCCCGGGGAGAACGCCCCGCGGACGGACCGCACCGTATATCTCCGGCGCTGCCTGATCGAAGGCGGCGTGGACTTTGTTTTCGGCGGCGCAACGGCGTATTTTGATGACTGTGAGTTCCGCAGCGTGGAGCCGGGCTATGTGTTCGCGCCGTCCACCCCCGCGCACGCGGAGGAGGGATTTGTGGTCCGCGGCTGCCGCTTCACGGCGGCACCGGACGTTCCGGACGGATCCTGCTATATAGCCAGGCCCTGGCGGGAGCATGCCGCCGTGCGGCTGGAGAACTGTTATCTGGGAGCGCATATCTGCCCTGCCGGCTGGGACGACTGGGGCAAGCCGACAGAGGGCCTCCGCTTCCAGGAGACCGGTTCCACAGGCCCCGGAGCGCGGCTGCGGGAACGGCCCGCCTACGTCCGCACGGAGCAGTGATCCTGCGGGGAGCCAAAAAACAGCGTTTTCCGTCAGAAAAGCAGAGAATCATGTAGCCCCGGGGACTTGAATCGGGTAATAATCATAGGGAAGAGGTCCGCTGAGGATATGCTGCCGGGGAGCGCGGTGTCACCGTGCCGCGACAGCGAGCCCCACACAGGCAAGGAGGGAAGAGGATGGCAGAGACTGATGCGAGAAGGCAGGCACGGGAGATGATCCCGCCGCAGATCGGCATCCGGCTCCACGATACGGCGCCGGGAACGTTTGAGCAGCGGCTGGCTGCAGCAAGAGAACAGGGGTTCAGCTGTGTCCACCTGGCTCTGTCCAAACTGGAGGGGCAGACCTCGGACGCGGCGGCATTGACGCCGGGATATGCCATGTATCTGCGCCGCCTCTGCGCAAAGTATGATCAGGACATCCCCTTGCTCGGCTGTTACCTGAATCTGGCCCATCCCGATGAGACAGTGCTGAAGGGGATCACAGACCGGTATATCGCGCACCTGCGTTTTGCCGCTGCCCTGGGCTGCGGTATGGTGGGCACGGAGACGGGAGCGCCCAACGCGGCTTATCGCTATGATCCCGTCGGCTGCCGGAGCGAGGAGGCGCTGGATACTTTTATCCGCAATCTGGAGCCGGTGGTGCGCGCAGCGGAGCGGTTCGGGGTCCTGATGGCCTTCGAGCCGGTCTACAAGCACATCGTGTGGAACCCCCGGAGGGCGAGACAGGTGCTGGATTCCATCGCCTCCCCGAACCTGCGGATCATCTTCGATCCCGTGAATCTCCTGCACCCGGACAATCTGGACCGGCGGGAGGAGGTCATAGAGGAGGCCATCGATCTGCTCGGACCGGACATCGCCATGATCCACCTGAAGGATTACCGCGTGCAGGAGGACCCCGGCGCAGAGCCCTCCATGCCCTGCATGGCCTGCGGGCTGGGGGAGATGGATTATCGCAGGGTGCTCCGTTTTGCCCGTGAGAGCAAACCCGCCATCCACATGACGCTCGAGAACACCCGGCCCGAAAACGCGGAGGCGGCCAGGAAACACATCCTGAAGATCTACGCGGCGCAGGGAGCGGCGATGTGAACAGCGATAAGATAACTGAGTGATAAGATAACTAAGTGATGCGATAACGAAAGACAGGACCAAAGAGGCCGCAGACAGGCAGAAAGGAAATGACGCTATGGATATCCGCTACAGTGCCAACCAGAAAGATGTGAAGAGATACACCACACAGGAGCTCCGGGACGAGTTCCTGATCACGGGCCTGTATAAGGCAGACGAGATCGTCTGCGTATACTCCCACGTGGACCGCATGGTCACCTTTGGCTGCATGCCCGTCCATAAAACGGTCTCCCTGGACCAGGGCATCGACTGCATGCACAGTTTCGGCACGAACTTCATCCTCGAGCGCCGGGAGATCGGCATCTTCAATATCGGCGGAGAGGGCTGCAACGGACGCATCGTCGCGGACGGCACGGAATATAGGCTGGGCTATAAGGACTGCCTGTACATCACCCAGGGGACCAGGGAAGTGACTTTCTCCTCTGACGATCCGGAGAAACCCGCCAAATTCTACATGGTGAGCGCCCCCGCCCACTGCGCGTACGAGACCCGTCTGATCACCATGGCTGAAGCCAACCACCGCCCCGTGGGCACCGCGGAGCTGAGCAACAAGCGCGTGATCAACCAGTTCATCCATCCCGATGTCCTGAAGACCTGCCAGCTCTCCATGGGCATGACCGAGCTGCAGCCCGGCA
>CAMOJW010000061.1 GCA_946617225.1 uncultured Lachnospiraceae bacterium
CACTACAGCTGATGGTTTTTCTGCTTCCGTAGTGACTTCCTGGCCTTCACAGGCCTTTGGATTGCACTACAGCTGATGGTTTTTCTGCTTCCGTAGTGACTTCCTGGCCTTCACAGGCCATTGGTCGTGATCACAGCTGCTGCCTTTCAGGTGATTGTGATGATTTCACACCCTCTGCAAGCCTTATAGGCACTGGCTCTCCACAAAACCGCTTCCGGCCTCCTTGGAGGCAGGAGGTGCGTCAGCACCTCTTGTCGACCCTCCACCATCTAACGGGGCAGCTGTCAAGGACGCCTCCGGCGAGGTACACCGATTCCTTGACAGCTGCCCCGGTAGATGGTTCACAAGACATCTGTTTTCAGTTTATAGAATTGAATGCTGCTTAACAGAATGATATTCCTTATTTCAGTAATTCTCTGATCGAGATCTTTACTTCACGGTCACGCCGGTCACGTGGGTCTGCGGGCCCTCGTACCAGTACATGAAGCCCTCGATGTCGATGACATCGCCGACCTTCAGGTTGCGGACCGCTTCATAGGCATCGCTGCCGGGGCCTGCGAGATAATACTCAACAGTGAAGGTGTAGGTCTGGCCGTCCTTGGATACATCGAAGTACAGGTCGCTGTCCGTGTCGGCGCTGCCGCTGCCATCCCATGCATACAGGAAGGCATCGCCGTTCTCGCCCTTGGCTTCCACGGTCATGTCGGTGAACAGGACGCGCTCGTTCTGGTGCGCTTCCAGCTCATCGGTGCCGAGCATGGCGGTCGCATCTGTGGGCTCAGCCACCCAGTTGCCGTCCTCCAGTTCGAAGGTCGCGTCGATGATCTCGATCTCGCCGGACCAGGAAGTCTTGTAGCCGGTGACCTTGATCTTCTGGCCGGGGACCAGTTTGGCTGCATCTTCCTCAGCGCAGGTCATGTTGTACAGGAAATAGGCACCGTCCTCGCTCTGGGCGTAGACCGTGATCTTGTTGTCCCACCAGGACTGGGTCGCCTGCACGTAGGTCTCCACGCAGACAGGAGTATCCATCTCGGCTGCCATGTACTCCTCGTGAGTCATGACCGGCACATCCAGGGCTGCCTCTTCGGTCGCCTCGGTCTCCTCGGTCACCTCTTCAGTCTCTTCTGCCGCTTCTTCCACAGCCTCCTCGGCGGGCGCGCTGCTCTCCTGCGTCTTGCCGCCGCAGCCGATCAGGGCCAGGGTCATTGCAGATGCAAGCATGATAGCTGCAAATCTTTTCATAGCTTTCCTCCCATTGTTATGCTTTGAAATTGACTGTCTTGACTGTCGCACCGTTTCCGGTGCTTATGTGGATATCCGCACCGTTTCCGGCGCTTACGTGGATATTATACTCCACCGGACTCAAAAATAAAGGCAGTACATAAAGAATTCACAAACTGGGGCAATATGTGTGCCTATGTCCGGCACGCGCCTATGCCCGGTATGCGCGCCGGGATACGATGTGTACGCCTATGCCCGGCATGCGCGCTAGGATACGACATGTTCGCTTATGTCATGCATGCTTATGTTTTCTTCCTCTCCCGGATCCAGTAGAGGGCGATCAGGACCCAGGCTGCGGCCAGGGTGATCAGCAGCGCCCGGGATTCCGCGGGAAGCGGTCCGAGATCCCGCCGCAGGCCGCTCCCGCCCGCCTGGGCGGAGATCCTGTCCAGACGGTAGAGGCTGGTGACATCCTCGAACAGTTTGTCGATATAGGCGTCGTTTACCTTCTCCTTCCGGCGGACCGATTTGGTCACGCTCTCTATCATCTGGCCGGCCGCGTCGCGCAGGGAAGCACTGCCGTTAAACACGGGCGTCACGAACGTGTGCTCCGTATTGTTCAGCAGGAGCTCCGTGGCCCTGATCTTCACGTCGTAGTGCAGACTGTCATCCGTGCCGCCCGCGGACAGGTAGGACTGATACTCCTCCGTGGAGCGGGCTTTGTCGGTCACCGGCGCGTAGCCCTCGGTCTCCGCGTAGGCGATCTGCACCTCATCCGTCAGCAGGTACTGAGCAAACAGCCAGGAGGCCAGGACCTCCCGGGGATCCTCCTTGTTGAAGATACAGACCGACGGCCCCTGCGAGATCATCTTCGGATCCTCCGGATCGAACTGGGGGATCATCCTGACCTCCGTGTCGAACTCGACGAAGGCGTCCTTGCTGATATCGGAGAGCGGCGCGTGCGCTCCCATCCAGGTGGAGCCCGCGGTGGAATCGATCGCAAAGATGCATTGCCCCGCATTGAGGAAATTGGCCGGATAGCTGGAGATCTTAAAGGTGGAAAAAGCCCCCGTCCCGGCATGTGCGGCGATCTCCATGAGCAGTTCCCTGGTCGTGTCGTTGAAGATCCCGATCTCCCCGCTGTCCGTGGAATAGCCGGCATCTTTCTGCCGCAGCATCTGGATCATCATGTTGTCGGTGGATTTGTAGATGAAGGGGATCAATACTTTCTGACCGTTGATCTTAAAGGTCCCGTCGGCATTTTTCTCCATCGCCTTCTCGGAGACCTCCCAGACAAAATCCCAGGTCAGCACATCGGGGACCTCATAGCCCAGCGCCTCCACGAACGTCCTGTTGATGTAGCAGGCCTCGGTGGACCGCATGAACGGCAGCGCATACAGGTGCCCCGAGATCCGGCACTCCTCCAGGAACTTGTCGATCATCTCGCTGCTCTCCGGACCGTCGTAGAGCAGTTCCGATCCGCCCAGTCCGTACCGGGGATCCGCCGCCAGCTCGTCCAGAGGGACCACCACGTCCTCGCCCGTCATGTAGGTCGCGATGTGGTCGGGATAAGTGATACAGACATTGGGCGTCGTGTCCGTCGCGATGTTGGTGATGACATCGTTGTAGATCTTCCCGTAATCCGTGTAGAGGCGCAGCTTCACTTTGATCTGGGGATAGAGGGCCTCAAAGTCCTGTATCGCCTTCTCATAGATCCTTGTCTGCGTCTTGTTGGTGTCGTTTTTGGCCCAGAAGGTGATCTCATACGTCTCACTGTCGTCGAACTGCTCCGGCACGGCAAAACTGACCCTGTCCCGGGCCCCGTGGCAGCCCGCAAGCAGGAAAACGGACAGGAGCAGCAGCACAGCCGCGCGGAGCCTCTGTTTCATACCTTTTCTCATCCTTTGGTCCCTCCTCTGGACACGCCGGCCATGATCTTCTTGTGGAAGATCAGGAACAGGACGATCAAAGGGACCGAGATCACCACGACAGCCGCCATCATGGCGGGGATGTTCTCCCGGCCGAAGCCGTTCTCGCGGATCTCCTGGATCCCGTTGGAGACCAGGAAGTAGGCCTGATCGTCCGTGATCAGTCTGGGCCAGACGTAGGAATTCCAGCACTCGATGACCTTGAGGATAGTGATGGTGACGATCGTGGGCTGGCAGATCGGGATCATCACCTTGAACAGGTATTTGAGATCGCTCGTACCGTCCACCTTGGCCGCCTTGTAGAGCTCCTCAGGGATCTGCCCGAAGTTCTCCTTGAGCAGGTAGATATAGAAGACGCTGGTCACCGAGGGCAGGATGAGGCCCCAGTAAGTGTTGCGCATGCCCCAGTTCGTGATGGTGACGAAATTGGTGATGATGACCAGCTCATTGGGGATCATCATCAGGGACAGGAAGGCCGTGAACAGCAGGTCCCTGCCGCGGAACTGCAGGCGGGAAAAGGCGAACGCCGCCAGCACGATCACAGCCAGCATCAGCACGGTCGTCACGACCGTGAAGAGGATCGTATTGAAGAAATATCCCGCCAGCGGCACCGTGGTGAAGGCATCGAAATAGTTCTGCAGGGTAGGCGCAGACGTCCAGAGTTTCGGGACATACTCCGCGTTGTAGGTGCTGTAGCTCTTGATCGAAGTCAGGACCATCCAGTAGAAGGGAAACAGCACGATCACCGCCCACAGCGTCAGCAGCACGTAGGTGACCGTTGTGCGCACCCGCCTCGCGGTCTCGGCCTGTCTGCCGATCCGGTCATAATCTCTCTGAGTTTCCATTGTCTCTTTCCCTCCGCACCCGTCAGATGACGGCCTTTTTTCTCACCAGCAGGTTGATGCAGGTGATAGTCAGAACGATGGCGAAAAGGATCAGGGCAGCGGCCGCCGCGTAGGAAGGAAAACCGCCGCTGTCGCCGTACAGCATGTCATAGACATAGCCGACGATGGTGTTCATCCCGGCCGCGTTCAGGTCGGTGCCAAAGATGGCGACCTCATCGCTGTACGCCTTGAAGGCGCCGATGAAGCCGGTGATGACCAGGTAGAAGATCATGGGGGAGATCATAGGGAGCGTGATCCGGGTAAAGATGCGCATCCGGCTCGTCCCGTCCACCCTGGCCGCCTTGTAGAGATTCTCGTCCACAGAGGCCAGCGCGCTCGTCAGGATCAGGATCTTGAAGGGCAGGACCACCCAGACGGTGTAGAAGCACATGACGAACATCTTGGCCCAGTAGGGACCGTCAATAAAATCCACC
Source organism: uncultured Lachnospiraceae bacterium (assembly GCA_946617225.1). Classification (GTDB taxonomy): domain Bacteria; phylum Bacillota; class Clostridia; order Lachnospirales; family Lachnospiraceae; genus CAG-791. The sequence goes on from CAMOJW010000061.1 coordinate 4,468, forward strand.
GCCGTCCCTCCCACGGCCGTGATGAGCAGGTTCATGAAGCCGTCGGAATACGGCGTCTTTTTAAACAGGATCATGAAGACCAGGCCCACCGCCAGCGTGTTGGTGACGTAGGGCAGGAAGAAGACGGTCTGAAAGAATTCCTTGAACCGATCGATGGAGTGAAGGCCCAGGGAGATCAAAAGGGCGATGCCTGTGGAGACGGGCACCGTGATGATGACCAGGATGAAGGTGTTCTTCAGAGCCTGGAGGAAATAGGGATCCCTGAGCACATAGGCATAGTTATAGCCGCCGATCCCGTAATAAGTCTGCGATGCGCTGTTGTAGCCCTCCTCGACGGAGTAGACCATGACGTCGAAAAGGGGATAGACCATGAAGATCCCCAGAAAGACGAGCGCAGGCAGCAGATAGAGCCATGGTCTGATCCCGCGCGCCTTCATATGCGGATCCTTTCTCCTGTATCCCTGTCGAACAGGTGGACTTTGGCGGGTCTGAGGGAGAACCGCACCTGCTGTGCGCCTTCCGGAGGGATGTCCTCCGTGTCCACGATCGCGCGGATCTGTCCGCCGCAGGCGGGATGCTCCGCAACGATGCTGGTATCGCGTCCCATGACCTCCACGGCCATGAGTCCGCAGACGAGGGGACCGTTCTCATCGGGCACGAATCCCTCGGGGCGAATGCCCGCGACGACGGGACCGTCCGGGACACTGTCGGCTCCCTGCAGGACGCAGTCCCCGCCGAGATACAGCCGGCCTCCCCGGATCTCCGCGTCAAAGAGGTTGATGGGCGGCGTGCCGAGGAATTTCGCGACGAACAGGTTGACCGGATCGTCATAGACCTTCTGCGGCTTGCCGATCTGGTTCACCACCCCCGCTTCCATGACGACGATCATGTCGGAGATGCTCATGGCCTCCTCCTGGTCGTGCGTGACAAAAACGGTGGTGATCCCCGTCTCCCTCTGGATGCGGCGGATCTCCTCCCTGGTCTGCAGGCGCAGCCGCGCGTCCAGGTTGGACAGGGGCTCATCGAGGAGGAGGACCCGGGGCTTTTTGACCAGCGCGCGCGCGATGGCCACTCTCTGCTGCTGGCCGCCTGACATCTCGGACGGTTTCCTGTCCATCAGCTCGTCGATCTGCACCAGGCGCGCCGTCTCCAGCGCCATCTCGTCCATCTGCGCCCTGGTCAGTCTGTCCGCGCCCTTCAGGTTCTCCAGGGGGAAGCAGATGTTCTGCCGCACTGTCAGGTGCGGGTACAGGGCATAGCTCTGAAAGACCATGCCGACGCCCCTGTTCTCCGGGGGCAGGTTCGTCACGTCGTCGTCGCCGAACCAGATCCTGCCGGACGTGGGCGGCTCCAGCCCGCAGATCATGTTCAGTGTAGTGCTCTTGCCGCAGCCGGAGGGCCCCAGCAGGCCGATCAGCTGCCCGTCCGGGATCTCGAAGGTGAAGTCGTTGACAGCGATCACGTCCTCCTTGATCTTGCGGTTCAGGTTGGGGTACCTTTTGGTCAGGTGTTCCAGTACGATCTTCATTGTCCGCTCCCTTGCATGTGCGTGTTTCCGTTGCTCCGAGACCTGTTCCGGCTTCAGTTCGCCTCCAGCAGCTGCTTCGTATAGGCCTCCTTCGGATGTTCGAAGACCTCCTCCACGGGCCCCTGCTCCACGATCCGTCCCCTCTTCATGACCATGACGGAGTCACAGAGCTGGTAGACGACATTCAGGTCGTGGGAGACGAAGAGGTAGCTCAGGTCCAGCTCAGCCCGCAGCTCCCTGAGGAGCTTCAGGATCTGGGCCTGGATGGTCACGTCCAGCGCGGAGACAGGCTCGTCCGCGATGACCAGCCGGGGCCTCCGGATCAGGGCGGCGGCGATGCTCACGCGCTGCCTCTGGCCGCCGGAGAGCTCGTCGGGCATGGCTTTCAGATGATCCTCCGTCAGCTCCACGCGGCGGAGCATCTCCCTGACGCGCTCCTTGCGTTCCTTCTCACTGTATTTCCCGAAGATCCGCAGCGGCTCCTCGATATTCCATTCGACGTCGTAGGCGGGATTGAGGGAGGTGTACGGATCCTGGAAGACGACCTGGGGGCGGCGGGTATAGTGGATGATCCGTCCCTCCTCAGGCTCCATCATCCCCAGAAGCATTTTGGCCAGGGTCGTCTTGCCCGTGCCGCTCTCTCCCACCAGGCCCAGGATCTCCCCGCGCCGGATCTCAAAACTCACGTCATGGATGACCTCTTTGTAGGTCCTGTTCTTTTTCATGAGCGCGCGTTTGTAGTATCCGCCGCTCACATGCTGGACCTGCAGGACCATGTCCCGCTTCATTTCCTCCGTGATCTGCAGCTTCTTCAGAAGCGCCGGATCACTGTCCGGTGTGATAAACCGTTCGCTCACTTGACACCTCCCGCCTTCATGGCCCTGGCCAGTTCCCGCGTGGGGATGGCCTCTATCAGGTGCTTCGTGTAGGGGTGCTCCGGATGATAGAAGACCTGCTCCGTGGTACCCGTCTCCACGATCTTTCCTTTCTGCATCACCGCCACGCGCGCGCACAATTTGCGCACCACGTTCAGGTTGTGGGAGATGAAGAGCATGGAGATGCCCGATTCCTGATTCAGCCGTTTCAGCAGCTTCAGGATCTGCGCCTGGATGGTCACATCCAGCGCCGTCGTGGGCTCGTCCAGCAGGAGCAGTGCCGGCTCGATCACGATGGCCGAGGCGATCATGGCGCGCTGCTGCATGCCGCCTGACAGTTCGTGGGGATATTTGTCGTACAGTTTTTCCGGTTCCTGCAGCTCCACCTGGGCCATGGCCCGGATGGCCCGCTCCCTGCGGGCGGCGGCGTCCAGATCCGTGTGGATGCGCAGGACTTCCGCCACCTGTTCCCCCACCTTCATCAGGGGGTCCATGGCGCTCATGGGGTCCTGGAAGACCACGCCGATCTCCTTGCCGTGGATCTTGCGCAGGAGTTTTCTGTCAGCGTGCAGCAGGTCCTCCCCGTTCAGGAAGATGTCGCCCCTGTAATCGCACTGTTTGCGGGGCAGCAGGCCCGCGATGCTCATGGCGGTAACGGTCTTGCCGCTGCCGCTCTCTCCCACCAGGCCCAGGATCTCCCCGTCCTCTATGGTCAGATCGATGCCTGCCACGGCCTCGCGGTCCCTGTTATGGAATTTGACGTGCAGATCTCTGATCTCCAGCATACTTCAGCCCACCTCTCTTCCGCTGCGCTGCAGGCCCTCGCCGATCAGGCCGACGCCGAACACCAGCAGGACGATCACCATGCCGGTGCACAGGGCGTACCAGGGGGCTCTCACCAGCATACTCTGCGCCTCGGACAGCATATAGCCGAGGGAAGCGTCCGGAGGCGTCACGCCGATGCCCAGAAAACTCATACTGGCCTCCGCCAGGACGGCGTTGTTGAAGCCGATGGTGACCGCCGGCAGCAGCACGTGCATAGTGTTGGGCAGCATGTGCCGGAACAGGATCCTGCCGTTCGTCGCGCCCATCAGACGCGCGCTGGTGATGTAGTTGACGTAGCGGAGCGAAGCGTAGGCCGTCCGCATGATCCGGGCAAAACTGGGGATGAAGACGATGCCGAGAGCCAGGACCACGTTATACTTGCCGGGGCCCACGATACCGATGATCACCAGGGCCATCAGGAGGCTGGGAAAAGCGGTCAGGGCATCGCCCACCCGCATCAGGATATCGTCCACGATCCCGCCGAAATAACCGGTGAGAGCGCCGATCAGGGTGCCCGCCGCCGCGCCGATAGCTACCGTGGCGACGGCGATGATCAGCGTCGTGCTGCTCCCCTTCATGACGCGGCTGAAGATGTCCCGCCCGAAGTTGTCCGTGCCGAAGGGATGGGTCAGGGACGGCGGCTGGAATTTAGCAGCCGCGTTCATGGCCGTGTGGGAGTGAGGCGTATAGAACAGACCCACGACCGCCATGAGCAGGAAGAGGCCAAACAGGATGAGGCCGACGATGAGATATCCCCTGGCGTCCCCGCCGTCCGAAGAGGTATCTTTGTTCCGGAAAAACCGCGCAAACAGCCCTTTCATGATTCACCTCCCAGTCTCAGACGGGGATCGATCCGCTGATTGATCAGATCGCCGAGCGTGCCCGACAGGACCACCCAGAAGGCCAGGATCACCACCAGCGCCTCCACCACCGGATAGTCGCGGTTGGAGATCGAGGTCACCAGGAACCTGCCCAGACCGGGGATGCTGAAGACCTGCTCCACCACGATGCTGCCGCCCACGATCTCTGCCATGGTCTGCGCGAGGAACGTCACCGTGGGGACGAGCGAATTCTTGAGCACGTGCCTGGACAGCACCTGCCGCCGGTCATTGCCCCTGGCGATAGCCGTGCGGACATAGCTCTTCTGCATCTCGCCCACGATGGTACTGCGCAGCATCCTCACAGTCATGGCGATCCGGGGGATCGCGACGCAGATCGCGCCGAAGAAGAGATAGTGAAGGGAGCCGGCGAAGTTCTGGTGCAGACCGGGAAAATTGCCGGGCATGAAGAACCGCAGCGTGATCCCGAACACCCAGGAACAGAGGATACCGGTGAAAAAAGGCGGCACGGCCATGGCCAGCTGGATCAGGCTCGTGTGAAGGGCGCCTTCGGCGCCCTGGGCTCTCTGGGCGCTGAACAGTCCCAGGGGGATGGAGATGAGCACGATCAGGCCGAAACTCATCACGACCATACAGAGCGTCACCTCCACTTTGGGGCTGATGAGCTGCCAGACCGGCTGATTATAGCTGTAAGAAGTTCCCAGGTCTCCTGTCACGAAACCGGCCAGCCAGCGCAGATACCGCACGGCAAAGGGCTGATTCAGTCCCATCTGCTCCCGCAGGCTCTGCAGGCGCTCCGGTGTCGCCTCCGTCCCCAGGAGCCGCATCGCGGGATCCCCGCTGATCAGGGTGAACGCGGCAAAGGTGACAAACGAAACGATCAGCATCGTGATCCCGAAGATCGCCGCTCTTTTACCTACACTCTTCAAAATACTGTCCTCCGTCTGCTCACGCCCCGCGCGGGCAGCGCTTCACGTAAATGAGCGGCGCACGGAACCCCGTGCGGCTCTTTCGGGCCGCACGGGAGATCCGGACGTCGCTCTTCTGTTTTGACTATGAGTCTCATTTCTCCCACTGCAGCGTGGAGACATCCAACACGTACAGGGGATAGAACTGAAGACCGGTGAGGCCGTTCCGCATCACCACCAGATCCGCCAGATCCTGAATGTAGACATTGGCCGCGTTCTCAGTGAGGTTGCGCTCCATCTGGCGATAGATCTGCGTCTGCTCGGCATCGTCATAAGTGGAGGAGGCCTTCGCAAACAGCTCGTCGTACTCGCTGTTGTTGTAGTTGATCACGTTCTTGGGCGAATCGGACACCCAGCGGCTCAGCATGGCGCTGCCTGTCAGGGTCTTGGCATCGAAACCGATGACCGTCGACTGGAACTTGCGGTTCTGGTTGACATCCTCGATCCACTGGTTCATTTCCATGGTGATCAGCTCCGCGTGGATGCCCACTCTGCTCAGCTGGTCCGCGATGGCCGAAGCGGTGTCCATATGAGGCTGATAGTTGCTGGGAACGGTGATGGTCATGTCAAAACCGTCCTTGTAACCCGCTTCTGCGAGGAGCCTCTTGGCCTCATCGGGATCATAGGTGTAATAATCCGTCAGCGATTCGTCGAAGTACTTGCCAAAGGCCGGGAACATGGAGGAGCCGACAGGATAGCCATACCCGTCAAAGGCCAGGTCGAGGATCTCCTGGCGGTCGATCGCATAGCAGAGCGCCTGGCGCACACGCACATCGTCAAAAGGCTTCTCGGCATTGTTGAGATAGAGAGCCTGCACCAGGTTCATGGTGCCCTCCTCGATGTGGAACTGCGACTCATCCAACTGAGAGGTCTGGGTGGTAGTCATATGGGAGACCAGATCCAGGGCGCCGCTCTGCAGGCCCTGCACCAGGCCATCGGCCTTGCCGATGATCTTGTAAGTGACCTTGTCCACGTGGCCGCCCTCGCCCCAGTAGTCCTCAAAGCGCTCCAGAACGACGTTGTCCTGTGCGGCTCTGGAGACGAACTTGTAGGGGCCGGTGCCCACGGGCTGGGTGGCCTGATCCGCATAATCAGCGGGCAGGACCGCCAGCGTCAGATAGGACAGGAACTCCGGATTGGGGTCCGCCAGCGTGATCACGACCGTGCTGCCCTCGCTGTCGAGGCTCTGGATGTTCTGCAGCGCGGGGATGAGGTTGGTGCCGTTCTCGTCCTCGATATTGCGCCGGATGGACCAGATGACATCCTCCGCCGTCACAGTCTCGCCGTTGTGGAACTTCACGTTCTCTCTGAGGGGAAAGGTATAGACCAGTCCGTCGTCGGAGATCTGCACGTCCGCTGCAACGGCCGGGATCAGGTTGCCCTGGCTGTCGGGTTTGACCAGACCTTCGAAGACATTGAACATCACTTCACGGGTACCGGCAAGCGTGGTGTAGTGGGGATCCAGGGTGTCGTCCAGATCCTGGGGAATGCCGATGACTATCTCGTTGTTCTGTTTCCTGGCCTCCTCCGCTGACTGGGAGGAAGCGCCTCCGCCGCAGCCGGTCAGAAGGAGGGCGCCCGCAAGGAATGCGGCCGCCAGCGCCTGCAGAAATTTTCTGCCTTTAAATGCCACTTTGTTCATAACTTCTCCTTTCATCACTGCCCTCTCCGGGTCAATGTACAGGAAATAATAAGTTCCCGCGCAGAAACCGGTGCAGCCATTTCGTGCCGCCCCTGCGCGGGAACATTATACTATACTTTTAGTTTAGTTGTAAAGAACCGTTAATGCTGTGACAATGTATCTTTGTGCGAACAAAAACGCGTTCCGTGACCGCACGGTATCGCCCGGGCTCAGGTCAGCCCCCGGAAACAGGTCATCCCTCGAAAGGCACCACGCCTTCCACCGCCTCTGCGGGGGTGATCGTGCGCTCCCCGTTGTCGATGTCGATCAGCGTATACCTGTCGTTGCCCATGCCCAGTTCCTTCATGTAGGTCAACTGGCGCAGGCCGTGGCGGGTGAGCATGCGCTCGGTGAGCGCGGCTTTGTCCGCGTCCTTGAGGGCAAAGACGAGGTCCACGCTCGCCTGGTCCGCCGCCAGGATGTCCCTGGAGGCTACGATGCCGATATTGGGCGTCACGACGGGCTGGGCGGCCACGCCTTCGCAGTCACAGG
>CAMOJW010000062.1 GCA_946617225.1 uncultured Lachnospiraceae bacterium
GAGAGCGCCAGGTTCGCAATCTGGAGGTCAGGGGTTCGATCCCCCTATGCTCCACTGAAACGGGAAGTCAGAGTTTATCAGACTTCCTGTTTTTTTAGTGACTTACGGTTAGCCGTCTATTATAATGTTGGTACGCAATTAAATTTGATACCAAGGAGTTCTATGGAAAGATACAGTGTCCGGAAACCTTTTACTGTGCTGGTGGCAGTGATCGCAGCGATCGCCCTGGGATTCGTGGCGATGACTTCCATGGCGACCGACCTCCTGCCGCAGCTCAGTCTTCCCTATCTGCTGGTCATCACAACTTATCCGGGCGCCAGTCCGGAGAAGGTGGAGATGGAAGTCTCCCGCCCCATGGAGAGGGCGCTGGGGACTGTTTCGCATGTCAAGGAAGTGGTCTCTGTCAGCGCTGAGAACTATTCGATGGTCCAGATGGAGTTCGAAGACGGTACGGATATGGACAGTGCCATGGTCAAGGTCTCGAGTGCGGTGATGGATACGTCCGCGACGCTTCCCGACGCCTGCGGCACGCCCAATATCATGGAGATCAGCATGGACATGGTCGCCACCATGTACGTGGCGGTGAGCCGGGAAGGCTACGACGTCTATGAACTGTCGGATTACGTGCGGGAGGAGCTGCAGCCTGTCGTTGAGAGACAGGAGGGCGTTGCCAGCGTCACGTCCATCGGCCTGGTGGACAGGACCGTGCAGGTGGAGCTGAACCGCCGCAAGATCCGGGATCTCAACGACAGGATCCTCGCGAACGTCAATTACAAGCTGGACGATGCCGCAAGAGAACTGGAGGATGCCAAGGCACAGGTAGAGGCCGGCCAGAAGGAGCTGGAGAAACAGGAGGCTTCTTTCGGCAAAACGCTCTCCTCCGCCATCTTCGGACAGATAGGAGGCGGCGCCGGAGCCGCAGCCGGCAACATGAAGTCGGAGATCGACACGCTCCGGAAGCAGCTGCAGAACCTGCGCAAGACGCTGGCAGGGATCTCGTCCCCGGGCGGAGGCGGCAGCGGAAGCACGATCGACATACAGCCCTACATCGATGCCCAGGTGGAAGCGCAGGGCAGGGCTGAGGCGGCCAGACAGGACCGCGATACCAAAAAAGCCGCCTGGGAGCAGGCCCAGCAGGCTCTGGAAGAGGCCAAACAGGCCCTGGACGAGGGAGAGGAGCCTCCCGAAGAGCTTGTGCAGGCAGAAGCGCAGGCCCGTCAGGCCTATGAAGAGGCCGAACAGGCTGTACAGCAGGCGGAAGAGGAACTTCAGAAAGCTACCGAAGCCCTGGAGAAGGCCAGACAGCAGAAACAGCAGCAGGCATCCTCCGGTTCGGGCGCGGTGATCGACACATCGGGGCTCGTGGAGAGCCTGGACCAGCTGATCCGCTCCCTGGAGAACATCTCCTCCATGGCGGACGCCGCCGAGTCGGTCTCCGCACTGATGAGAGTCGTCACAGAGCTGAGTGCCGTCATCCCGCAGATCAATGCCCTGCTTTCACAGATCCCCCGGATCGATGTCCCCGCCGCGGTGACCAACGGCATCGACAATGTGGACGCGACGCTGGACAGGTTGGAACGGCTGATGGACGATGTCCCGGGGATCCTGGACGCCATGCAGTCTGCGCTGGCCGGACTCACGCAGGGACAGCTGGACGCGGCGGTGGGATTCTCCACGGCGGCCAGCCAGCTGACGCAGGCCCAGCAGCAGCTGGAGGCGGCCCAGGAGCAGTTTGAAAATGCGAGGGAGCAGGCGCTGAAACAGGCCAACGTGGACTCCCTGGTGAATATCAACACCCTCTCACAGCTGATCTATGCGCAGAATTTTGCCATGCCGGCGGGGTATATCGACGACAAGTACGACAACAGCTGGCTGCTCAAGGTGGGTGATGAATACGCCGATTCCGAGGGCATAGCCGACGCCCTCCTCTGCCGGATCGACGAGATCGGATCCGTGCGCCTGGAGGACGTGGCGGATATCACCGTGATCGATACGGCGGGAAACAGTTACGCCAAACTGACGGGCGAGCAGGCAGTCGTCCTGGCGATCTACAAGAGCCCCACGTCGGGCACCAACGAGGTGTCGGCGGGCGTCAACGAGGCTCTGAAAGACCTGGAAGAGCAGCACGAGGGACTCAGGACCGTCAATCTGATGGACCAGGGCTCCTACATCACGCTGATCATCTCGGATCTGCTGCGGGCCATGATCACGGGCGCCCTGCTGGCCATAGTGATCCTGGCGATCTTCCTGCGGGATATCCGTCCCACGCTGGTGGTGGGCATCAGCATCCCGCTGTCCGTGCTGTTCACGATGGTGCTGATGTATTTTTCGGGGCTGACCCTTAACATCATGACGCTGTCAGGCCTGTCTCTGGGCATAGGCATGCTGGTGGACAACTCCATCGTGGTCATGGAGAACATCTTCCGACTGCGCGGCCGCGGGATCGCAGCTGCCCGTGCGGCGGTGCAGGGCACCAGACAGGTGTCCGGCGCCATCATCTCGTCCACGCTGACTACTGTGTGCGTGTTCCTGCCAATGGCTTTCTCCGAGGGCACGGTCAGAGAACTCCTGGTCCCCATGGGCCTGTCCATCGGCTACTGCCTGCTGGCTTCCCTTGTGACCGCCATGACGGTGGTGCCGGCTTCCGCCAGTACTATCCTGCAGAAAGTCAGACCTAAAGAGCAGGGATTCTTTGACAGGGTGCTGGACAGGTACGGGAAGTCCCTGCGCTGGTGCCTGAAACACAAGCCCGTCGTGCTGGCAGGAGCGGTGGCCCTGCTGGTGCTGAGCATCTGGAGGCTGGTCACCATGGGCATCGTGATCCTGCCCGAGATGACCGGCGACAGTATCCAGGTCTCGATCTATACCCGGGAGGAGGACACCCGGGAGGAGTCGTATGCCAAGGTAGACGCCGTGATGGAGAGGATCATGGCCCTGGACAATGTGCAGGAAGTGGGCATTATGGACGCCTCCACCACGGGCGCTCTGTTCGGCGCCGGCGGGAACAGCGATTCCTACGGCGGCTACGTGTGCTACGTGACGCCGGAGAACGGTCAGTACAGCAGGGACCTGGAGATCCTGTGCGACCGGATCGAGGAGGCGACCGAAGATATCGACTGCAATGTCTACGCCTCCACCGGCGGTATGAGCGATATGTCAGCCATGATGGCCAGCGGTCTCACCATCAACGTCTATGGCCAGCAGCTGGAGCAGCTGCAGGAGGTGGCTGCCAGGGTGGCGGAGACGATCGGGACGGTCAAGGGATTCACTGACATCTCCGACGGATCGGAGAACAGCGAACAGACGCTCCATCTGGTGATCGACAAGGACAAAGCCATGGCCTACGGCCTGACGGTTGCCCAGATCTACGGGGAGATCGCCCAGAGGCTCAATACCTCCGTCAATTCGACCACCATCACTGTCGGCGGTGTCACGCTGGATGTGGTGATCCTGGATGAAACGGATCCTCTGCTGCGGGAAAACATCCTGGAGATGGAGTTTACGTCGAATTCTTTAGGCTCCATGCAGAGCGGAGCGGGGTCGCAGGGCGCGGCGGCAGCTCTCATGGGCGGCAGTGCGGGATCTGCTTCCGAAGAGGAAGAGGAGACGACGCATCAGCTCAGTGAGTTTGCGTATCTGCGGGAGGAGACGGCTCCTTCGTCCATCCGGCACGGCAACCTGACCCGGTATATCCCGGTCACGGCCTCCACGGAGGAGGGCTATAACACGACCCTGCTGAGCCGGCAGCTGCAGACCAAACTGGACCATCTGGACCTGCCCCGAGGCTACCACATCGAGGTGGAGGGAGAATCCAGCGAAGTCAACAAGATGGTGAGCCAGATGACCAAACTGACAGCGCTGGCGCTGCTGTTCATCTACCTGGTGATGGTGGCCCAGTTCCAGAGTCTGCTGTCGCCCTTCATCGTCCTGTTCACCATCCCGCTGGCCTTCACGGGCGGTATGATCGGCCTGATCATCAGCGGACAGCAGCTGTCCATGCTGGCCCTCATGGGCTTCCTGATCCTGATGGGCACCGTCGTCAACAACGGTATCGTGTTCGTCGATTACGCCAACCAGCTGCGGCAGGGCGGTCTGCAGAGAGAGGATGCCCTGGTGGCGACCGGGCAGACGCGCATGCGGCCGATCCTGATGACAGCCATGACCACCATCCTGGCCATGTCCCAGCTGATCTTCGGCAGCGGCATGGGCAGCCAGATGGGAAGCGGTATGGCCATCGTCATCGCCGGCGGCCTGACCTACGCGACCCTGATGACGCTCTATGTTATCCCGATCATGTACGATATCCTGTTCAAGAGGCAGCCTCTGAACGTGGAGATAGGCGACGATATAGACGATGTGCCGGATGACGCGGCGGAGTTCCTCGCCAGGCTCAAGGCCGGGGAGGAGACGGAAGCGGAGGGCTGATACCGGTCTCTCCCGGCACCAATAAGCAGCTTTCAGCAGGCCCGGGGCTCAGATCATGGCATGTTCTGAGCCCCGGGTCTTTATTCTTTCAGAGTTATTAGTGACTATCCCTATAGAATGTGATATATTTAACACATAAGAGGCCCTTTCCGGCACCGGTGCCAGCAGCCCGGGGCCGTGAGAGGATGTCTGCATGTTTATTATCACAGTTTCTCAGGTGACCAGAAAGACAGGAGTGAATGCCTATGAGCAGACTGAGTATCGACACCCAAAACACTGCCGAGAAGACGGTAGAGGAACTCTACAAGGACCTCGAACGCCGGGTGCAGGCAAGCCAGCCCGGACTCTGTCCCGTTGACCTCGCAGCCTCCTTCCTGAAGACCTGTTATGCGCAGTCCTGCGGCAAATGTGTCCCTTGCCGCGTCGGTCTGGGACAGCTGGAGAAGATGCTGGCCCAGGTCCTGGACGGACCTGCGGATCCCGGTCTTCTGGATATCATTGAGCGCACGGCGGAGAGCATCTATTTCTCTGCGGACTGCGCCATCGGTTCGGAAGCGGCCAGGATGATCCTGAAGGGCGTCCGCGGCTTCCGCGATGACTACATCGAGCACATCAACCACGGCAGATGCATCGGCAAGCACAATCAGCCCGTGCCCTGCGTCTCCCAGTGCCCCGCGCACGTGGATATCCCGGGCTATATCGCTCTGATCCACGAGGAGCGCTATACGGATGCCGTCCAGCTGATCCGCAAGGACAATCCCTTCCCTTCGGTCTGCGGTTTGATCTGCGAGCACCCCTGCGAGGTGCGCTGCCGCCGCACTCTGGTGGACGACGCTGTGAACATCCGCGGCCTGAAGAGGTATGCGTGCGAGCACGCGGGCGAACTGCCCACTCCGGATGTGGCCGAGAGCACCGGCAAGAAGATCGCCATCATCGGCGGCGGTCCTTCCGGCCTGAGCGCTGCCTTCTATCTGACCATCATGGGACACGACGTCACTGTTTACGAGCAGAGGAAACAGCTCGGCGGCATGCTCCGCTACGGGATCCCGAACTATCGCCTGCCCAGGGCAGTCCTGGACCGCGAGATCGCCAACATGAAGAAAGTGGGCTTCAAGACAGTCTGCAACGTGAGTGTCGGCAAGGACATCACCCTGAAGGAGCTGCGTGAGCAGTATGACGCCCTGTATGTTTCCATCGGCGCACACACCGGCAGTAAGCTGAGCATCGAGGGCGATGACGCCAAGGGCGTGATCTCCGCCGTGGAGATCCTCCGTGAGATCGGCGACGATCATTATCCTGATTTTACCGGCCTGCACATCGCTGTGGTCGGCGGTGGCAACGTGGCCATGGACGTGGCCAGGACTGCCATTCGCTGCGGTGCCGAGACGGTGCGGATCCTCTACAGAAGGAGAGTGGCCGACATGACGGCTCTTCCCGAGGAGATCCACGGCGCCATCGAGGACGGCTGCGAAGTGACCGAATTGGAGGCTCCTCTCCGCGTGGAGAAGGACCGCGACGGCAACGTCAAGGCCATCTGGGTGCGGCATCAGATCTCCGGTCCCATGGTGAACGGCAGACCCAGCATCGTGGCCTCCAGGGAACTGGAAGATGTGAGGATCCCCTGCGACAGACTGCTCGTCGCCGTCGGACAGGGCATCGATTCCCAGAAATTCGGCGATTACGGCATCCCGCTGCAGAGGGGACGGATCGCGGCTTTTGACACCAGCGATGTCAAGAACGCGGACGGTATCTTCGCGGGCGGTGACTGCGTGACCGGCCCTGCGACCGTCATCCGCGCCATTGCGGCCGGCAAGGTGGCAGCAGCCAATATCGACGATTATCTCGGATTCAATCACGTGATCAGGACCAACATCGACCTTCCGCAGGTGCGTTTTGACGATCACAGACCGTGCGGCCGCATCAACATGAGAGAGCGTCCCCCGCAGCAGCGCAAACACGATTTTGAGCTGATGGAGACGGGCATGACCCACGAAGAGGCCTGCCAGGAGTCCGGCCGCTGCCTCCGCTGCGATCATTTCGGCTACGGTGTCTTTAAGGGAGGGAGAGAATATCAATGGTAAATGTGATTATCAACGGCATCGCCGTAAAAGTGCCGGAGAAGACCACTATCCTGGAAGCTGCTGAAAAAGCCGGTGTCCGTATCCCGACCCTCTGCTACATGAAAGACCTGAATGAGATCGGCGCATGCCGGATCTGTGTCGTAGAAGTGGAAGGGTATGAGAGACTTTTCACCGCCTGCAACAATCCTGTGGCGGACGGGATGGTGATCCATACCAATTCGAAGAAAGCGAGAGAAGCCAGAAAGATCAACGTAGAACTGATCCTCTCTCAGCACAACACCAACTGTGCGGTATGTTCCCGGAACTGGAACTGCACGCTGCAGAAGGTCGCCAACGACCTGAACATTCACTGGATCCCCTTCGAGAAGGATCTGCCCAAGATCTCCCGGACAGACTATCACTTCCCGCTGATCAGGGAATATGACAAGTGCATCAAGTGCATGCGCTGCATCCAGATCTGCGACAATGTCCAGACCACCAACATCTGGGACGTGATGAACACCGGTTCCAGGACCACCGTGGACGTGGGCGGCGTCTATCGTCTGGAGGATTCCAACTGCGTGCTGTGCGGTCAGTGTATCACGCACTGTCCCGTCGGCGCCCTGAGAGAGCGCGACGATCTGGACCGCGTGCTCGCGGCCCTGGAGGATCCGGAGATCATCACCGTGGTGCAGGTGGCTCCCGCCATCCGCACGGCGTGGGGCGAGGGATTCGGGCTGCGTCCCGAATACGCCACTTACAGGCGCCTCGTCTCCGTGCTCAAGAACATCGGCTTTGATTATGTGTTTGACACCAATTTCTCCGCGGACCTGACCATCATGGAAGAGGCCTCCGAATTCCTGGAGAAAGTCAAAAAAGCAGCCGACAGCAAGAAGAAGGGCAAAAAGGAGAAATTCCCCATGTTCACCTCCTGCTGCCCCGGCTGGGTCCGTTTCTGCAAGGCCAATTATCCCGAGTTCGTGGACCAGCTGTCCACCTCCAAGTCGCCTCAGCAGATGTTCGGCGCCATCGCCAAGAGTTACTACGCACAGCTGCTGAACGTGGATCCTTCCAAGATCTTCGTGATGTCCGTCATGCCCTGCCTTGCCAAAAAGGCGGAACGCACTTATCCCACCATGGTCGATGACCAGGGCGATCCCGAGGTGGATGTCTCCATCACCAACCGCGAGATGGTGCGTCTGATCAGACTGGAGAACCTGAACCCGGCGGATTTCCCGGAGTCGGATCCGGATATGCCTCTCGGCGTCGGTTCCGGTGCGGGCAACATCTTCGGAGCGACCGGCGGTGTCATGGAAGCGGCGCTCAGAAGCGCTTACAATTTTGTGACCGGTGAGAATCCCGATCCGGATGCCTTCAAGGACGTCCGCGGTATGGACGGCTGGAAGGAGGAGACCTTCGATCTGGCCGGCACGCCTCTGAAGGTGGCCGTGGTCAACGGTCTGGGCAATGCCCGGAAACTGCTGAATGCCCTGAAAAAAGGCAGAGTATCCTACGATTTCGTGGAAGTCATGGCATGTCCCGGCGGCTGTGTCGGCGGCGGCGGCCAGCCCATCCACGACGGGATCGAGATGGCTGCCGACAGAGCCAAAGTCCTGTATCGCCAGGATGCGGGCATGGAGCTCCGTTTCAGCCACGAGAATCCTTCCATCAAGGCGGTCTATGAGGACTTCCTGGAGGCACCGCTCTCCGAGAAGGCCGAGCACCTGCTCCACACGGACCACCACGGCTGGAAGATGCCGAATGAGAACTGAATATGTAGGTAATTAAGAAGGGGGGTGTCGCAGATGCGACACCCCCCTTCTTGTGCGGTCGCTCAGGATGATTGTCCTGCGCATGCTATGAATTAAGGTATTTTTTCTCTGGATCGTCACTACAACTAAAGATTTCCTGTTCTCGTGATGACTTCAGGCCTCATTGGAGGCACGCTAAATCATATTTATCAAACGACAAGACCTGCCGATCATGCCCTTGAGAACAGCTTGTCCCACAGGCTGGGATCATCCGGGAGCAGTTCCTCTTCAGGGAAGTTGACTTCCAGGGCGGAAACGACTCTTCGGATCTCCGAGGAAGTCACAGTGCCGTACTGCAGGAGGATGGGATCCTGAGAGCCGGCCGGGCGGTAATAGAGCAGGCCGCGCTTCAGAGATTCAGCGCCCCGTCTGTCGAGCATGACCAGGGAATCCGCCGCGTTGTCCACCCGCAGGCAGAGCCTCGCGGGAAATTCATCCGCCAGGGAGCGGAAGATGACGGGCCTCTCGGAGGAGAGGACGAGGTGGATCCCGCAGGCGCCGGCTTCCGAGGCCAGTCTGCGAAGAGCATTTTCGCAGGTGCGGCGGCCCTCATCCATGAGGTCCTCCAGCTCCGTGACCAGAACGAAGAGGTGCTTGGTGTTCTGTACGCGGTCGCAGTACTCGTAGATATTGTCACATCCCGCGGAAGCGAACATCCGCTGCCGCTTCTCCATCTCAAAGGCAAGTTCGTCCAGTAGGGCCAGCCCGGTGCCGGCGTCATTCTCCACATGGCAGTAGGGGAGCCTTCTGTACCTGGCCCAGTCCGGTCCACGGCCGCTCAGCACATAGATCTCGATGTCCTCGGGGCGGCAGGAGAGCAGGACACTGATCATGATGCCGTGGAGGAGATCGGAGCGGGTGCTGCCGCCGGTGCCGCCCGTCAGCAGGTGGGGGCAGTCCGTCAGATCGTTGATGTAGCGGTTCCTGTACAGGTCCATGCCCACGGCGATGGGGATGCCGCGGCACTCCACGAAATCACGGCAGTAGAGATTGTCTCCCAGAAAGATCCGGTCGTTCTGCCAGGGCACGTCAAAAAAGATGCGTCCGTCCCTTCGGAAGATCTGCAGATCGCTGCGGCGGAAGACCATGCGGAAAGTGCTGCGCAGCTGCAGGATGCGGCTGGCGGATCCCGCGTCGGCCGGAAGGATCTCAAAACGCGTCATAAAGGGACCCTGTACCTGGGAGACAAGCTGCGCGTCGATGCGGTTCTCCTCGAAGATGATCTTCATCTCGTCGGTATAGGGTTTCAGATTTCTGTGTGTCCATTTCAGGTGAGTGCGGAGCACCTCTCTGATACGTGGGAAAACAAACTGCTTCATAAAGAATGTCCTTTCGGATACTTCAGCGTCATATCATACAGTTTACCACCACTCGCCCCTCCGTGTTATAATGATTTTGTAAAAAACAGCACAAGGAATAACGTCCCCTGCAATAACGGGGAGTTTACTCAATGTTATTGCAGGGGACGTTATTCCTGGCGGACAAGGTGCGCAGCACCTCTGTCCGCCACAGTCTCAGAAAGAGCAGCTTTCTGAGACTTGGTGCTGTAGACATCGGAACATTATGTTTGAAAGGAAGAAACATTGATCAGACTGATCGGAACAGACCTGGACGGGACCCTGCTCAGAAGGGACAAGACTCTGTCCCCGCACAATGAGGAGGCTCTCCGCCGGGCGGCGGCGAGGGGCGTACAGATCGTCCCCGTGACGGGCAGACCGCTGGACGGGCTGCCGGATGCCCTGTACGGGCTGATCGGGGAGGGCATCATCCGCTACGCTGTCACTTCCAACGGCGCCCATGTCTATGAACTGGACAGTGGCGGCAGAGAAGCCCATTGCATCCTGCGCCGGGAGATGGCTGCCGCGACGGTCAAGGAGGTCCTGGATACCGCGCGCAGGGAGGCTGACGAGGATCTCATCATGGAGATCTTTGCGGGCGGCAGAGGGTTTCATGATGAGGAGACCCGCGCGGCGCTGATGACGCGCTTCCACGGGACCCCGGTGGCGGACTACCTGCGCAAGAGCCGGACATCGATCTCTTCTCTGGACGGATTCCTGGAGGAGCGCGGGGTCACCCGTTATGAGAACATCTCCATCATGCTCAGGGATCATGAGACCAGGGAAAAAGTAGCTGCCGCTCTGGAAAGGATCCCGGGGATCCTGGTCCTGCGCTCATGGATCACGGACCTGGAGGTCATCGACGCGGAGGCGGACAAAGGGACGGCCATGCTCTGGCTGGCCCGGAGACTGGGGATAGCGCCGGAGGAGACCATGGCAATGGGGGACGGCGGCAATGACAGGGAACTGCTGGAGTCCGCGGGCTGGTCGGTGGCCATGAAGAATTCTGTACCGGAGCTTCTGGAGATAGCCGACGCGGTGACGGAAGCCGGTGACGACGATGGAGCGGCATTGGCGATAGAGAAGTTCGTACTGGGTGATATGTGAAAGGAGACTGCCATGGCTTTCTGGGAGAGGATCCTGAAAAACGGGCCGGGACACGGCGCCGAACAGTATACTTATGATCCGCAGAAGGAGGAGCCCGTGATGATGAAAAGCATCTGCACGGGGGAGACTTCCGCGGGATTCCGAGACAGGGACAGCGGTCATTACAAAGAGATGATGCTGGTCCGCGGGGAGGAGGACGTGCAGCTTTTCATGAGGCGCTGCGGCATCAAAGAAAGGCCCCGCACAGTGTACTGAGCCGTTGCTTTACGACAGCGGGAATGGTAAACTGGAACTGCAGGCAGGCGGCTATTATTTAGGAGGGGAAGTATGATCTATACAGTAACTTTTAATCCGTCCCTGGATTATATCGTGCGCGTTGAGAATTTCCGCGCAGGGCAGATCAACCGCACATATTATGAGAACATTCTCCCCGGCGGCAAGGGGATCAATGTCTCTATCGTGCTCTCCAATCTGGGACATGACAGCACCGCGCTGGGCTTTATGGCGGGCTTCACCGGTGAGGACATTGAGGATCTCATGAAGAACTTCGGATGCGGGACCGATTTCATACGTGTGAAGGAGGGGCTGTCCCGGATCAATCTGAAGATGAAATCCGACGAAGAGACGGAGATCAACGGCCAGGGGCCCCGGATCACCGAGGACGACATTCAGAAACTGTATGAGAAACTGGATGCCCTGAAAGAGGGCGACATCCTCATCATCTCGGGAAGTGTCCCGAACACACTGCCCCAGGATATGTATGAGAGGATCATGGAGCGGCTGGAAGGCAGAGGCATCCGCATCATCGTGGATGCGGAGAAGGACCTCCTCACCCGCGTCCTGAAATATCATCCGTTCCTGATCAAACCCAACAACCACGAGCTCGGCGCGATCTATGGCGT
>CAMOJW010000063.1 GCA_946617225.1 uncultured Lachnospiraceae bacterium
AATACATATCGAGTTTTTCTCACTACATCGGATTGATCTTAAGTTAACAACATTGATTAAAATTGGGCAATTGTATCTATTTTAGTTCAAAAAGTTGTTGCACCTGAACTAAAACAGAAGGTATATTAGATTAGAACAAATTCATGTCACTCCGGAGGATAACCGCCATGCCCAAGACCAAAGGAGAGAGGACCCGACAGAGGATCATCAACTCCGCCCGCACACTCATCGGCAACAAATCGTACGATGCCGTGACGACCCGCATGATCGCTGCCCACGCCGGCTGCAGTCAGTCCGCTATCGCTTTCTATTTTACAACAAAAGAGAACCTCTGCAAATGTGTGATCGATGACATTATCGGTTATCACGTCCTGTATTACAAACCGCTTCTGGATTCTCTGAACGCCGCAGAGGCGCAGGGACCGCTCAGCCGCGGGGAGGCGCTCCGCTTCCTGCAGATGTACGTCCAGATGCTGCTCAAGGTCTCCATGGACCCCCGCAACTTCTGCTCCGTCCGACTGTCCATCAACAGTACGGCTGTCCCGGAGGGGCTCTATACTCCCCTGGGCGAGGCCATCCGCAAATATATCACTTTCCCCGTCGCGCACCTGATCTCCGTCGTCAAACCGATGCCCCAGAACAAGGCGCTGGTCTACAGCCAGGGCCTGAGCAATGCTATCATCACCTTCCCCTTCACCGGGGTGATCCTGAAGGAAGAGTATCGGGAGACAGGCGACCTGCAGCTGCAGCAGCACATCCTCGATTTCGCGCTGGATCTCATCGAGTCGCTCTGATCCCGGGCATAGCCCATTCCTCTGTTCCCAAGTTCACACAATACAGATCGACAGCAGCAGAAACTGCCGCTGCTGACTAAAGGAGGCATAAATATTCCTCGGAGACCTTTCGGCGAGAGCGGGTCTCCGAGGAATTATTTATGCCGTGATAAGCATATTACGGCAGTTTTCTGTTTCCGTCAGACCTGAGATGATCATCTGCCGATGGTCTGGCCGCCGTCCAGCAGCAGATAGGTACCGGTCATGTAGCTGAAGCTGTCGGAAGCCATGGCCAGCACGGGGCCCGCGATCTCTTCGATGGTGCCCAGTCTCCTCACGGCCGTGTTCTTGGCGGAGAGTTCGTAGACCTTGGTGAAGCCGCCGGTCTCCTTGTCGATGAAGACATCCTCGTTCAGGGAGGTCACCACATAGCCGGGGCAGACCGCGTTCACGGTGATGTTCTCTCTGGCCAGCTCGTTGGCAAACGTCCTGGTCAGGGACAGAGCGCCCGCCTTGGAAGCGCCGTAAGCCACGACACCGGGGCCGCCGATCAGGCCGCCGACGGAAGCGATGTTGATGATCTTGCCGCCCTTCTTGCCGTTGGTCTCGTTCTGTTTGACCATCTGTTTCGCAACTGCCTGGTCGAACAGGAACATGCCGCGGAGGTTGGTGCCGATGACTTTGTCAAAGTTGGCGGCATCGCAGCCGTCGGTGAGGATCTTGGCAGTCCTGCCGGAGATGCCCGCGTTGTTGATGAAGATATTGATCTCGCCGAAGGCCTCCACAGTCTTGTCGATGACCATCTGGATGTCTTCCTGCTTGCTGGAATCCGCGGGGATGGCGATAGCCCTGCCGCCCTTGCAGTAATTCTCGTTCAGGTCATTGGCGGCGTCTTCCACTTTGGCCACGGTCCTGGCTGTCACAGCCACGTTGGCGCCATAGGCGGCAAAAGCGGCGGCGATACCAAAACCGATACCCTGAGAACCGCCCGTGATCAGCACGGTCTTGCCGGTCATGTCAAAACTGGGGACGCCCATTTTTCTGTTCAGTGCCATGATTCCTCTCCTCCTGTTTTATAAAAAGTGATCTGTCTGCAGCTCCTCTGTTATCGTCATGAAAGCCGCAGCCTGCAGGGGACGCTCACTTCCCGCGTCCGCCCATGAGCTGCATGGCGCTTTCGATGATGTCGTAAGTGATGCCGGTGTCCAGTTCCACCGCTTTGATCTGCGGCAAGCGGTCGACGAGCTCCTTCTCTACCAGGCCTTTGGCGGTATCGTCCGCGGAGGGACATCCTACGCATTCCCCCGTCAGTTCCACCCAGAGCGTGCCGTTGTCATCCAGATAGCTGACCTCGACATCCCCCCTGTGCTCCTGAAGTTTGGGCCGCACGAAGAGGTTCAGGACAGCCTCTATATCCTGCCTCAGTTCATTATCTATATGCGTCTCGTCATAGTCGTTGTCCGGGGCCGGCGATTTGTCCAGCCTCCGTATGTACTTCATACTGTCATCCAGAATTGCCGCCATGTTTCTTCCCCTCTTAATAAAGATAAAACTGAGTCCCGGAAGCCTCCGAAGATCCGGGCTTCCGAGACTCTGTATGATTCCGTCAGTCAGTTCCGTCAGTCAGTTCCTGCTGTCAGGTGCTCAGCCTTTGGAATGTACGTGCTCTGCGAGTCCGCCCCACTCCTCGTTGAAGATCTCGGCGGGCATGAGCTTCAGGTCGGGGGAAACGATGGGCTCGAATTCCATCTGGTCCAGGACATCCTTCTGCAGGTCCAGGCCGGGCGCGATCTCGATCAGGGTCATGCCCTCTTTCGTGAGCTTGAAGACTGCTCTCTCGGTGATGAACGTGATGTCCTTGCCCTGCTCAAGGCCGATCTTGCCGTTGAAGGAGATCTGGTCGACCTTCTTGATGAATTTCTTGACATTGCCTTCCTTGACGATCTTGAGCTGTCCGTTGCCGAATTCGTACACGGGGGCATTGCCTCTGGTGCCGGCCACCATCTGGGCGATGAACAGGGGGTGCGAAGCGCCCGCCGCCACGTTCATGAAACCGCCGATGCCGATGCCCAGGCCGTTTCTGGAACTGGAGTTGACATTGCCGTTTTCGTCTACCTGCAGGAAGCCCAGGATGCCCTCATCCAGCGTGCCGCCGTTGTAGATGACCATCATGTCCTCGTTCTCGATCATCGCGGAGGCATTTCTGGAAGCGCCGAAGTCATGAGCCTTGCCCGACAGTCCGCCGATGGCGCCGGACTCGGAGGTCAGGGTAAACAGATCAGGGCATCCCTCCTCGCCCGCGACGTTGGAGACGAATTCGGGTGTGCCGACGCCCAGGTTGACGATGTCGCCCTTGTTGATCTCCATAGCGGCTCTTCTGCAGATGACCTTTTTGAAGTTCATGGGCATGGGAGGGATGGAGGTGATCGGCACTCTGACCTGGCCTGCGAAGGCGGGATCGAACTGGGTGTCGCCGGTCTGCATGTGATAGTACGGATCCGCTTCAAAGGCGTAGTCGACCAGGATGCCGGGGATCTCGATGTCCTTGGGGTTCCTGCTGCCGCTCTGGATCACCTTCTCGACCTGCGCGATGACGATGCCGCCGGTGGCCTTGGCTGCCGCTGCCGCCATCAGATACCCGTTCTTGTAGGCTTCGTTCTCGATGGAGATGTTGCCTTCCTCATCGATATAAGTACCGCGGATCAGAACAACGTCGAATTTCTTCTTGGGAGTCTTGTAGAGCAGCCACTCCTCCCCATCGATCTCCAGGAGCTCCACCAGTCTCTTCTTGGAGATGGAGTTCATCTGAGCGCAGTCCACGCGGGGATCCATATAGGTACCCAGACCGATCTTGGTGATGACGCCGGGGCCGCCGTCGGCCGCCGCGCGCAGCAGCTGGATCGTGACGCCCTGGGGGAAATTATAGAACTCCGCCCTGTTGTCACGGCAGAACTCGGTCATCGGGACGCCGCAGCCGCTGATGTGGCCGCTGATCGCGATGTCGAACAGGCCATCCTGGCACAGGGAGCTGATGCCTCTGTCGCCGCCCAGGATGCCGATCGCCGCCTGCCAGAAGAGGGTCAGGTGAGCCGGATGCCCTGTCTTCTCATAGGACTCCGCGATGCGGATCATCGCCTCTTCTGCATAACAGTTGGTAATGCCGGGCATGACGACCATGTCGCCGTCCTTGATGAGTCCCGGAATGTCTGTGGATTTGATAAGTTTCACGTTAAGCCCCTCCTAATAGTTTGGTCCGACAGTTTCGGTCAATTGAACTGTTTCTTCCTGGTAAAATTATAATTCAATGCTCATTCTTTGTCAAAACAATAATAACATGTTTTATATTCTCCTTAGATTTCCTGCATTTTTCCATTATTATGTTATGCTCTTCCCTTATGTTGCAAAAATATGTTCATTTGAAATGGTACTGTTGACTTTTCTCATGCCGATAGTGTACAATCTGATTAAGAATCGGTCGTTTGACCAGTTTTAGTCATGACCGGAACAGCGTTTATGTCTTTTCCCCGTACTTAAGAAAGGAGACACTATGGCAATCGGCACCTATGAACAGTACAAGCAGAGACTTCTGAATATGAAGCCCAACGTGTACATGAACGGCAAGAAGATCGACCGCTCCAACGGCAAGCAGGGTGCGGAGAGAGATCTGGCGGACTGGATGCGCGGCGGCTGCTATGTTATGAAGCAGTGCTACGACACAGCCAACGATCCCAGGTACGCAGATGTCTGCGTCGTGAAATCCCACCTCACCGGTGAAGAGATCAACCGCTGCACTCACATCCATGTTACCCAGGACGACCTGCTGAAGAAACAGCTCATGACCAGGCTCATCTGCCACCGCGTCGGCGGATGCATGCAGCGCTGCATGGGCACTGACGCCCTGAACGCCCTCTTCTCCGTCACCTATGACTGCGACGAGGCCTGCGGCACCGAGTACCACCAGAGACTGCTCAAGTACATCCAGTACTGCCAGCACAACGATCTGATCTGCAACTGCGCGCAGACCGACGTCAAAGGTTCTCGCAATCCCAAGTACAAGAGAGCCCACATGCAGCCCGATCCGGACGTGTTCGTACATGTCGTGGACACTGACGTGGACGGCATCGGCATCGACGGCCAGCCCACCAAGGGCATCATCGTCCGCGGCGCCAAGATCTGCAACTCCTGCGCCCCTTACGTGGACGAGATCATCGTCAACCCCACCAAGTTCATGGGCCCTGACGACAAGGATTATGCCGTAGCTTTTGCCCTTCCGGCTGACTGGGACAACGTCAAGCTGATGGCTCTGCCGGGCATCCACCACAAGAGGACCCGTCTGGACGCTCCGTTCGCGCACATCGGCGACGTCGAGTCCCTGACCATCTTTGACGACACCTTCGTTCCTTATGACCGCGTCTTCATGTGCGGCCGCGACAATGACGGCGTCTGCCGCTATGCCGGCTATCTCGCCCTGATGTTCGCTCACTATCACAGACATTCCTACACCGGCTGCAAGACCGCTGTCTCCGAAGTCATCGCTTCCCAGGCCGCCCTCGTCGCCGAAGTCAATGACATCGCCAGAGAGTCCCACGTCCGCGGCAAGCTCTGCGACATCATCCAGACCGCCGAGCTGGTCTTCGCGGCAGGTGAAGCTTCCGCTCACCACGCGACCCAGTTCCCGAGCGGACAGTGGGTGCCGGACGAAGTCCTCACCAACTGCGGCCGCCGTCTCGCCGGCCACAACATGTATCACGAATATGAGACCCTGGCGGATCTCACCGGCGGTATCTGCGCTTCCCTGCCGACCGAGGAGAGCTTCTTCGATCCGGAGACCGCCGATCTCTGCAACAAGTACATCCGCAGGAATCCCGCCTACAGCGGAGAGGAGACCCACCGCGTCATGCGCATGATGGAGAACAAACTCTGCGATTCCTACGAAGCCGCACAGGCTGTCGCGGGTCTGCACGGCGGCGGCTCGCCTCTGATGGAGGAAGTCACCCTCATGAGCCGCTACGATCTCGAAGAGCTCAAGAAGATCGCCAAGTATCTGGCAGGCCTTCCGGGCTACGAGGAGTGCCCTCGCTACGAGAGAAGCGCCCACACCGTTACTCCTCGTGTCATGCTGGCCAAATTTGACGCAGCGGCGAAGAAGTAAAAACCCCCTCTTAAGGAAGACGGGGCTGTCACATCAGTGGCAGCCCCGTTCTTCTGTGCGGCAGGTATTTACATGTGCGATGGTATCCTGCTGCCCTGGTCCTACCGTCTTTTATCCGGCGAAATAAGCCCCAGGCAGATACTAGCGACTCGGGGCTTACTTCACTTTCCTGCTATGTAAGCCTCAGGCAGATAATAGCAACTCGGGGCTTACGACTATCCCGGAGATATAAGCCCGACCCCTGATACTTTGTGCGTGGGCTTATCACTCCTTGGACTCAAATAAGCCTTGTTCTATTAGCCACCACTTGAGGCTTATGTGCCTGTAAGCCCGGAAGGCGATCTGGCACCCCCGGGCTTACCATCAACTAAAGCCTGTAAACCTGAAAAGCCATGCCGCGCCCAGGCCTATCACCTGCTCCGAGCGTACCGTCTTTTCAACATCGTAGGCCTCATCCCTTCGCTCACCTGTCCCAGGCCTACTGCCTTTTCAACAACGTAGGCCTCAGCCCTTCTGTCACCTGCTCCAGGCCTACTGCCTTTTCATCAACGTAGGCCTCATCCCTTCGTTCATCTTCTCCGGGCCTACCGCCCTTTCAACATTGTAGGCCCTGATCCTGATAACCTGAACTCGGGCCTATTCATCTCAAGTCGAAATAGGCCTATATCTGCTGCTTACAACTTGAGGCCTATCTGCCCATAGGCCTGTAAGGCCTTTCCCCACGCCGGGGCCTACTATCACGAAAAGCTCCTAGGCCCGGCAAGTGGTTTCCCGCCCCGGGGCCTACCGCCACGAGAGGGCCGTAGGCCTGGCTAGTCATTTCTCGCCTCGAGGCCTACCATCACGAAAAGCCCGTAGGCCTCGCAAGTTATTTCTCACTTCTGGGCCTATCAGCAAGCACAAAAGCCCCCAAGCCACACCTATAACGTTCACTGGCCTCGTCAGAGGCAGAGCTGCGACAGCAGCTCTTGTCTACAAACCACCGTCTTCCGGGGCAGCTGTCAAGGACGCCTCCGGCGAGGGATACCGGTTCCTTGACTGCCGCACTTCTCACGTCCTCTCCAGAAACTCCATCATCGCCTTATTGAACTCCTCCGGATATTCCATCATCAGCATGTGTCCGCCTGGCAGGATCGCCAGTTCACTTGCGGGGAACATGGAGTGGATCTTCTCGCCGTGCTCCTTACCGTAGAGCACGCTGTTCATGCCATGTGCCAGAAGCGTGGGACACGTGATCTTCGGGAGCAGATCCCTGTAATCCTGCGCGCTCATGGAGATCACCAGGCTGGTCATCACATGCGGTACATTGTTCCTGGTCCTCTCCAATGCCCATTCGAGCAGCGAGGGATCCCTGGGCTGTGCGTTCTCGCACATCAGAGGTCCGAAGATCTCCGCCGCCTGCTTCCAGTCGGTGACACAGATGTTCAGCCAGCCCATGGTCGCTGCGGGAACTTCGTTACGCGCCTGTCCGTAGGTCCAGTCCTCGGAATTGACGGTCTTGGGGCTCATGTCGATCAGGATCATCCGGCGCACATTGTCACAGCCATACTGCCGGATGTAATCGTACAGAACGATTACGCCCATGGACCAGCCCATGAAGGTGACCTGCTTCAGGCCCAGATGCTCCACAAGTTCATGAATATCCTGCGCCAGGCGTCCGATAGTGAGATTGTATTCCGTGATCTCCGATCTGTCCGACCTGCCGTGTCCCCGGAGATCCAGAGCTATGACGCGGTACTTTTTCTCCAGCTCTGCTGTCTGAAACTTGAAGAATTCATGGGTGACGGCCCAGCCGTGCACGAGCACGACCGGTTCGCCGGAACCGCTCTCTTCATAATAGATCTGTGCACCGTCACCGGTGGTAAAATATGCCATTGCTGTTCTCCTTTCAGGTGTCCGCCCGGATGTCCACTCAGATGTCAGAAGATCCGGACCGCCTCGTCACAGGCGGCCCGGATCTGTGATCTACGGAGCAGTTCCCCGTCGTGTATGTATCAGTCTCCCAGCAGCTCTCTCAGCCCGATCAGCGGCTCCCGGAACAGCTTCGGATCCATCTCTTTTACGTCGTCCTCGATGATGGGACGGAAATCCATGTTGGCGCAGATCTGGGTCTCGATGTCGATGCCCGGTGCCACTTCGATGAGCTTCAGGCCCTTGTCGGTCAGGCGGAAGACGCAGCGGTCCGTGATGTAGAGGACGTTCTGGCCGATCTCCAGGGAATGAGGCGCAGAGAAAGTGGTCTGGTTGATCTCTTTGATGAATTTCTTCTCGCGGCCCTCCTGCACGATCACCAGCTTGCCGTCGCGGATCTCTTCCTTGAGGCCGCCCACGGTCAGTGTGCCGCAGAAGAACACGTTATGGGTGCTCTGGGTCAGGTTGATGAATCCGCCTGCGCCGACGAAACGCACATTGCCGTCCTCGGTGATGAACCTGGAGACGTTGACGCTGCCGTTCGGAGCGCACTCGGCCAGACCCACGAAGGTGGCATACAGGAAGCCGCCGTCATAGAGGTCAAAGATCGTGGGGCTGTCCACGAACGCCTGGGCATTGGTGGTGGCACCGAAGGAAGTCCTCGGGGCAGGCACGCCGCCGAAAGCGCCGGTCTCCACCGTCAGCACCAGATCATCGCCGATGCCCTCTTCGTTGGCTACCTTGGCGATAAACTCCGGAATACCGATGCCCATGTTGATCGGCACGTGGAGCTTGAGTTCCATGGCTGCACGACGAGCTATGATCTTCTTGTTATCCAGAGGCAGTTTCTCGGCCTGCACCACGGGATATTTGTATTTGCCGAGGAAAGCGGGGTTGTAGTACTCGCCCATGGTCATGCGGTGGTTCTTGACCAAGTCCCTGGTGATGATCAGCTTGTCGATGAAGGCGCCGGGAACGACCACCTCTTTGGCCGGCAGAGCGCCCTTGCGGACGACGTACTTGACCTGGCACAGCACGATGCCGCCGGAGGCCTTGCATGCCATGGCCGCCGCCTGGATGTTCATGATGGAGGCCTCGTCCTCACAGGTCAGGTTGCCCTCCTCATCGGCGGTGGTGCCGCGGATGAAACAGACGTCGATCTTGGGTGTCTTATAGGCCAGATATTCCTTGCCGTAGATATTGACGACCTCGATCATGTCCTCCGTGGTGCGGCTGTTGGTCTTGCCGCCCTCCATGCGGGGATCCACGAACGTTCCGAGGCCGATCCGGGACAGCTCCACGTCGAGTCCTTTGGCTCTGGATTTGAGCATGTGCTCGATGACGCCCTGCGGGAAGTTGTAGGACTCCACCGTGCCTTCCGTCTGCATCTTCATGATGCTGTGGTTGGCGCCGTTGCTGCCCACGATGGTCCTCTTGATCATCCCCTCATGGGCAAAATGTTCGAAGCCGCGGAAGACACCGCCCACCGGGCCCATGTCGCCGACGCCCGACGAGGACATGATGGTCAGATCCCTGGGATGCCCCTCCTTCAGGAATCGTTCTTCCGCTGCGGCACAGAGCTCCTCCGCCAGAACATTGTGCATGTTTCCGGAACAGAACAGCAGGTCGTTGTCTTTGATCAGGCTGACAGCCTCTTCTGCGGTACAGATCTTGGAAAACGCCATGGTGATCTCCTTTCTTGTTTTTGTTCATGTGAACTATTAATTCCATAATATATCCTATAGGCAAAAACTTCAATAAAATTCTCATTTTATTGTATTATTCCGGCAAAAGTCCTATAATGGTAATAAGAGTTATTCTGCGATGTGATTGGTCATACGACCTGTTTTTGAAGGGATCCGTCCATGCTCAACAAGATCTGTACAGCTGAAGAAGCTGCAGCACTGGTCCGTGACGGGGACTGCCTGGCCTGCAGCGGCAACATGAATATGTGCGTGGCGGAAGAGGTCTGCATCGCCCTGGAGAAGCGCTGGAAGAAGGAGCAGCATCCGAGGGATCTGACGCTCATGTCCGGCTCCGGCATCGGAAACATCGTGGAAGAGGTCAACTACAGAGGATTCGAGCATTTTGCCCACAGGGGCATGGTCAAACGGACGATCGTAGGGCACAACGGCGCCAACAAACGCATAATGCGCATGCAGCAGAACAATGAGATCGAGGCCTACAATTTTCCCATCGGCATCATCGAGCAGATGTACCGCTCCCGTTCGAGAGGCATGGACATCGTCGTGTCCCGGGTGGGGATCGGGACTTTCGTGGACCCGCGCCTGCAGGGCGGCAAGACCAACGCGGCCGCCACGGAGGACCTGGTCAGTGTCGTCCATATAAAAGGGAAAGAATACCTCTCTTTCGACGTTCCCCGCATCAACATCGCCCTGATCCGGGGGACGACCGCGGATGAGGACGGCAACCTGCTCATGGACGAGGAGGTCTCCAACACGGACGTGCTGCCGGTCGCCATGGCCGCCCACGCCTCGGGGGGCATCGTCATCTGCCAGGTCAAGAGCATCGTCCGCCGCGGCTCACTCAATGCCAAACACGTCTATGTTCCCGGGATCTTCATCGACAAACTGGTCGTAACGAAAGATGTGGAGAGAAATCACCGCATGACCCAGGGCGATATCGTCAACCGGTCCCTGCTGGGCCAGTACCGCTCCCCGCACTATCTGATCAAGAAGCTCCCCCTGAACAAGCGCAAGCTGATCGCAAGACGGGCTGCCTTCGAACTGCGGATGAACGTGCCCATCAATCTGGGCATCGGCATCCCGGAGTACATCGGGAGCGTCGCCCACGAAGAACACATCGACGAGGACCTGATCCTCACCGTGGAGACCGGTCCGATCGGCGGATCGCCCACCAGCTTCATGTCCTTCGGAGCCTCCGTCAATCCGACGTCTTTCCTGGACTGCGCCAACATGTTCAACATGTACGACAGCGGCAGCCTCTATGCCACCTTCCTCGGTCTGGCGGAATGCGACCCGCAGGGCAGCGTCAATGTCTCCCTGTTCGAGGACGCCCGGGGCGTGGAGCACAGGCCCGGGGCGGGTGGTTTCATCAACCTGACACAAGGCGCGCAGAACATCATCTTCTGCGGCACACTGACAGCCGGCCCTTCTCTGAAGGAGGAGATCCGCGACGGACGGCTTGTCATCCTCAGGGAGGGCACGGAGAAAAAATTCGTCAACAAACTCCGCCAGATCACTTTCAACGGACCGCTGGCCATGCAGGCGGCCAAAAATGTCCTCTACGTCACCGACAGAGGCGTCTTCCGCCTGACCCCGGAGGGCCTTCTGCTCACAGAGATCGCCCCGGGCGTAGACCTGGAGCGCGACATCCTGGCCCAGATGGAATTCAGGCCCATGATAGCCGATGATCTCAAACTCATGGATCCCCGGCTCTTCAGAAATGAATTGATGGGGCTGGATCAGATCATACCTTCGTAAGCTCCCCCTCTTATGCCCGCAGAATGAACAGCACAACAAAACGCCTCGGAGACGCAGAACTGATATGCTCCCTTCCAGGTAGACAAGCGAAATAATAAAAGCTTGGATGCCCGG
>CAMOJW010000064.1 GCA_946617225.1 uncultured Lachnospiraceae bacterium
CGGATATAGAGGCCGAAATCCCCCTGGATCCCGTAAGCGCCGGCCTTGTCGTAGGGCTCCGGCGTGTCGATGTAAGCCTCGATCTCCTCCTCCGTCATCCCGTAGACATCCACGTGGGTCTCCTCGTGGAAAGTCCGTCTCTGCAGCGTTCCGTCCGGATGCAGGCGCAGCAGCGTCACGCCGGTGTAGACCTGGTGCACGCGGTCCTGCAGCTCCCGGATCATCCTGCGGGCGTCCTCACGGTCCCTCGGCTTGCCCAGGATCTCGCCGTCCACGGCCACCACAGTGTCTGCTCCGATGACCAGGAGCTCCCGCGCTCCTGTCTCCACTCTGCCGAGCACTTCCTCCGCCTTCTGCCGGGAGAGTTCCTCCACGATCTCGTCGGGCGTCTCCCCGATCATCTGCTCCTCCCCCTGTGCCGGGAGGACCTCAAAATCCACCCCCAGTCTGCCCAGCAGTTCCCTGCGGCGGGGAGATTTGGAGGCCAGTACGATATGTATGTCGTTCAGTTTCATAAATAGTCCGCCTTCCTTGTTGTCTCTTCGGAGCCTGCCGCAGCGGATGCCGCGATAGACTCTTTTCTAATAATACGACTTTACAGGGTATTTGAAAACTGACTTCAGGTCCGTACCGGTCCTTCTGATCCCGGCAATCGTGAAGGACGGGCTGTCTGTATCTTCTATTGATGAAAAAGATTCATGCTTTAAGTTATTTACATTCCCTTTAAAAGGCGTATAATAGCGAATGTCGGCACTTGAGTGTAGATTTTCATTCATCTGTCAGATGAATATCATTCATGATTGTATATTTTTCAGTACATTTTCACGTAAGGAGTTCAAAATGCGGGATACAGTGGAGATCAGATGGCACGGAAGAGGCGGTCAGGGCGCCAAGACAGCGGCACTGCTGCTGGCGGATGTGGCGTTTCAGACAGGCAGGCATGTCCAGGGTTTTCCGGAGTACGGTCCGGAGAGGATGGGTGCCCCCATTACGGCCTATAACAGGATCAGCCGCGGCGATATCCGCATCCACTCGAATATCTACCAGCCGGATTATGTGGCGGTAGTCGATGAAACTCTGCTGCGTTCCGTGAAGGTGACAGACGGCCTGAAGCAGGGCGGTGCTGTCATCATCAACACTCCCAAGAGCCCCGAAGAGGTGCGCCCTCTCCTGAACGGTTACACCGGTGCGGTCTACACGGTAGACGCGCGTGCCATCTCGGAGAGGACCCTGGGACGCAATTTCCCCAATACGCCCATGCTCGCCGCCGTGACCGCCGTCACCGGCGTGATGGACAAGGAGAGCTTCTTCCGCGAGATCCGGGCTTCCTTCACCCACAAGTTCGCCAGGAAACCCGAAGTGATCGAAGGAAACATGCGAGCTCTGGAGGAGGCCTACGCGGCCGTGGAGCAGGCGATCAGGAAACAGGACACGCCTCTCCGCAAGACCGCCTGACCCATCGATATACAAGGAAACAGCCAGCCATGAGAACAGATATCCGAAACATCACCCCCTCGACCCCCTACACCGGCCTCACGGAGGGCCTGCAGCTGTACGCGGCGGGCACTTCCCGGCAGTTCATGTCCGGCGAATGGAGGACCTCGACGCCTGTGTTGGACATGGAGAAATGCAGACAATGTCTGCTGTGCGCCCCGGTCTGTCCCGACTCCTGCATCCCCGTCGCGGACGGGAAACGTCAGGCTTTTGACTACGATCACTGCAAAGGCTGCGGCATCTGCGCGGCGGTCTGCCCTTTCGGCGCCATCGCCATGACTGAGGACTGAGAGGCCAGGGGAGGTTGCCTGCGATGAATCACACTGATAAAAACTGCAAGACCATACAGATGACCAGCCGGGAGATCCGGGACCGGATGTCCGGCAATGAAGCGGTGGCCTATGCCATCCGTCAGATCGATCCGGACGTGATGCCGGCTTTTCCCATCACGCCGTCCACGGAGATCCCTCAGATGGTCTCCACCTATATCGCCAACGGAGAGATCGGCACGGAATTCATCCCCGTGGAGAGCGAGCACTCCGCCATGTCCGCAGCGATCGGCGCGGAGGCGGCCGGCGCCAGAACGATCACAGCCACTTCTTCGGCAGGTCTGGCGCTGATGTGGGAGGAGCTGCTCCTGGCGGCTTCCAACCGCCTTCCCGTCGTGCTGGCCCTGGTCAACCGCACGCTCTCGGGCCCCATCAACATCAACTGCGACCACTCCGACGGCATGGGTGCCAGGGATACCGGCTGGATCCAGATCTACGCGGAGAACAATCAGGAGGCCTATGACAATTATATCCAGGCTTTCCCGATCGCCGAGGATCCCAGGGTACATCTGCCGGTCATGATCTGCCAGGACGGTTTCATCACCAGCCACGCGGTGGAGAACATCTCGCTCCTGGAGGACGATGCGGTGAAGCGTTTTGTCGGGCAGTACGAGCCGGAGGAGTTTCTTCTGAATCCCGGAAGGCCCGTCTCCGTCGGTCCCTATGCCGTGTCGGATTACTCCATGGAGGCCAAAAAGGGACAGGAAGACGCCATGGAACGGGCTGGCAGCGTGATTCTGGAGACAGCGGAGCGCTTCTGCAGGATGTCCGGGAGAAAATACGGCTTCTTTGAGGAGTACCGCATGGAAGATGCGGAGTATGTGCTGCTGCTCATGGGCTCCGCCGCGGGAACCGCCAAGGCTGCGGTGGATCAGCTGCGGCAGCAGGGGATCCGGGCAGGCGTCCTCAAGCTGCGCGTGTTCCGTCCTTTCCCCGCCGCGGAACTGGCCGAGGCGATCCGCAGGTGCGGCTGCCGCGCGCTGGCGATCCTGGACCGCTGCGAGAGCTACAACGGCGTCGGCGGACCGCTGGGGAGCGAAGTCACGCAGGCTCTGTACCGCGCCAAAGTCTACACGGAGACCGTCAACTACATCTACGGTCTGGCGGGAAGGGATTTTACCGTGGAACACGTCTTCGGGATCGTGGACGAGCTCAGGGACGTCGCGGACGGAAAGGTCCTGCCTCCGGATCACAAGTATATCGGCCTGCGGTCGTGAGACCGCCGGATCGCAGATACAAAGGCCTGCGGGCGCCGGCAGGATACCGGCCCGCGGCAGTATATAGCAGGGAAATACAGCCATGAACAACAATTACAGTCTCAAGACCATGATGAACAGGCCCGAGCGCCTGGCACCCGGCCACAGGATGTGCGCGGGCTGCGGTGCCACGATCGGTGTGCGCGCCGTACTGCGCGGTCTCCACGAGGGGGACCGGGCGGTGATCGGCAATGCGACCGGATGTCTCGAGGTCTCCTCCTATATGTACCCCTACACCGCCTGGGAGGACAGCTACATCCACAACGCCTTCGAGAATGCCGGCGCCACCCTGAGCGGCGTGGAGACGGCTTACAAGGTCCTGAAACGGCGCGGTAAGCTCGGAGAAGGGGAACAGTTCAAATTCATCACCTTCGGCGGTGACGGCGGCACTTACGACATCGGCTTCCAGTCCCTCTCCGGCGCCATGGAGCGCGGGCACGACATGGTCTATGTCTGCTACGACAATGGTGCCTACATGAACACCGGGATCCAGAGGTCCTCGGCGACGCCCATGTACGCGGACACCACCACCACCCCGGCAGGCAAAGTCTCCGCCGGCAAAGTGCAGTACCGCAAGGACCTCAGCGCGATCATCGCGGAGCACTACGTGCCCTACGTGGCCCAGACCACCTTTACACGGGACTTCCGCGACCTGCACCGCAAGGCGGAGACCGCGATCTACACCGAAGGACCCGCCTTCCTGAACATCATGACGCCCTGCCCCAGAGGCTGGCGCTACGAGACGAGCCGGATCATGGAGATCTGCCGCCTGGCCGTGGAGACCTGCTACTGGCCCCTCTTCGAGGTCGTGGAGGGCAAATGGATCCTGAACTACCAGCCGAAGAACAAACTCCCGATCGAGGACTTCCTGCGTCCGCAGGGCCGCTTCAAACACCTGTTCAAGCCCGGGAACGAGGAGCTGATCGGCAGGTTCCAGGAGGAAGTCGACAAACGTTGGGAGGACCTTCTGTACAGATGCTCCAGAACATGAAATAATAAGGACACCGCAGCCGTCAGAGGCGTGCGGTGTCCTTTTTCCCATGTCAGTTTATCCTGACCATTATGATCTGCCGTTCCTTATTGCGTCTTGTTTCCTTCCATACTTGTGAGGTGACTTATGACTCTGCTCACGTACCAGATCTTTAAGACCGTCGCCGAGGCGGGCAGCTACCACAAGGCCGCGGACGTGCTGGGGCTCACCCCGTCCGCGATCAGCCATGCTGTCTCCTCCATGGAAAAAGAGCTCGGCTTCAGCATCTTCACCCGCAAAAAGACGGGCGTCACGATGACCAGCTACGGCGAGAGTCTGCTCCCCTATGTCAACGCGGTGCTCAACAGCGACGAGAGCCTGCAGCAGGCGATCGCGGAGATCAACGGCCTGCAGCAGGGCACTGTCAAGGTGGGCGTGTTCTCCAGCGTATGCACCTCCTGGATCCCGCAGATCCTGCAGTCTTTTGCCCGCGAGTACCCGGCGATCGAGATCGAGATCTTCCAGGGGACCTACGAGGACGTCTCCTACTGGATCCGGAACGGGATCGTCGATTTCGGATTCCTCTCCACCTCCAGCGCCGGCGACCTGTTCATCGAGCCCTTCTACCGGGATCCGCTGCTGTGCATCGTGCCGGCCGATTTCGTCAAGGAGCTCCCCGGCGACGTGATGACTGTCCCCGAGATGGAGAAGCTCCACTTCGTCGTCCAGCGGGAGTCCACGGACGCGGACATCCAGATCTTCCTGCGCGAGAACCACCTGGACATCCAGACCCGCTACCACGTCGTCGACGACCTGTCCACGGTCGTAATGGTGGAGGCCGGTTTCGGTATCTGTCTCATGCCGGAACTGGTCATGCGGGACATCCCCTACAATGTCCGCCGCTACCCCGTCAGCCCGGACGCGGCGCGCATCATCGGCCTGGCTTCTCTCAGCACCCACTCCATGGCGCCGGCGGAGAGGACACTGTACCGGCACATCCTGGAGACGTACAGGAATATCTGAATTATTGCCATACGCTGATCGAATCACCGACAGGCTTCCATATTTCCGAATGATTCGCCGGTTTAATGGTCTTGGAACCCCCTCCACGACCGTCATACCGGCGGTTTTCCTTATTTCTGAAAGATCCGCCGGTTTAGTGGTCCTGGAGACCCTTCCACAACCGTCATACCGGCGGTTTTCCTTATTTCTGAAAGATCCGCCGGTTTAGTGGTCTTGGAGTCATCTCCGCGACCGTCATACCGGCAGTTCCCTTCTCATTTATTGTAACGCCTACCGGCAGAAAGCCGCCACGCGATCCTCGAAATCCTTAGCCTCCTCATACAGGCCATGCCCCAACCCCTCGTACATGTGCAGCTGCGCGCCGGGGATCCTCTCGGCGATCTCCTCCGACGCCTGCCCGGTCGCGATCCGGTCGTCGGTGCCTCCGATGACCAGAGTCGGGCAGCTGATCCCGGCCAGCTGTTCCCACGCATCATGCGTCACACAGGACCGTGCTTCGATGAGAAAACGCTCAAAACTCTCCGGCTTGCCGACACTTCCGAGCAGCCGGTACGTCAGCCGCGCCTGCCGCACTCTCTTCGGAGAGTAGGACCGTTCCGCCGTGTCCAGCATGATCCCCTGGTAGTCCCCTTTCCGCGCCATCTCCGACCAGCGGTCGATACAGGCCTGTAGCGTAGGATTCGACCGGGCCGTCGTGACCACGAGGACCAGACGGCTGACCTTCTCCGGGTGATCGATCGCCAGCCATTCGGCGATCATCCCGCCCTGGGAGACACCGACGACAGCTGCGTCAGACAGGCCCAGCATGTCCATCGCCTCCGACAGTTCCGCCGCCATGTCCCGGGTCGTCGTTCCCTCCGACAGCGCGTTGCCGCGGCTGAACGAATATACCGTGAAATCCTTCGCAAGTTCTCGGTAGAGCAGCGCAAACGGGACTGCCATGCCTTTTACCGTTTTCAGGCCGTCGCCCACCCCGGGGAGCAGGACCATCGTCCTCTCCCCGCTGCCAAAGCGTATATAGTCCATCGTTCCCGTCTGCAGCAGCAGACGCCCGTTCTGCGGATGTGCCATCTTCCGTCCTCCTCGCAGATCGATCCCCGGCAAATTGATTTTCTACTGTCCATTATACGATGTCCGGGCCTAACAGGCGAGGCCTTACAAAGCAACTGCGCAGAGGATCCTTCTCTGCACGTTCAGGAAACTGTTTTCTCTTTCCGGACACACCGTTTATACTGAGATCAGCGGGATAAACGCACAGATCTGCACCAAAAGGGAGACTCTCCCGGTTGTCTGCCGCATCCGGACAGGATCCTGAAAGGGAAGGGGCAGGCTCCGGGCGAGCATTTCAGAAAGGACAGAATTCTATGAACAGCACGAAAGACCCAATGCATTTCAAGGACTACAGAAGCGGCATCCTGACCAACGGGATCGAGCGGTCGGCACACCGGTCGCTCCTCTACAGCACCGGCCTGGAGACGGAGGACCTGAAGAAACCGATGATCGCCGTGGTGAATTCCTTCACCGACATGGTCCCCGGCCACATGCACCTGCGCCAGCTGGCGGAATACGTGAAGCAGGGCATCTACGAGGCGGGCGGCATTCCCAGAGAATTCAACACGATCGCCGTGTGCGACGGCATCTGCCAGGGGCACAAGGGCATGAAATACTCCCTGATGAGCCGTGAGATCATCGCGGATTCCATCGAGTGCATGATCGAGGCGCACCAGTTCGACGCCATGGTGATGATGCCCGGCTGCGACAAGATCGTCCCCGGCATGCTGATGGCGGCGATGCGGCTGAATATTCCCGCGATCTTTGTCCCCGGCGGGCCCATGATGCCCGGCAGGTACAAAGACATGACGCTGACCCTCACCGACATGCGCGAGCTGATCGGCCGCACGCAGACGGGCAAAATGACAGTCGAGGAGCTCATGGAAGCGGAGAAATGCGCCCTGCCCGGCGCCGGCACCTGCTCCATGCTGGGGACCGCCAATACCATGAGCTGCTTCACGGAGATCCTGGGCATGGCCCTGCCGGGCTGCGGCCTGGCTCACGCAGTGAGCGCCAAAAAGGCCCGCATCGCCAAACAGTCCGGCCGGCGGATCGTGCAGATGATCGAGGAGGACCTGACGCCCCGGAAGATCATGACCCGGGAGTGCCTGCGCAATGCCATCGCCGTCGGCATGGCCATGGGCGCGTCCACCAACTCCACGCTTCACATCCCGGCTATCGCACATGAGGCGGACCTGGATGTCACTATCGCGGATTTTGACGAGATCAGCCGCGAGGTCCCCTACCTCTGCAACATCAAACCCTCCGGCGCGCACCCGCTTCTGGACCTGGAGGAGTGCGGAGGCATCCCGGCGGTCATGAAGGCGATCGAATCAAAACTGGACACAGATGTCCTCACCGTGACCGGCAGGACCGTGGGCGAGAACCTGGCGGACACCCCGCTGGTGGAAAATGACGTCATCTTCCCTCTCTCCGCTCCGAAGAAGCCCGAGGGCGGTCTCTGCATCCTGCACGGGAACCTCGCACCCGACGGCGCTGTCATCAAAAAGAGCGGCGTGAAGGAGTCCATGTATTACTTTGAAGGCCGGGCGAGGGTCTTCCACTCCATGGAGGAGGCCTGCGCGGCGGTCTCGGGCGATCAGATCCGGCAGGGAGATATCCTTGTGCTCACTTATGAAGGGCCCAAGGGCGGCCCCGGCATGCGCGAGATGCACATGGTCACGAGCCTGATCGTAGGCCGCGGCATGGACGAGATGTGCGCGCTGGTCACGGACGGCCGGTTCTCCGGCTCCTCCCGCGGTCCCTGCATCGGGCACGTCTCCCCGGAGGCGGCTGCGGGCGGCCCCATCGCGGCTGTGCAGGACGGCGACAAGATCATCATCGACATCCCGAACCGCACTCTCACCCTCTGTGTTCCCGACGAGGAGATCCGGAGAAGGCTCTCGGAAGTCAGGCACATCCGCAAGGAACGCACCTCTGCCCTCGACCGCTATAGCGCCCTCGTGACTTCAGCTGATAAAGGCGCTGTGCTGAAGAGACCGGAAGAACTGTAAGACAGCACAGGGGATCACACAGGGACAGCCCTGCGGCAGGCCTAACCGAAAACACCCGGGTACCGTTTCCGGCATCCGGGTGTTCTTCTATGCTATTATTCACTCCCTGTTCTTGAGCACCTCCGCCGGGCTCACCTTTCCGATCCGCCTGTTCATCAGGAACGTGATCAGGATACACAGCACGAGGATGACTGCATAGATCAGGGCAAAATACCACCACGGCATCGGCAGGTCCATGGCGCATCCCACGTTGGAGATGAACAGAGGGTAGAGGGCGTCGATGGACTTTTTGGCCAGCGGGATGATCAGGACCGTTCCCGCGGCGACCATGAGGATGCTGCCGCTCACGTAAAGTCTGCGGATCTCGCCGTCCCGGATCGATCGGAAGCGGACTGTCCGAGAAGACCACGTTATAATAGTCGTCCTTCTCTCCCATCATGTCCCGCATGGCGTCGATATCCATGAACACGTAGAAGGCGGGCGCATACTGCACGATCTCGCCGACCTCAAAGGCATACAGGCGGTTGTTTTCCTCGTCCACCAGCGTCACCTCGCCCCCCACGGAAAGGCCGTATTTCTGGGCCATGGCCGAGGAGATCGAGACGACCCTCTGAGCGTTGTGATCTGTGTGCACGTGGGCATCGAAGTATTTTGTCCCCGGATCGATCCCCAGAAGCGTCACGTCAAAATCATATCCGAAGCGTTCCTTGTGCAGCCCCAGAGCATAGGCGGTCTCTCCGCCCTCAGGGGCTATTTTGTCCGGATACTTGTAGAGGTACATGTAGGCGAAACGCGTATCCTCCGCACAGTTTTTCTGCAGATGGCGGCACATGACGTCGCAGTCCAGCCCGATGAAGACGAGCATCAGCGTGATGTACAGCCCGGCCAGGACCGTCAGCACGCCCTGCGACTCCCGCAGCATCTGCCGGATGCGGAACCGGCCGATGAAGCCCATATGCCTCAGATGCAGCGTCTTCAGGCGGCGCACTTTCCGCTCATGGCGCAGCAGGGAGAGAGCCGTCCGGGACAGCTGCTTCCTGACCACCAGGATATTGACCGCAGCCGCGATCAGAGGCGGCATGACGGTCCCGTAGGCGACGATGTAGGGCAGGACCATCGGGGCTATCTCAGGCACCGAGTAGTAATTGTAGGAGTCCATCATCTGGTACTGTGCACCAAAAGGGGCAAAACCGGCGACCGTTCCCACGATGCCTGCGATAGCCGTGATCAGGGTGGGCAGGATCGCGTAGTGGACCGTCAGGTCACGCCTCGTGACACCCATGGAATACAACGCACCGATGACCGCTGACTCATCGTCGATCTGGTGCATCGTAAAGACCGCCAGCACATATGCGAACAGGGCGATGATGATGACGCCGGCGACAAGCGAGGAGTAAAGATTGACATACATGTCCCCGGCGGAGCCGCCGATGCGGATATTGTCCTCCGCGTCGACATAGCTCTGCAGGTTGTGGATGTCCGGCTCGAGCATGTCGCGCATGTCGTCGTAGCGCTCCCCGGAAAACAGCGGCGAGTCGAGCATGTCCCGCAGCGTCCGGGCATCACCCAGCTGTTCCTTCCGGTAGGCCTGGAAATACGGATCCTTCACCTGATCCGCGTCAAAAGGGAAAGACTCCAGGAGAGCCCGGAGTTCGTGGGTGTCCGCTCCTCCTTCCGGCAGACGGAAGGCATAGAGAAAAGTCTCGGAACGCAGCGCAGTACCGGATGCCTTCAGCTCCTCGTACTGCTCTTCCGTCACGAAGGCGGGCCCGAAATGCTCGCTGTCGATGGAATTGTTCGCCATGTTCTCCAGCGGATTGTCGTAATCCGGGGTCGTACAGATCCCCGTAACTGTGAGCTCTGCTCCTCCCGCCGAGATCCGGTCCCCGACCTCCAGTCCGTTCACTTCGGCAAAACGTCTCTCCAGGGCGATCTCTCCATTTTGTACCGGTTCCGTACCGTGCACGAATTCCAGGAGATCCACATCTTTTCTCACCCGGAAGATCCTGAGCCGCGTCTGGCTCTCCTCCTGTGTCTGTTCATCTTCCTGCGCCTGACTGTCCTCCCGCATCTCCCCGGAAGTGTGTGCGGGATAGTCCATGTAAAACTGCGCTTCCAGAATGACGCCTGCCGCCCGGATCTGTCCCTCCTGCTCCTCCGTCAGCTGTACGAACGTCTCGAACTGCCCGTCCTCCACCAGATCCTGCTCCGCATGGGCGTGCACGCCCCGGATGATCGACTCGGCGCTGCAGATCAGGCTGACGACCATGTAGACGGCCAGGATGACCAGAAGGCCCAGCGCGGCATAGCGGAAAGCATTCTTCCGCAGATCTCTCGGGATCCTGTGTAATAGTATTCTCTGCATCGACGGCTCCCTCCGGTCACAGATCCTGCAGCTGCGCAGCCGGAATGAGTGTCTCGTTGTCATATTCCCGGCTGATCTGCCCGTCGCGGATCTCGATCACCCTGTGCACCATCTGCGGGATCGCGTTGTTGTGCGTGACGATCAGGATCGTGGTGCCGTAGAGCCTGTTGACAGTTTCCAAAAGGGTCAGAATCCCCCGCGAAGTCTGGGAATCCAGGGCGCCGGTGGGTTCATCGCACAGCAGCAGCGCCGGATTCTTGACCAGGGCCCGCGCGATGGCCGTGCGCTGCTGCTGGCCGCCGGAGAGCTGGGACGGAAACTTGTCCCTCTGCTCATAGATGCCCAGCGTTTTCATCAGCTCATCCATGTCCAGCGGCCTGTCCGTGAGATACCGGCAGACCTCGATATTCTCCCGGATCGTCAGATCCGGCACCAGATTGTAGAACTGGAAGACGAATCCCAGTCTGTCCCGCCGGTACTCGGAGAGCTCCATCGGATCCAGGCCGACGATCTCCTGCCCGTCGATGACGATGCTTCCGCTGTCCGGCGTCTCCAGCCCGCCGATGCAGTTCAAAAAAGTCGACTTGCCGCTCCCGCTGGGTCCCTTGATCGCGCACATCGTCCCCTCACGGATCTCTGTGCTGATCCCCCTGAGGACCTGCGTGCGGCTGTCTCCTTCGCCATAGTTTTTGACAAGGTCCCTGACCTGAACGAACATGCCTGTGCCTTTCCCTGTAGTCTGTATTAGCCACTTCTAACCCATATTAGCACTGGCAAACCCGGAAAACAAGACGTGACGGCCGGCGCACCCCAAAAATGAAAGGGGAGCTGTCGCATTATACTTTTTTCATGCATAAACAGTTCCGAGGGGCCCGCTTTCGC
>CAMOJW010000065.1 GCA_946617225.1 uncultured Lachnospiraceae bacterium
CAGGTGCCCAGGGAGGTCAGGATCACGACGCCCAGCAGGTTCAGAGGATCGGGGCCGAAGAAAGCGGTGAACAGGCCCGAAGATCCCTGCAGGGCAGGAACGGCGATGTCATCGGCACTGATCAGGGACAGTTCATGGATCGCGTTCAGGAACCCGCCCTGGCCGGACAGGACCGCGCCGATGACGGCGCAGATACCGATGAGCATGATGATGCC
Organism: uncultured Lachnospiraceae bacterium; assembly: GCA_946617225.1. Classification (GTDB taxonomy): domain Bacteria; phylum Bacillota; class Clostridia; order Lachnospirales; family Lachnospiraceae; genus CAG-791. The sequence continues at coordinate 216 of CAMOJW010000065.1, forward strand.
CTGGATGAAGTCGTTGAGGGCTGTAGCTGTGTATCCTCCGGCGATGACGTAGACGCCGGTCAGCGCAGCCATGACCACCAGACAGACACTGTAAGGGATATTGAAGGCCATGCCGAACAGCCTGGAGAGGCCGTTATAGATGGAGGCCGTGTAGGGAATCAGGAAGATGAAGGAGATCAGGCTGCCCACGATCTGCAGGTTCCTGGACTGAAAACGCTTGCCAAAGAAATCGGGCATTGTGCGGGAGTCCAGCTTCTGGGTCATGACGCGGGTCCGGCGGCCCAGCACGAGCCACGCCAGCAGCGAGCCGATAAAAGCATTGCCCAGGCCGATCCACGTGGAGGAGAGGCCGTATTTCCAGCCGAACTGGCCTGCATAACCGACAAATACCACAGAGGAGAAATAGCTGGTTCCGTAAGCGAAGGCGGTGAGCCAGGGACCCACACTGCGGCCGCCCAGGACAAAACCGTTGACATCGGTGGCGTTGCGGCGGGAATAGAAGCCCACGCCCACCATGACGGAGAAAAAGACCAGCAACAACAGCACTTTGATAAACATTGAAAACTCCTCTCTGTGGTACGGTAAATAAAGAAAAAACGGAACTTCAGCACTTAAACGCTTAAACGCATAAACGCTTTAAAGCCATAAAGTATTATAGGAAGGACAGAAGGGGTTGTCAAGGAATCTTGTTAAGAATCTGTGAAAAAACGGAGGAGTCGGGTGTTTTTTGCGGGATCCTGTGCTATAGTTCTGAAAACGCCTGACAGGCGGGGAGGAACAGAATGACTGAAAGGAACGATAAAGGCATGACTCCTGCGGAGGAGCAGGCCTATGAAGAATATGTGCTCCGCAGGGAACTGCGGTCCACGAAAGAGGGCAGAAAAGCTGTCCGCGCTCAGGAGACAGAGGCGGGCGGACGGAGATCCGCGGCCGTGAAGACTGCCGGCAGAGGGAACTCCGGCAGGGCAGCCTCTGGCAGAGGAAACACCGGAAGAGCAGCCTCCGGCAGGAGCAGCAATGCGGGCAGGAGGCGCAGGAAGAGGGGAAGGAAGAAACACCCTCTGCTGCAGCTGCTGGCCTCTCTGATGGTGCTGCTGGCAGCAGCGGGCGTGGGCCTGCTTCTATATGCGGTGCACGGCATACCGCGCTACAGCGGCCCCGAGATCCCGGTACCGGAAGCTGAGGCGGCTGTTCAGGAAACGCCCGCCGATACGGGGTCGGATACGGCGTCGAATACGGCATTTAAGCCGGATGCAGCCATGAACGACTACATGAACATAGCCCTGTTCGGTGTGGATTCCCGGGACAAGGACCTGTTGGAGGGCAACAACCGCAGCGATTCCATCATGATCATGTCCATCCACAGGAAGACCGGGGAGACGAAGGTAGTGTCTGTCTTCCGGGACACGGTCCTGGACGTGGGCGACGGCTATTACACCAAGTGCAATGCCGCCTATGCCTACGGAGGACCTTCCCAGGCCGTCGCCATGCTCAACGACAACCTGGATCTGAACATCACGGATTTTGTGACCATCGGATTCGAAGGTCTGGCTGACGCCATCGATGCCCTCGGCGGGATCGAGCTGGAGATCACGGAGGAGGAAGCGGAATACATCAACATGTACGTCCGCGATATGAGCAAGGAGCTGGGAACAGCCAATACGCCGGTCTCCGGCGCCGGGAAACAGAAACTCAACGGCATCCAGGCGACTGCCTACTGCCGGATCCGGTACACGGCCGGGGACGATTTCAAGAGAGCCCAGAGGCAGCGGACGGTCCTGCAGCTCACGGCGCAGAAGGCAGCCAAAGCCAACCCCCTGCAGCTCTACAGAGTGCTCACCGCTCTCAAGAAGGAAGTCACCACCTCCCTGTCCGACAAGGAGATGACGGAGCTGCTGACCAAACTGGCCAGCCTGTCGGTCTCTGAGACCATGGGTTTTCCCAGGGAGGACGGGCGCGTTTTTGCCACTATCGATGGACAGTCCTGCATCGTCCCGGACACTCTGTCGAGTGAAGTGACTGCCCTGCACGCCTGGATGTTCGGCACGCAGGACTATCAGCCTTCCGAGGGAGTGCAGAAGCGCAGCGCGGATATTTCCGGACTGTATTGAGAGAAGTCTTTTATCCCGGCAGGAGGTACGATGAACAGAGTGCAACAATGCTATGAACAGGCCGGAGGCGATTATGCCGCGGCCCTGGAGGCTTACAGGGATGACAGCCGCATACGCCGCTTCGTCATCCGGCTGGCCGGCGATCCCAGCTACCGGGATCTCAGAGCCGCTATGGAGGCAGAGGACACGGAACATGCCTTTCGCGCCGCACATTCGCTGAAGGGCGTGGCCATGACGCTGCGGATGACGGCCCTCTATGAGGCGGCGTCCGCGGTGACGGAAGCCCTGCGGGCGTCGGACCGGGAACGGGCCATGGAAGATATGCCGGCACTGGAGTCCGCCTATGAGAGGACGATGGAGGCGGTGAGGGACCTGGCCGCGGAACCACAAAAATAAAAAAAATATAAACCTGTGCATTGTGTAAATCCGGAAATCTGCTACAATAGGTTTTTGAAAAATCTCAATCATTTCACAAGGAGGTACACAATGAAGGGTTTTATGGAAGAGTTTAAGAAGTTCATCGCGCGCGGCAACGTCATGGACATGGCCGTCGGCGTGATCATCGGCGGCGCATTTTCCGCGATCGTGACTTCTCTCGTTGAGGATATCATCAGTCCTCTGCTGGGCATTTTCGGCGGAATGAATTTTGACAAGATCGTCATCTCCCTGGGCGGAGAGGCCAGCCTCGGGATCGGCAAGTTCATCACTGCCATCATCAATTTCCTGATCATCGCCTTCGTGCTGTTCAGCATCATCAAGGCCGTGAACAAGATGCAGGAAATCGTCAAGAAGCCTGAGGAAGAGGCAGAAGCGGCTCCCACCACCAAGATGTGCCCTTACTGCAAGAGCGAGATCAGCATTGAGGCGACGAGATGCCCTCACTGCACGTCTCAGCTTTGATAACGGAACTGACACAGAAACAGTACTAAGCTGTCGCAGCAGGCTCATGGCAGGTACTGTCGCAATAAGTTGATAATTGCATAAACCATTCCTCGAGGGCTCGCTCCCGCTCAATCAGAAACGCAGCGGTACTAACATTTTTCCGGCGCCTGTGGCTTGGAAAAATGAAGTACCGGCGTTTCCGAAAGGCCCTCTTCGGAATGTTTATGCAACCACCGCGCTTATTCTGACAGATCTGTGGAGGAGCCTGATGCGGCAGTTCGTTATTTCTATGCAGCGTGAAGAGAGATGGCAGATCCGGACAGCCGGATACGGAGGATGGTGTGATGCTTCTCGACCGGATGAGGAGGTACGTGTGATGCTTCTCGATGAGATCGGTGCGCTGGGGGGCGAGTGCTATCCCTTTCATATGCCCGCGCACAAGCGCAGGCTGGTGCCTCACCCGGCCCTGGAGGACTGGTACGCCCTGGATCTGACGGAGATCGAGGGGGCGGATGACCTCCACGATGCCTCGGGGATCCTTCAGCGGGCCATGGACAGGACGGCATCCCTGTGGGGCAGCCGCAGGACATGGTACCTGGTGGGCGGATCCACGGCCGGTATCCTTGCGGCGGTCAGGGGGCTGGCCCCCGCGGGGAGCAGGATCATCGCCGCTGCCAATTGTCACAGGTCCGTGCGCCACGCGGTGGAACTGGGGATGCTGCTGCCAAACTGGCTGATGCCTCCCCGCATAGGGGAATACGGGATCTGGGGATCAGTCACGCCGCAGCAGGTGGAGGAGGCACTGCGGGAAGTGCCGGACTGCCGCGCGGTGGTGATCACAAGTCCCACCTACGAGGGCGTCCTCTCCGATATCCGCGGGATCGCCGACGTGTGTCACACCGCAGGAGTGCCGCTTTTCGTGGATGAGGCCCACGGGGCGCATCTGGGGCTGTTTCCCGGTTTTCCCGCCAGCGCCCTGCACCTGGGGGCGGATGTGGTGGTACAGAGCGTCCACAAGACGCTGCCGGCCCCTACCCAGACGGCCCTCCTGCACCTGGGCAGAGAAGCGCTGCCCTGCGTCTCGGAGCGGGAGATCGGCAGGCAGCTGGATGTATTTGAGACGAGTTCCCCCTCCTACCCCATGATGGGGGCGCTGGATGCCGTGACGCGGCTTCTGGAGGAGCGCGGTGACGAGCTGTTCCGGCGATGGTCAGAAGGTCTGGCCATCCTGGACCGGCAGACGGCGTCTCTGAAGCGTCTCCGGATCCTGTGTCACGGGCGTGACCGCGCGGAAATGCATCCGGAGATCTGCGCCTTCGATCCGGGCAAGATCCTCGTCTCCTGCAGAGGAACAGGGCTCACCGGACCGCAGCTGAAGGAGATCCTGCACGCAAGGTTCGGGATGGAAGCCGAGATGGCGCAGGCGGACACTGTGCTGCTCATGTCCGGCTGCGGGGACGGGGAGGAGGCTTATTCCGGGCTCGCGCAGTCCCTGTGCCTCCTGGATGAGGAGCTGACGCAGGCGGCGGAGTCCGCGAGCACTTCCCGGCCTGACGGTCTCCGATGCGACGATCTCCGGTCCGATGACAGTTCCCGGCCCGTGTATCCCCGGCCCGAAGTCGTTTTGCGCCCCGGGGAGGCGGTCCTTATGCCCTCCGCATGTGTCCCCCGGGGAGAGGCCGCAGGCGCCGTCTGCGGGGAGTACGTGTACGCCTATCCCCCGGGGATCCCGCTCCTGGCGCCCGGTGAGAGGATCACGGAGGAGATCCTTCGTCTGATCGACGGAGAGGAGTCGTCGGGGATCGTTCTGCACTGCAGCGTTTCCGGGCCCGGGAGACGCCTGTGCATCTTGACAAAAGTCGCCCCCTCTATGTATCATGGGGAGGAAACCGAAGGTTAACAGAAAGAGGTACAGCCATGAAACATATCCAGACCCTTGAGACCCGTGACATGAAGAAGAGCGCCGAGAACGGCGGCTGCGGCGAGTGCCAGACCTCCTGCCAGAGCGCCTGCAAGACCAGCTGCGGCATTGCCAACCAGCAGTGTGAGAAGGCTGAGTGATCCGCTCATTTCAGATCGGAAACAGTAAGACGGGGCTGTCGCAACCGCGGCAGCCTCGTTTCATGACAGGGAGGCGCGATGATCCATCCGTACAGACTGAACGGCTACAATATCATTCTGGATGTTTACAGCGGAAGTATCCATGTGACCGATGACGCGGCCTATGAGGCCATAGTCCTTCTGGACGGCGGCAGGACGAGAGAAGAGGCCGCCGCACTGCTTCCGGAGAGACTGGCTGCCTGCGGAGCCCCGCAGATGTCCCCGGAGGAGATCGAAGAGCTCTTTGACGACATCGACGCACTGATCAGGGATGAGAAGCTGTTCACGGAGGATCTGTACAGGGACACCCGCTTCGACCTGAAGCAGAGACATACCGTCATCAAGGCCCTGTGCCTGCTGGTGGCGCACACCTGCAACCTCAACTGCTCCTACTGTTTTGCCTCCCAGGGGGATTTCCACGGGGAGAAGGGCCTCATGAGCTTTGAGACCGGCAAACGGGCGCTGGATTTCCTGGTGGAGAATTCGGGAATGCGCAGGAACCTGGAGGTAGACTTCTTTGGCGGCGAGCCGCTGCTGAATTTTGAGGTGATCAAACAGCTCACTGCCTACGCCAGGAGCATCGAGAAGGAGAAGAACAAGAATTTCCGCTTCACCCTGACCACCAACGGCGTGGGCATCACGGACGAAGTGATCGAATGGGCCAATCGTGAGTGTCACAACGTAGTCCTCAGCCTGGACGGACGCAGAGAGGTCAATGACCGTTTCCGTGTGGATCGCAGCGGCCGGGGCAGTTATGACACGATCGTGCCCAAATTCCGCAGGATGGTGGATGCCAGACAGGGACGCGGGTATTACATGCGGGGCACTTTCACCCATTTCAACACGGATTTTACCGAGGACATCTTCCACATGGCGGATGATCTCGGCTTCACGGAGCTGAGCATGGAGCCGGTGGTCACGGATCCCTCCAGCCCGTCCGCCCTGACAGAGGAGGACCTTCCGGTCCTGTTCGAACAGTATGAGAAACTGGCCGTGGACATGATCCGCAGGGAGCGGGAGGGGAGGCCCATCACCTTCTATCACTACATGATCGATCTCACGCACGGCCCCTGCATCTACAAGCGGGTTACGGGCTGCGGCAGCGGGACGGAATACATGGCGGTGACAGCCGGAGGAGAGCTCTATCCCTGCCACCAGTTCGTGGGGGACAGACAGTTCCTGCTGGGCAATGTGTGGGACGGCGTGACAGCGACAGATGTGAGGGACACCTTCAAGCTGTGCAATGTCTATGCCAGGCCGGAATGCGCGGACTGCTGGGCCAGACTGTACTGTTCCGGCGGCTGTGCAGCCAATGCTTATCACGCCTCCGGAGATATCCGGGGGATCTATCCGTATGGATGTAAACTGTTCAAAAAGAGGATCGAGTGCGCCCTGATGATGAAAGCGGCCCTCCAGACTGCCCCTGAAGAATAGGGTCCGTCAGCTGCTGGGCGGATAGGGCGTCCTGACATCGGTCAGACCGCAGAGATAGTCGACGCTGACACCGTACAGGACCGCCAGCCGGGCGATCTTGTCGGTGTGGATGCGTACGTTGCCGTTCTCGTAGTCCGAGTAGGTGCGCTGAGAGACATGCAGACGGTCGGCGACGTCCTTTTGCGAGAGCCCTGCTTCGATGCGCAGGGAACGGAGGCGGCTGAGATATAGAGAGATCATTTCTATCCCTTTCAGCTGTTGCTGCGGCCGGGTGTAAAGATCTGGGTCCGCTGACGGGGAGATAGGATCCGGCGGTTTCAGCCGTGTGGAACAGAATCGCGGATCCTCTCACATTTTATCGCAGTGTCAGTCAAAAAGGAAGAGGGCAGCGTCATGGATGACAGGGACAGACTGGAGGGCAGGATCACTGACCTGGCCGCAAGGACCCGGGCGGGAGATCACCTGACCCGGACAGGATTCCTGTCTCTGGAGGAGCAGTCGCAGGCCATGCAGCTGCTGCGCAGCCGGGACATCCCGGAGCGGGAATATCTGTTTGCCGGAGGGTATCCGGAGGCGGACAGACGTGTCCTGGTCTTCCTGCCCTCCTGGATGGAGGCGGAGGCTTTTGACCCGGAGAGCGTGATCAGCTGTCTGCGGGTGAGACCGCGCAGCGCCAGGTTTACGGATCATCCCGGACACAGGGATTATCTGGGGGCACTGATGCACCTGGGGATCACCCGGGAGGTGACCGGCGATATCCTGCCGGGGGAGACGGAAGCTTTCCTGTTCGTACTCAGCGATCTGGCGGATACGATCGCGGGCGATCTCACACAGGTGCGCCACACGTCCGTCCACGCGGAGAAGGTCCCCCTCACCGCATGCAGTGCGGTACAGAGGAGGGAGGACGTCACGGGAAGCATCGCTTCCGAGAGGATCGACTCCCTGGTGGGCATGGTCTTCCATCTGTCCCGTTCGGCCGCTAAAGAGCACATAGACAGGGAACTGGTCTATGCCGGAGGCCGGCTGGTCAGGAGCGCCTCCTACGTCCCCCGTCCGGGGGAGAGGATCAGCGTACGCGGCCTGGGCAAGTTCATCTACCTGGGCACCGGGGGCAATACGAAGAAGGGCAGACTCATCGCCAGGGCACAGCGGCTTGTCTGATGCGCGCGGCGGTGTTAAGCTTATAAAACAGGTATCATGAGGCGCACGGGTCTCCGGACACACAGAGGTCCCGGGATCGCGGGCGCAGACAGGCGGAAAAGGGACGGTATACTATTATGGCCAAGATCATTCTTACGGGCGACAGGCCCACAGGCAGACTGCACATCGGGCATTACGTGGGATCGCTGCGCAGGAGAGTGCAGCTGCAGAACACGGGCGATTTTGACGAGATCTACATCATGATCGCGGATGCCCAGGCCCTCACGGACAATATGGAGAATCCCGGCAAAGTGCGGGACAACATCGTGGAAGTGGCCCTGGATTACCTGGCGGCAGGCCTGGATCCCGCGAGGTCCAGCCTCTTCATCCAGTCGCAGATCCCGGAACTGACCGAACTCTCCTTCTACTACATGAATCTGGTGACAGTGGCGAGACTGCAGCGCAATCCCACCGTCAAGAGCGAGATCCAGATGCGGAATTTCGAGAACAGTATCCCGGTGGGCTTTTTCACGTATCCCATCAGCCAGGCGGCGGATATCACGGCCTTCAAGGCGACCACCGTTCCGGTCGGCGAGGACCAGGAGCCCATGATCGAGCAGACGAGGGAGATCGTCCGCAAGTTCAACTTCGTGTACGGCGACACGCTGGTGGAGCCGGAGATCCTGCTTCCCGAGAACGAAGCCAGCATGCGCCTGCCCGGCACCGACGGCCAGGCCAAGATGAGCAAATCCCTCGGCAACTGCATCTATCTCTCCGACGATGCCGCCACCGTGAAGAAAAAGGTCATGAGCATGTTCACGGATCCCGGGCACCTGCAGATCTCGGATCCCGGCAAGATCGAGGGCAACACCGTCTTCACCTATCTGGACGCTTTCAGCAACAAGGGACATTTTGAGGAGTATTTGCCGGAGTACCAGGATCTGGAGGAACTCAAGGCCCACTACCGCAGGGGCGGACTCGGCGACGTGAAGGTCAAGAAGTTCCTGAACAACGTGCTCCAGGAGACGCTGGAACCCATCCGCAAACGCAGAGCTGAGTACGAGAAGGACATCGCCTATGTGTACGAAGTCCTCAGAAAAGGCAGCGAGACGGCTGAGAACAAGGCGGCCGGGACCCTCTCGGAGGTCAGGCACGCCATGCGGATCGACTATTTTGACGATGAGGAGCTGATCCGCAGCCAGCAGGCATATTTCAACGACCGGGCAGCGCGTGAACAGGAAGGCAGAAGACCCCGCCGCGGAGGGAAGAGATGACATACGAACAGGCAAGGACCGAACTGGAACAATACGGACAGGAACATCTCCTGCGCTTCTACGGGGAGCTCTCCGAGGCACAGCAGGAGGCACTGCTGGCCCAGATCGACGCCACTGATTTTTCGATCCTCCGGTATGTGAAGGACCCGCACCAGGGCCTCTCTTTTGGAAAGATCACACCGCTGGGCGCCATGGAACTGCCCGAGATCGAGGCCCGCAGAGAGGAGTTCACACAGGCAGGCCTGGAAGCCATCCGGGCCGGCAAGGTAGCCGCGGTGCTGCTCGCCGGCGGCATGGGCACCCGCCTGGGATCCTCCGACCCCAAGTGCATGTATGACATCGGGATCACGCATCCCGTCTACATCATGCAGAGACTGATCGAGAACCTCACGGAAGTGACCGATCTGGCCGGTGTCCCCGTCCCGCTGTTCATCATGACCAGTGAGAAGAACAACGACAAGACCGTGCAGTTCATGAAGGAGCACGAGTGCTTCGGTTATCCCGCCGACCGCATCCGTTATTTCATCCAGGAGATGGCGCCTGCCGCCGATCCGGACGGCAGGGTCTATCTGGAGGCCAGGGACCGCATCTGCACCTCTCCCAACGGAAACGGCGGCTGGTTCCAGTCCATGAAGAAGGCGGGCCTCCTGGATGTCCTGCACGCAGAGGGCATCGAGTGGCTGAATATCTTTGCCGTGGACAATGTGCTGCAGCGCATCTGTGATCCCTGTTTCGTGGGAGCTACCATCCAGAGCGGCTGTGCGGCCGGTGCCAAGGTGGTGCGCAAGGCTTTCCGCGAGGAGAAGGTGGGCGCCATCTGCCTGGAAGACGGCAGGCCGTCCGTGGTGGAGTATTATGACATGACGCCCGAACTGCTGGCAGCCAACAATGAGAAGGGCGAGCCCGCGTACAATTTCGGCGTGATCATGAATTATCTGTTCCGGGAGTCCGAACTGGAGCGGATCGTGGACGAGATCCTTCCCGTCCACGTAGTGGAGAAAAAGATCGACCACATCGATCAGAACGGCGATCCCGTTCATCCCGAGGCACCCTGCGGCGTCAAATTCGAACAGCTGGTGGTGGATATGGTGCGCGAACTCAGCACCTGCCTGCCCTTCGAGGTGGTCAGGGAGAAGGAGTTTGCTCCCATCAAGAACCCCACCGGCGTGGATTCCGTGGAATCCGCCCGGGCCCTGTGCCTGAAGAACGGCATCGTTCTGTGACTCTGTCTCTTCTGTATCGTCCTGCGGCTCCGCAGGACCGGTCATAAGGGGAGGTTATCCGTATGTTCAGGATGTGGATCAGAGAATTCCGCGACAATCATCTGCTCCGGGACACCGTGGTGGAGGATGCCGGGACCGACACCCGGACGCACAAAGTGCTCAACTCCCTGGAGGAGGGCTGCAGGCGTCTGGACCTGGCCGTCCCTCTGTGGCTGGATGCCACTGTTCGTGATTTTCAGAGGCACGCGCGGTGCAGATTCACGAGGGATGCCTTTGTGGAGGCTGTGGATTTCGACTATCTGGAGCTGTGGCTCATCGAGGATGACTGAGATCTGCGACGGGAATCTTCACTTTTTCCTCAGAGTTTTATCACAGAATGAACACATTTTCTCTCTATACTGTTCCCAGTGACAGGGAAACGGGACGGCTCCGCGGGCTTGACCCTGGCGGACGGCCGTCCCGTTTTGAGAAAGGAAGGTTCATCATGACAGACGAGAGAAATGAGACCCCTGAGAACGATCAGTTCGACAGCTGGAGGAGACCGGAAGATTTCAGCATGCCCGGTGCGGGCCTGTTTGACGAAGAGGCAGATCTTACAGAGGAGTACCAAGCCCCCGTATCGGAGCCTGCAGCGGAGACAGCGGCAGGACCGGAGAGGACCGCAGAGCAGCCCGGGAGAGCTGCCGATCCCGTGACCGGCAACGGCAGTTATACTTATTCCGCGGGCAGCTATGAGGATCTTGACAGCACACATAGCCGGCGCGGCTTTACCGGAAGTCTCCGCTATGAGGAGGACCCGCATGCGGGAAGCGGTGCGGGACGCGGATCCGCAGGCAGAGCTGACGGTACCCGGAAGAGATCCGGCGGCAAGGCGGTGTTTGCAGTACTGCTGGCAGCCATTTTCGGCCTGTGTGCGGGTCTGGGCGCCTGGGGGGCCGGTTCC